>DASQEB010000100.1:0-18666 GCA_035633875.1 Thermoanaerobaculia bacterium
GAGCACCATCGTCTCGGTGAGCATCTGCCGCACCAGCCGGGCCCGCCCCGCGCCCAGGGCCGTGCGGACCGCCATCTCCCGCTCCCGCGACGCCACCCGGGCGAGGAGGAGGTTGGCCACGTTGGCGCAGGCGATGAGCAGCACGAAGCTCACGAAGACGAGGAGGATCACGAGGGCGCTCTGGACGTCTTCGACCATGACCTCCCGCAGGGGCGTGACGTCCACCCCCCATCCGGTCTGGATGTCGGGGTAGGCAGCCTCGAGGCGGGCCGCGATGCCGTCCATCTCCGTCTGGGCCTGCTCCCGGCTCACTCCTGCGGCGAGGCGGCCGAGCACGACGAGATAGTGGCCGCCCCGGCTCTCCTTGGACATGTCGAAGGCCAGGGGGACCCAGAGCTCCCGCTTCTGGGGAAAGTCGAAGCCGGGAGGCGCGATGCCGACGATCGTATAGCTCTCCCCGTCGAGCCGCAGCGTGGCGCCCACGGCCGCGGGATCGGACCCGAAGCGGCGCTGCCACAGGCCGTGGGAGATCACCGCCACCCGGTTGGCTCCGAGCCGCCCCTCCTCGGGGCGGAAGGCCCGGCCCCGCACCGGCTCCACGCCGATCACCCGGAAGTAGTCGGCCGAGACCCGCGCCCCCGGCACCGATTCCGGCTGGTCGCCCCCGGTGACGTTCATGCGGGCCATGTCGAAGGCCACCAGCCCGGCGAAGGAACGGCTCTGCTGGCGCCAGTCCTCGAAGTTGTGCGGCGAGACGGAAAACCGCGGGAAGCCGATCTCGGGATTCTTCTCCCAGACGAGCATCAGCTCGTCCGGCTTTGGGTAGGGCAGCGGCTCGAGCAGCACGCCGCTGACCACGCTGAAGATGGCCGTATTGGCGCCAATGCCGAGGGCGAGCGCCACCAGAGCGGCGAGCGTGGTGCCCGGGTTGCGGGCCAGGGTCCGCAGACCGAAGCGGATGTCCTTCCAGACGTTTTCCATGAATCCTCCCGGAATCGCAACGACCGGCCTGCACCAAGGTTCCCTCACTGAGTGCGGCGGCCCCCCTCTTGCGGGACCGCCGCCCATCGTACCCGGTCTTCAGCTCGGAGCGCGATCCGCGGCAGAGGTGGGCAGGTTTCGGGCCTCACCCCAGCAGCACCTCCCCCGCCGGCTCCCGCATATTGTAGGAGGAGCTCATCACCCGCCCGTAGGCCCCGGCGTTGCCGATGAGGAGGACGTCTCCCTCCGACGCCGGGGCCAGGCGGCGGGAGCGGCCGAGGATGTCCCCGGTCTCGCAGATCGGCCCCACCACGTGGGCCACCTGGGCCGCGGGCTCGCCCAGCCGCGAGAGGTTGACGATCGGGTGGTAGGCGCCATAGAGCGCCGGCCGGATCAGGGAGTTCATCCCGGTCTCCACCCCGACGTACGTGACGTCCCCCTTGCGCTTCACCTGCGTCACCCGGGCGAGGAGCACTCCCGCCTGCGCGACGAGGAAGCGGCCGGGCTCGATCCACAGCTCCCATTCCGGGCTGGCCGCCTTGAAGCGGCTCAGAAGCTCGTCCAAGCCCTCCAGGTCCAGCGGCTCCTGCCCGGGCTGCTCGGGGACCCCGAGCCCCCCGCCGACGTCCAGCACCCGGACGTGGGGAAAGCGCTCCGCGAGCGTTCCGAGGAAGATCGCGACCTCGCTCCACGCGTCGGGCGTGCGGATGCCGCTCCCCGAGTGGGCATGGAGCCCCACGACGCGGGCGCCGCAGGCGGCGAGGAGGGGGACGAGGTCGTCGACCTGCTCGGGCGCCAGACCGAACTTCGACTGCGCCCCGGCCGTGCGTACGTGGTGGTGGTGCCCCCGGCCCCGGCCCGGGTCCAGGCGCAGGAAGACCTCCCGATCCCGGAAGAGCTCCGGCCAGGCGCGGAGCGGGTGGAGGTTGTCGATCGTGACCTGCGCCCCCAGCTCGAAGCCGCGCCGGATCTCCTCCCGCGCGGCGAAGTTCGGCGTGAAGAGGAGACGCGAGCGGTCGAGGTCTGGAATCAGGGCGAGGACGTGCTCGATCTCGGGGACGGAGACGCACTCGAACCCGAGACCCAGCTCGTGGAAGAGGTGAAGCACCCCGGGGTAATGATTGGCCTTGAGCGAGTAGAACACCCGATCCACCGCCCGGAGCCCAAGGAGCGCCCGGGCGGAGCGCTCAAGGGTGCCGGCGTCGTAGACGTACGTGGGCGACCGCTCAGACGCCAGGGCGAGCAGCTCCTCCCGTCGGACGTGCCACCACTCGGCCGGCAGGGACGTCCCCTCCATCGCCTCCCCGCCGAACAGCTCGCTCCAGCTCGGCCCGAGCCTGGCGCTCTCCCCCGTGTGGCCGAAGAGAAGACCGTGGAGCTGCCGCACCAGCCGCTCGCTCTGCTCCTCGTCGACGAAAAACGTGAGGTTGAGATCGCTCGCCGCCTGGGTCACCATGTGGACCCGCAGCTCCTCGAAGACCTCCAGCACCGGCCCGAGCTCGTGAAGGATCGCCCGGATGCCCCGCCCGACCAGCGAGATCGACGCGGTGGGCGCGATCAGGCGGGGCTCGCAGTAGCCCGCCAGATCGGCCAGGAGGTCCTCGATGACCCTCTCGTCCAGGGCATTGGCGTTGGGATCGAGGGAGACCGTCACGTTCGTCTCCGAGGTGGAGATGGAGTCGATCGACAGGCCGTGCCGTGCGAAGAGGGAGAAGACCTCGGCCAGGAACCCCACCTCCTGCCACATGCCGATGGTCTCCAGCGAGAGGAGGGTGATCCCTCTGCGGGAGGAGATCGCCTTGACCTGCGGCCCCGGGTCCGGGCCCGCGGTCGAGATCACCGTCCCCGGGATGTCCGGCCGGTCGGTGGACAGGATCCAGAGGGGGATGCGGTGCCGGCGCAGCGGCGGGATCGACCGCGGGTGGAGCACCTTGGCCCCTGTCGTCGCGATCTCCTGCGCCTCCTCGTAGTCCAGCGCCCGCAGCAGCCGCGCCGAGGGGAGGAGCGCCGGGTTCGCGGTGAACATGCCCGGCACGTCGGTCCAGATCTCGCACCGCGCGGCGCCGAGCTTCGCCGCGAAATAGGCGGCGGAGGTGTCCGAGCCGCCGCGGCCCAGGAGCACCGTCTCGCCCGCGGCGTTGCGCGCGATGAATCCCTGGGTGAGGATAACCGCGGCCGGCTCTGCCGCGAGCCGCTCCAGGAGGTCCTCGTCTCGCTCGTGCTCGCAGGTGGCAGAGAGATAGGCCCGGGCGCCGATCCGCGGATCTTCCCGGGCCAGCAGGGAAGAACGGGCATCGAGCCAGACCGTGGGAAGCCCGCGGGAGCTCAGGAAGGCGGCTCCGAGGCGGGTGGACATCAGCTCTCCGAAGGCGAGGACCCGCGCCCGGAGCCGGGGGCCCGCCTCGCGCAGGAGGGACGCGGCCAGAGCCAGGCGGGACAGCTCCTCGAGATCCCCCCCGAGGAGGTCCCTCGCCTCCAGCCCCAGCGCCGCTCCCAGCTCCAGATGCCGCTCCCGGATCTCCGCGAGGACCGGTTCGTGCCGGTCCTCCACCGCGAGGGCGAGCATTTCGTCCAGCTTATTCGAGATCCCGGAGAGGGCGGAGCAGACGACGCAGGGCCGCAACCCTTCGGCCCTCCGCCACTCGGCGAGCGAGGCGATCGTTCCCCACCGCTCCGGAGCAGAGACGCTCGTGCCGCCGAACTTGAGGACGACCCAGGGAGCTACGGCCGGGGGCATCTACCCCTTCGCAGCCCGGACGGCCTCGATCAGCGCCGGCACGACCTCGTGGAGATCGCCCACGATTCCGTAGTCGGCCACGGTGAAGATCGGGGCGCCCGGGTCCTTGTTGATCGCCACGACCGTCGAGGAGCCCTTCATCCCCACCAGGTGCTGGATGGCGCCGGAAATTCCGGCCGCGATGTAGAGCTTGGGGGCGACCGTCTGGCCCGAAGAGCCGATCTGCCGGTCCCGCGGGAGCCAGCCGTTGTCGATCACCGGCCGGCTCGCACCGATGTCGGCGTTGAGCGCCTTCGCCAGCTCCTCGATGATCCCCATCTTGTCCGCCCCGCCAATGCCCCGGCCCACGGCCACGATGACGTCCGCCTTGGTGAGGTCCACCTTGTCGCCGCCCACCTGCTCGTAGCCGACGATCTCCCGGTCCGGCTTCACGGCCGCGGCATCCACTTCCAGCGGCTTCACCTCGGCCTCGCCCTTCGCAGCCTCGTCCGCCGGGAAGGCTCCGGACTGCACCGAGACGAGGACCGTGCCCTCTCCCTTGACCCGCACCTTCGACTGGAGCTTGCCGCCCAGGACCGGGCGGGTCCAGAGCAGACCGCCGTCGCCCGCGCCGAAGCCCGTCACCTCGGGGAGGAGCCCCGCGCCGATCTCTTGAGCGAGCCGGGCGAAGTAGTCCACCGTCTGGTAGGTGTGGGGAAAGACCACCCAGGCCGGATTGGCCGCCCGGATGGCCGGCCCCAGCACGCCGATATACGCGCCCGGTGTGTAGACCCGCAGGCTCGCGTGGTCGGCCACGTGCACGGCGGCGAGGTCGAGCTTCGCCACCTCGGCGGCGGCGAGGCCCACGCCCGAGCCCAGGAGCACGGCCTCGGCCCTGCCGCCCAGCTCGCCGGCCAGCTTCTGGCCGGCGGCGACCGCCTCGTAGGAGATCCGCGGCAGTTGCCCTTCCCTGTGCTGGAGAACGATCCAAACCCGGTCCGCCATCTAGAACACCCTCGCTTCCTTCTGCAGTTTCTCGACGAGCTTCGCGGCGGCCGCCTTGGCATCCCCCTCCAGGATCTGGGCGCCCTTGCTCGCGTCGGGAAACGAGACCGACACGATCTCGATCCGTGAGCCGGCCGCCCCGACGCTCGACGGGTCGAGCCCCAGGTCGGCCACCTTGACGTCCGCGATCTCCTTCTTCTTGGCAGCCATGATCCCCTTCAAGGAGGCGTACCGCGGGTGGTTCAGGCCCGCCTGGATCTCCAGCACCGCCGGCAGCGGGATGCGCGAGACCTCGTTCGTGCCGCTCTCCATCTCCCGGGTCACCCTGGCGGACCTGCCCCCCTCCTCGATCTCCACGCCCATCACCAGCCACACGTGGGGCCAGCCCAGGAAGCCGGCGAGCACCGAGCCCGTGCCGCCCCAGCGGACGTCGTCCGACTGCGAGCCGGTGAGCACCAGGTCGAAGGTATCGCGGCTCACCGCGGCGGCGAGGGCCCGGCCGGTCGCCATGGCGTCGCCGCCCGCGAAGGCGGGGTCCGAGAGGTGGACGGCGCGGGCCGCCCCCACGGCCAGGGCCTTGCGCAGGGCCTCCTTCACGCGGTCCGGCCCGAGGCTGAACACCACCACCTCGCCGCCGGTCTTCTCCGCGATCCGCAGCCCCTCCTCCAGGGCGTACTCATCGCTCTCGTTGATCACGAACGGCAGGTCCTCCTCCTCGAGCCACCGGCCGTCGCGGCCGACGCGCAGCCGGGCCTCGGTGTTCGGGACCTGCTTGATGCACACGGCAATCTTCATGCAGGGATGTCTCCTTCGGGTGGGCTCAGGCCTGACCTGCCTTGCCGTTCAACAGCTTGCGCAGCAGGGGCGGGTCCGGGTTGAACGCCCACACGCGATCATCGAACCGGAGCGTGGGGACGACGCGCCGGCCGCCGCTCCGGGCCAGCACCACGGCTTCGGCCTGGACGTCGAGGTCGATGTCGATCTCGTCGAACGGGGTCTCCACCTCCTCCAGCACCCGCTTGGCCCGCCGGCAATCGGGACACCAGGCGGAGCTGTAGACCACGAGGTGGGAGGACTGGATGCCGTTGCCCGAGGCGAGCTTCGAGGTCTCCTCGTTGGTCAGGCGCACGCCGAGGATGCGGATCTTGCCACCCGGCTCCGTGAGGAGCACCGCCGGCAGGTCGGAGTGGGGAGAGATGCCGAGACGGGTGAGCTGCTCCGCCGCCTCGGGCTCCGCGGCAACGTCGATCCGGTCTCCGCATTCGACGGGAGGCTCGGTGTGCCGCTTCGAGTCGTAATAGACGTGACAATCCAATGAATGGTTCATAGTGTCGGTCCCGGCACGCGCACGGCGGCACCGTTGACGGCCGCCATGGCGGGGGTTGTGAGATCGTGGATGACCGCGGCCACCGCCTCGGTCGAGACCCACTGCGAGGGATCCGCGTCGGGCATCGACGCCCGGTTCGCGGGGGTGTCCATTGTACCCGGCAGGATCGCGTTCGCGCGACCGCCGAAAGGCGTCATCTCCCGGGCCAGCGACTCCACCATCCGAAGAACTCCGGCCTTGGCGCCGGCGTACGCCCCCACACCGGCCGCCCCTTCGAGCGCCGCTGGCGCGGAGACCGCCACTACCACGCCGCCTCCCGCCCGCTCGAACCGGCGGGCGCACTCGCGGAACACGCGGAACGTGGTCTCCAGGTTCAGCTTGATCAGGTAGTCCCAATCCTTGTCCGAGAGCTCGGCGAACCGCGCCCAGCGGAACCCGCCGACGAGGTGGACGACCGCCCGGGGGCCCCCGGTCCTCGCCTCCTCCTCGTTGAACAACCTCTGGACCTCTTCGGTCGCCGCGAGGTCCACCCGCCGGGTCTCCACCGCCTCCGATGGAAAGCCGGCGCGAAGCTCTGCGAGCGCCCCCTCGTTGGCATCGACCGCGAGAACGCGGTCTCCCCCCGCGACGAAGCGCGCCACCACGCTCCGCCCCAGGGCGCCCGCAGCGCCGGTGATCAGGACTCGCCCGCTCATGGGTCTCCGCTTCTCGGATGATGTCTCTTCGATAAAGGCAGACGCCTGCTACAGCCCTAAAGGTGCCGCGGCAGGGCGGGAAGGAGACTACCACGGTCTCCTTTCCCTGCCGAGCGGTCCGGAAGGCTTCCCCTTCCCTGCTATTCTTCTCCCCCGTGCGCCGCCTCCATCTGACCACCGGCGGGGAGAGCCATGGCCCCGGCCTCACCGCGATCCTCACCGGCTTGCCCGCGGGGCTGCGGGTGGACTTCGACCTCCTGGCCCGCGACCTCGCCCGGCGGCAGCATGGGTACGGGCGGGGGCGGCGGATGCAGATCGAGAAGGACACGGCTGAGATCCGGGGCGGCGTGCGCGGCGGTGAGACCCTGGGCTCCCCCCTCGTCCTCTGGATCACGAATCGCGATTACGCCAACTGGGAGAAGGTCATGGGACCCGAAGAGGTGGACCCCCACCTCGCGGAGACCCGGCGCCTCAAGACCCCCCGGCCGGGGCACACCGATCTGGCAGGCGGCATCAAGTACCAGCGGCGGGACCTGCGGGACATCCTGGAACGGGCCTCCGCCCGGGAGACCACCGCCCGCGTTGCGGCCGGCGCCTTCGCCAAGATGCTCCTCGCCGAGTTCGGGGTGGAGCTCCGCAGCGGCGTCCGCTTCCTGGGCCCGATCGGCGCGGACCGGCCTGCCCCCACCTGGGAAGACCTCCTTGAGGTGGACGACGAGTCCCCCCTGCGGGCCATCGACCGGTCTCTGGAAGAAGAAATGGTCCGCCTCGTGGACCGCGCCAAGGACGAGGGCGAGACCCTGGGGGGCGCGGTCACCGTCATCGCCCACAACGTGCCCGTGGGGCTCGGCTCCCACGTGCAGTGGGACGAGAAGCTCGACGGCCGTCTGGCCCAGGCCCTGATGTCCATCCATGCCGTCAAGGCCGTGGAGATCGGCTCCGGCATCGCCGCCTCCCAGGGCTTCGGCAGCGCGGCCCACGATGCCATCGAGCGCACCCCGGACGGCCGCTGGGCCCGCCCCACCAACCGCGCCGGCGGCCTCGAAGGCGGCGTCACCAACGGCGAGGACCTCGTCCTCACCCTCTACAAGAAACCCATTGCCACCCTGCGCAAGGGGATGCCGAGCGTCGACCTGGACACCCTGGAGGCCCGCGGCTCCCAGTACGAGCGGAGCGACGTCACCGCCCTGCCCGCCGCCGGGGTCATCGCCGAGTCCATGGTCGCCCTCGTGCTGGCCGACGCCTTCCTCGAAAAGCTGGGGGGCGACTCGATGAGAGAGATCCGGGCCCACTGGGAGGCGACCCTCGCCCAGCAGCGGGCCTGGCCCGGCGGAGAAAACGGCGGGGCCGCGTGAGCGGCCCCCCATGGGAGCAGACTCGGTCGAAAGGGCTGTGCCAGCCGTTACAGGGTCATGTGGTAGGCGATCGCCTGGCTGCTGGTCGCGGTCTTCGTCTGCGCGGCGCTGTCCGTGACGGTCACCGAGACGTTCGCGGTATAGGTCGTCTCCTGGTCCTGGCCGCAGAACTGCTTGGTGTACGTGGAGCTGTTGCCCCCGACGGTGGCTCCGTTCAGCTTCCAGGCATAGGTAAAGGGCGAGCTTCCGCCGGAGACGCTGGCGGTCCAGGTCACGGAGTAGCAGTCATACCCGTAGATGTGGAGGGTGGGATGGGGGTAGCTCTTGCTCACCGTGAGGCCGAGCGGAGGCGGCGGAGGCGCGGGGCAGGTGGAGTTCTGGACCGACTGCTCGTAGACGATGCCGAGGTCGTAGCTGGTCATCGAGGCGTAGGCATACGAGGAGCACGCGCTCACGCCGTTGACGGTGATCGTGGCCGTCGCCGAGACGTTCCCGCCGGACCGGATGCCGGTCGCCGGATCGGTCTTGGTCGCCTGGCGGACCACGCCGTCGGCACCGGTGGCATTGCCGTGCGCATGGGCGTAGACCTCGCCGACCTGGCCGCAGTTGCTGTTGAAGTACGCATCAGCCTTGCCGCCGACTCCCTGGCTCGTGGTCAGCGCGTACGCATCGACGTGGGCACCGTATTTGATCGTGCAGTCGATCCCCGCGGCGACCTTCTCGCTCACAGACCCCAGCTCATCGACCGCCGTGGTGGTCTTGAGAGCCTGCCTGATCTTCTCGATCTCCGCCCGGTAGCTCCGGACCGCCACCCGCAGCTCCGGGGTCGGACGCAGCCTGAGCTCCGCGCGCAGATCCCTGAGGTGCGCCTTCATCCCCTCCATCCTGAAGCGCAGGCCCTCGGCCCCGAGCCCGAAGGTCTCGACCTTGCCGGTTCCGAGATCGCGCTGCAGGACCCCGGGCGCCACCATCCGCCAACCCTCCTGGATCATGTGGATGAAAGGGTCTCCCGTCGCGGCCGTTCCCTCGGCCGCGAGACCCGGGCGGGAGCCGACGAAAGTCCCCAGACAGGACAGGAGTACGGCAAGAAGAATCATTTTCCTTTTCATGGATGTGCTCCTTGAGATTGCGGTCACACGAGGCTCGACGACTTGGTCCGATCGTGGTGACCGGACGACGGAGATGATCCGGTGGACGGATTCTCCAGGAACGATCCTTACAGGACCGTTACAGCGGCTCTGTAGACGGAGGGGAAGCGCGGAGCGTATGCTTCATTGTCGATTGGTGGGAGGGGGGATGAAAGCAGGCCGTCTCGTTGTATGATGCCGCCACGGAACGATCGGATCTTTCGGAGTTGCCATCTCCTCTGTGATGTTCTCCCGCCGCGGTGAACGCCGCCTCCGAGCGCCTCAGCGCCGTCTCCGCCACCTGAGTGGCGCCACGTCCCTCTTCCTGACGATCCTTCTCCTGCTGCCGGGCTCGGCCCGGGCGGGGTCTTCCTCGACCTGGATGCCCCCCTGGCTCAAGGAGGCCCTGGAGCGGTCCGCCCCGGAAGTTGGGAAAGCCGGCGGCTTGGAAGCTGCCGCCGAGATCCCCCCCGGGGCTGTCATCGGCGAAATCCGGGTCGTCACGCGCAACATCTTCAACCCGGACGAGGATCCCGGCGAGAACCGCTGGTTCTTCCGTCTCGCCAACCGCCTCCATCGCAAAACCCGGCCGGGGGTCGTCGAGAGCCAGCTCCTCTTCCGCTCCGGAGACCCGTACTCGCCCGAGTTGGTCGAGGAATCCGAGCGCCTCCTGCGGCGCAACAGCTATCTCTACGACGCGGAGATCCGCCCCGTACTCCGGGAGGATGGCAGGGTGGACATCGAGGTGGAGACCCGGGATGTCTGGACCCTCCAGGGCGGCGCCGGCTTCAGCCGGGCCGGGGGCGAGAACACGACGACCTTCGAGGTCACCGACTCGAACTTCCTGGGGACCGGCAAGGACGTGACCGTCTCCCGGATCGGCACGGTGGACCGGACCTCGAACCTCCTGCGCTACCAGGATCCGAACGTGCTCGGAACCCGCACCCGGCTCTTCCTCTCGGTGGCGGAGAACAGCGACGGCGGGCGCGAGCGCTTCGAGCTCGAGCGCCCGTTCTACTCCCTGGATACTCGGTGGGCCGCGGGCGTCCGGGCGTTCAAGGATGACCGGATCTCGCAGCTCTTCAAGGCCGGCAAGGCCACCGACGGCTTCCGCCACGAGACCGAGATCCTGGAGGCCTATGGCGGCTACTCCACCGGGCTCGTGCACGGCATGGCCCACCGCTTCCGCCTCGGCTTCACCCACTCGAGGGAAGACTTCGACATCGCCCCCCGGTTCCCTAAGGGCCTGCTCCCCGCAGACCGCACCCTGTCCTATCCGTGGATCAGCTATGACCTGGTCGAGGACGGCTTCGTGGTCGAGCGCGATCTGAACCGCATTCAGCGCCCCGAAGACCTGAACCTGGGCCGGCAGCTCCACCTCCGCCTCGGCTTCTCCTCCCCCACCTTCGGCGCCGACCAGGAGCATTGGATCGGTGAAATCGGCGCCGCGGCCGGCTGGCGCCCCGGCCCGCGGCAGCTCCTGCTGGCCTCGGCCGGCGGCTCCACCCGCTATGGCGAGAGCCAGGCCGAGAACCTTCTGGTGAGCGGCAACGTCCGCTACTACCTCCGCACCTTCGGCGACCACCTGCTGTACGCCTCCCTGACCGGGGACCTCGCCGAGAGGCTGGACGACGAGGAGCAGCTCCTCCTAGGGGGCGACAGCGGCCTGCGCGGCTATCCCCTCCGTTTCCAGACCGGCGACCGCCGCCTCCTCTTCACCCTGGAGCAGCGCTTCTTCAGCGACCGCGAGCTGTTCCGCCTGGCCACGGTCGGAGCCGCGGTGTTCTTCGACGCCGGCCAGGCCTGGTTCATCAACGCGGACCCCAAGCTGGAGCAGGAGAGGAAGCTCCTCAAGGACGTCGGCGTCGGCCTCCGCCTCGGCTCCATCCGCTCCTCCCGCGGCGCCGTCGTCCACCTGGACGTAGCCTTCCCCCTGGACGGGGACGACTCCATCGATCGCGTCCAGTGGCTGATCTCGACCAAAGAGTCGTTCTGAGGGAGCCGTAACCCGGCCCCCACTCGCGAGCTGCCCCTCTTGGCATGCCTTCCGGATATCGTGTAGACTTTCCTTGGCAGATTGAGGGAGAGAGACATTGTCCATCCGGAAAAAAGATCTTGATGAGCGATTCGGGATCACCTCACGCCGGGGGGAATTCTGGGAGAGAAGAAGCGTCGAGGAGCTGGCGAGGCTCCAAGGCACCGGACCTGTCGAGTCCATCGAGGACCTCATGGGGGGCTGGCCTCCGGAGGAGGTCGACGATGGGTTTGAAGAGGCGGTTCTTCGGTGGCGGCGCTCTGAGTGCCTTGGCGAGCCGTGAGGCGATTGGTCATCGACACCTCAGTCGTCTCCTACCTTCTGAAGGGGCATACTTTTGCCGTCCCTTACCGAGAGTACCTGCGTGATAAGTATCTCTGCCTCTCGTTCATGACTGTGGCCGAGCTGTACCGGTGGCCCTTTGAGCGGAGTTGGGGAGAGCAGAAGATTCAGGCCCTCATCGAGCATCTCCGACCCTATACAGTTCTTCCCTACGACGATGCCATGAGTTGGGAATGGGCTCGGATCATGTCGAGGAGGGGGGCTCCAATCTCTCCCACCGACGCATGGATTGCCGCCACGGCGATCTGCAGTGATGCCCTTCTCGTCACCCACAATCCCCGGCACTTCCGGAACATTGCGGGGTTGAATGTGGTGACTTTTCCAGCCTCTTGAGGCGGCTCGCCCCCAGGTTTACGGTCGCCCCACCTGCCAGGCTCTCCGGACCACTTCGTCAGAGACCGGCCGCATCTCCTTGCGCAGTTCGAAGAGGGCATCGATCGCAGCGGCCCGGTTCTGCTTCCGCCTCTTCTCCTCGACGTCCGGAACGCTGAAGTCGTCGGTGTCCACGAACCACGTCTTACACTTCGGCCTTGGCAGAGCCCGCCGAGAACGGTACCGTAAAGGCCCGCGTGGTGGACGGTGAGGCCACGTCGACGTGGCCCTCACCGGGTATCGCACGGTGGAGCTGCCCGGAGGTGTCGAGGCCGCTCGGCCGGCGCCGCTCCGGACGGCCATGGAAGGAGGCCGGCCGTGAACGTTCCACAAACGCACTTCGCCGCGGGCTCGCGCCGCCTGGAAGTCCCTGTCCTGGTAGACCTCCGGGGGGCGGCCCGGGCGGTGGGAATCATCGACGTCACCTTGCAGCACAGGGGGCGCACCGTGCTGGCGGAGTCGCCCCCTCCGGGCCTGTCGCGCGACCTGGAGCGGACGCTCCGCGAGGTGGCCGAAGGGCTCGCCAAGGCCAAGGGCGAGGCCGGCGTGGTCACGGTGGAGCTCCTCGCCGAGCCGCGCTCGGGCGAGTTCCGGCTCCTCGGCTCCTCGCCCCGTCTGCCCGAGGAGCATGCGGTCCTCGAATCCCTGACCGGCATCGACTTTTCGGCCTGGCAGCTCCATCTCTCCCGCAGCGGGTCCGTCGAAAACCAGGCGCACGAGCCGCGGGGGCACGCCGTCCAGGTCTGCCTCTCGGCGCGCGATCCCGAGAACGGGCTCGTGCCCTCCCCCGGGATCGTCGAAACGCTCCGCCTCCCCGCCGGGCCGGGCCTGCGAGCCGACCCGCAGGTCGAGGAGGGGGAGCTCCCGGGGGAGGATTTGGGAGTCGCCCGCGTCACCGCCCAGGGACGGAACCGGGCCGAAGCCTTGAACCGGCTCCAGCGCGGGCTCGCCCGCACCGCTGCGCTGGTGCGCGGCGGCACTACCGACAAGGCCCTCCTCCTCGAGCTCCTCGACCGCCCCGAGGTGGACGCGGCCACGGCCGACCCCGGGTGGCTCGACCTGCTGGTGGCCGGAGGCGAGCACCTGCCGCGGCGCGGCGCCGAAGCGGCCCTGCTGGAGGCGGCCATCGTCAGCTACGAGGCGGAGCTCGCCCGTGTCCGCGCCCGCTTCTACGACTCGGCCAAGCGCGGCCGTCCCGAAGCGCCCCGGGAAATGGGCTTTGCCGTGGACCTCCGGTACCGCGGGGAGTCCTACTTCTTTCGCACGGCCCGCCTCGGTGCCCGGCTCTACCGGGTCGAAGTGGACGGGCAACGGCTGGAGGTCTCGCTCAGCGCGGCGGGGCGGGCGGGCCGGCGGTTGACCTGCGGCGAGAAGAGTTGGCAGGTCTTCTCCACCGCTCAGGACGGGAGCCTCCTGGTCGAGGCGGACGGGATCCCCCACCGGATCGATCCGGATCCCGGCAACGTTCTGCGCTGCCCTGGCCCGGCGGTCGTCGTCTCCGTCGAGGTCCAGGAGGGGGATGAGGTCGCGGCCGGCGCCCCGCTGGTCGTCCTCGAAGCGATGAAGATGGAGACCACCGTCCAGGCGCCCGAGCCGGGCCGGGTGCGCCGGGTCCTCGTGCGCAAGAACGGGCAGGTGGGCTCCGGCGCGCCGCTTCTGATCCTCGAGCCCGCCGAGCCCGCCGTCCGCACCGCGGCGACCGGCCATGGTGGCAACGGTGGAGGCGGCGCCCGCGTGCGCTTCGACGCCCTCGTTCCGGACAAGCCGCTGTCCCGGGGCCTCGAAGAGGTCCGCCGTCTCACCCTCGGTTACGATTTCGACCCGGCGGAGATCCGGCGCGTGGTCCGCGGATGGAAGGAGGAGAAGGACGACGACCGCCGGGCAGCGGACGAGATCCTCCGCATCTTCACCAACATCGTCTCCCTTTTTCGTCAGGACACGGCCGAAGACCCTCAGGACGACGGCCGCCAGAGCTCGGAGGAGTACCTGTTCACCTGTCTGCGCGACCTGGACGCCGCCGGCGAGGGGCTGCCTCCCGTCTTCCTTCGCAAGCTCCGCCGCACCCTCGCCCACTACGGAGTCGGCGATCTCGCGCCCGCGCCCGAGCTCGAAGAGAGCCTGTTCCGCATCGCCGTCTCCTACAACCGCATGGCGTTGCAGGCCCCGCCCGTGCTGGCCCTGCTCGAGCAGCGCCTGGAACGGTGCGACAACCGGCCGGAGCTGCGCGACCTCCTCGACCGCATGATCGCCGTCACGCATCGGCGTGAGCCGGCCATCCACGACCTCGCCCGCGAAGTGCGCTACCGCTGCTTCGACCGGCCGGTCGTGCTGGCGGCCCACGAGCGCGCGCTCGCCGCGGCCGAGGCCGACCTCGCCGGCCTCGCCGCCGGCCCCGGCCCGGACGAGAGGGCCGAGCGCATCCGCTCCCTCGTCGAGTGCCCGCAGCCCCTGCACGGCCTGTTCGCGAAGCGTGTCGACAGCGCTGCCCCGCCGTTGCGCGAGGCCATGCTCGAAGCCATGATGCGGCGCTACTACCGCATCCGCGACCTGGAAGACCTCACGGTCTCCACCCGGGAAGGTCGCAGCTTCGCCGCCGCCGAGTACGAGCACCTGGGCGTCCGGGTCCACCTCTTCGCCACCCATGCCAGCCACCTGGAGATGGATCGGGCCTTCGCAGACCTCCGGCGGATCGTCGGCGGAACGCCCCCGGAAGGACGCGAGGTGGCCGTCGACCTCTACGTCTGGGAACCGGGGGAGCTTCCGGACGAGGAGGCCACGGCCGCGGAGATCGCGGCCCTCCTCGCCGATCCCGGCTTCCCCCGCGGCCTGCGGCGGGTCGCCGTGGTCCTCGGCGGGTCCGCCGGGCTTCAGCAGCTCACCTTCCGTCCGGCCGAGGATGGCGGCTACCGCGAGGACACCCTCCTGCGCGGCATCCATCCCATGCTCGCCCAGCGGCTCCAGCTCTGGCGCCTCAAGAACTTCCGCCTCGACCGGCTCCCCGCTCCCGAGGGGATCTGGCTCTTCCGCGGCGTGGCCCACGAGAACCCGCGCGACGAGCGGCTCTTCGCCCTGGCCGAGGTGCGGGACATCACTCCCGTGCGCGACGAGGCCGGCCGCGTCGTCCAGCTCCCCCAGTTCGAGCACATCCTCATGGAGGCCCTGGCCGGCATCCGCCGCGTCCAGGCCCGCCGGCCTGCGTCCGAGCGTCTGCAGTGGAACCGGGTGGTGCTCTTCGTCTGGCCGCCGGTGGACCTCCGGCCCGAGGAGCTCAACCGTCTGGTGCACCGCCTGGCCCCGTTCACCGAAGGGCTCGGCCTCGAGAAGGTCGTCCTGCGCGGACGCATCCCCCGCCGGGACGGCACCGGCTGGGTCGATCGCGTGCTGGAGATCTCGAATCCCGAGGATTCGGGGATGGTCATGCGCTTCCGGTTCCCCTCGCAGGAGCCGCTGAAGCCTCTGCGCGAATACGCCCAGAAGGTCATCGAGCTGCGGCGGCGCGGGCTCGTCTACCCCTATGAGATCGTCAAGCGCCTCGCTCCGCCCCGGCACGCCGGCCTGGAGGCGCCGCTCGATGTTCCGCACGGCGAGCTCGTCGAGCACGACCTGGACGCCGACGGCCGGCTCGTGCCGGTCCACCGCCCACCGGGTCAGAACACCGCCAACATCGTGGCCGGCGTGATCCGCAACTTCACCGGCCGCTACCCCGAGGGGATGACCCGCGTCATCGTCCTCGGAGATCCGAGCCGCAGCATGGGTGCCCTCGCCGAGCCCGAGTGCCGGCGGATCCTCGCCGCCCTCGATCTCGCCGAAGAGATGGGCGTCCCCCTGGAGTGGTTCGCCCTTTCCGCCGGCGCCAGGATCTCCATGGACAGCGGCACCGAAAACATGGACTGGATCGCCAGGGTCCTGCGCCGGCTGGTCGAGTTCACGCAGAGGGGCGGAGAGGTCAACCTCGTCGTGACCGGCATCAACGCCGGCGCCCAGCCCTACTGGAACGCCGAGGCCACGATGCTGATGCACACCCGGGGGATCGTCATCATGACCCCCGAGGGCGCCATGGTCCTCACGGGCAAGCAGGCGCTGGACTACTCGGGAGGCGTCTCCGCCGAGGACAACACGGGCATCGGCGGCTACGAGCGGATCATGGGGCCCAACGGCCAGGCCCAGTACTTCGCGAAGGACGTGGGCGAGGCCTGCCGCATCCTCCTGCGCTACTACGAGCACACCTGGGTCGCCCCGCAAGAGCGCTTCCCCCGGCCGGCGGCCACCAACGACCCGCGCGACCGGGACGTCCGCACATCCCCTCACGGCGGCGATCTGCGCACCGTGGGCGACGTCTTCTCCGACGTCACCAATCCGGGCCGCAAGAAGCCGTTCGAGATCCGCAAGGTCCTGAGCGCCGTGATCGATCAGGACCACGAGCCCCTGGAGCGCTGGTATCACATGCGCGACGCCGAGATCGCCGTGGTCTGGGACGCCCACGTGGGCGGCTATCCGGTGAGCCTCCTCGGCTTCGAATCCAAGCTCATGCCGCGCCTGGGCTTCGTGCCCGCCTTCGGTCCCGGGCAATGGACCGGCGGCACCCTCTTCCCCCTCTCTTCGAAGAAGGTGGCGAGGGCCATCAACGCCGCGAGCGGCAACCGCCCCCTGGTCATCCTCGCCAACCTCTCGGGGTTCGACGGCTCTCCGGAGTCCATGCGCTATTGGCAGCTCGAATACGGAGCCGAGATCGGCCGCGCCGTCGTGAACTTCCGAGGCCCGATCGTCTTCGTGGTCGTCTCGCGCTACCATGGCGGAGCCTTCGTCGTCTTCTCGAACGCCTTGAACGACAACATGGAGGTCGCCGCCCTGGAAGGGACCCACGCCTCCGTGATCGGAGGCGCTCCGGCCGCGGCCGTCGTCTTCGCTCGCGAGGTGAACAGGCGCACCCGCAAGGACCCGCGGGTGGTGGAGCTCGAGGCGCAGATCGACGACCCCGAGCGCCCCGACAAGGCGGGCCTGCGCGCCCGTCTCCAGGAGACGCGCGAAGCCGTCCGTTCGGAGAAGCTGGGCGAAGTGGCCCTGGAGTTCGACCACATCCACAGCATCCAGCGGGCGCAGAAGGTGGGCTCGATCCACCACATCATCCCGCCGGAGAGGCTGCGCCCGTGGATCATCGAAGCCCTGGAGCGGGGAATGGCCAGGGAGGTGGGGATGGTGGCCCCACAACCGGAGCTGGTCGAGGTCCCGTGATTCCCGTCCGCGGGCTCCTCGCCACCGCTGGAGAGGAGCCGGCGGACGACGCCTGGCTCACCCCCAACGAAAGAGAGACGCTCGACCGCCTCCGCCTCCCCCACCGCCGCAGCGACTGGCGGCTCGGAAGGTGGGTGGCGAAGCGGGCGGTGGCGGCCTGGCTCTAGGGAAAGTAGCGGTAGAATTCGCGTCGGTCCAGGACACGGACGAGCTCAACGGCCGTCCCGGAGATCTCGATCCCGATGCGATAGCTCGCGACGCGGATGCGGTAGCGATGCGGCTGGCCCTGCATCGCCTTGAGACCCGGGATTTCTCTCAGATCCGTTGCCGAGGGAAGGGTCTCAAACGAGAGGGCGTAGATCTTCTCGTAAACGGGAACCGCTTGAGTTCTTGAGATCGCGGAGATAGGACTCGCGGTAGCGGACATCCACCGCGTCAATCCTTGAGGAAGTCGAGCGCCTCGTCGCGGTTCAGCAAGGGTGTCTGCCGGCCTTCGTCCATTGCCTTGCCCAGGCAGTGATCTTCCAGGGCCTCCGCCAAATCCTCGACGCTCGCGTCCTCCTGGGGGAGCAGGCGCCGCCAAAGCTCAATGGGTAAGACGACGGCCCGTGGTTTTCCATCCTGCGGTCAGGTACTCGATTCCGGTCATTTGCGCCTCCTTAAATAGGATAGCACACCGGCGGGACCTCCCTTGCTGAGCACGGCTTCATCTGCGGCGAGCCGCATGCGGCAGCAGGAACGCCGCCGCGCCGGCGAGGAGGGATAAGAGGGCTCGACGGCCCTTCACCCCCTCAGCTTTCCTCTTCATCCCTCTCGATTCCCGCCTTCAAATCCCGCCCTACCGCAATCCCCCCCGCCCCGGCCACCACGTTCCCTTTCCCCTGAGCGATCGCGCCCGAGCCATGGAGCTGGGCGAAGTACGTCTCCCTGGGACCCGCCGCCTCCACGAGCTTCGCCAGCTCCGCGGCCAGCGAAGCGTCCGCTTCCAGGATCTTCCGGAGTTGGAGACGCAACGCCCCCTGCGCATCCGCGTCCTCGGGAGCCTTCGCCACCTCCTGGGCCGCCTCGGCCGCCGCGGGCTTCTCCTCGATCTTCGGCCGCAGCCGCGCCCAGAGCTTCTTCGCCATCTCCAGGCCCCCCTCCCCCACCGCCTTGCCGGCCGCCTTCACCAGCTCCTCTCCGCCGCTCACGAGGTACGGCATGGCGGGGGCCAGGAAGAGGGTGAGGGTGTCGGCGAGAAGTTTGACGTCCATGGTTTGCGTTCCTTTCAAAGCCTCTGAGCTCCTCCTATCCAGAGTTCGGAGGGCAGAGGGTTCAGAGTCCAGAGGAGAATGGGGCAATGACGACCCGGAAGCCCAAGCCGCCTATGGGGAACGGGTCGTGGGGGGAGGACGATGCACAACGCATGAACTTGGATGGTAAGAGGAACGAGCCGCCCCGCAACCCACGCCCCATCTCTTGAACATCTTCCACGCGCTC
>DASQEB010000101.1:0-38391 GCA_035633875.1 Thermoanaerobaculia bacterium
CACCTCCCGCCAGCGCACCTGCACCCCCCGCTCGCGGTCGGAGAGGATCGCCCAGCTCTCGCGGCGCATCCACCAGACCTGGGGCGTCTTGCCTTCCGACATCACCCAGCTCTCGATGATCCCGTCCTCCCCGGCCACGACGGCCCAGTGCCGGTGCGCGGTGTCGCGGAAGGAGACCTCGCGGTTGCCGGGCTTCTCCGGAGGCCCGGCCGGCTCGGCCGGCACCCGGCCGATCAGCAGCGAGGGCAGGGACAGGAGAGGGAAGGGGCCGAGGGGCACGCCGGAGAGACCGAACCTGCCCTCGAAGGCGCAGTAGGTGCGGCTGCGGTGGTTGAGCCAGAGCCCCTCGTCGTTCGATACATCGAGGCTCCAGAGAGCCCGGCCCACCGGATCCACGGCCTGGATCTGGTAGCGGACGGGCGAGGCGAGGCGGAGGGTGACCTTGAAGGAGCCCTCCCCTTCGGGACCCGAGTAGCCGACCCGGTAGAGTCGCTGGGAGCCGTAGGCGCCCTGGGGGATCTCCCAGGGAAGCAGCGAGGCGGACGGCAGCGGCCGGGGCGAGGGTCCACCGGCGCAGGCAGAGCAGAGCAGAAGGAGGAGGAGGACCGCTCCTCCCCCCGCAGGTACATCAGCTCCCGGGTGTCTTGCCAAGGCCGTCGAGCTTGCGCCGGACCTGTTCCGCGTTGTCGTCGTCCAGCTCCACTGCTCGCTGGTACGCCTCCCGCGCCCTCTCCTTCTGCCCCAGCGCCACATAGACATCCCCCAGGTGTTCCTGCAGTGTCGCGTCCTCCGGCTCCAGGCGGGCGGCCCGCTCCAGGTACTCCCGGGCCTGCTCGTAGCGGCCGAGTTGATAATAGACCCAGCCCAGGGAGTCCACGTAGGCCCCATTGTCCGGGTCGAGCGCCACGGCGCGACGGGTCAGCGTCAGGGCCTCGTCCAGACTCTCCCCGGCTTCGGCAAGGGTGTATCCAAGATAGTTCAGGGCCGGGTGGAAGTCGGGGGCGAGCCCCACGACCCGGCGCAGCTCCGCCACGGCCTTGTCTCTCTTCCCCGTCCGCTCGTACGCGGCGCCCAGCAGGAAGCCGGGGACCGGCAGATCGGCATGGGTGGAGGCCAACGTCTCGAGAGTGGGAATCGACTCCTCGTACTTCTCGGCCCGATGGAGCGCCTGCACCGCGGTCAGCGTCGATTGGGAATCGCCGGTCCCCGTCAGCTCGGCGAGCATCCGGCGCCCCTCCTCCTCCCGGCCCGAGCGCAGCAGGATCTCGGCCTTCTTGCTGTCGATGAGCGGCGAACGCTTCTCCTTTTCGAGGAGGGCGAGTGCCTCGTCGTACTTCTCGGCCTGGATGAGGGCGTCGATGCGGAGGAACAGGGCCTGGCCCCGCACTGCGGCGTCCTCGGCGGCGAGCAGCGGCTCCACGGCCTGGGCCACCTTGTCCCATTCCTTGGCGGCGAACCAGATCTGGCCCAGCTCCAGGCGGGCCTCCGCCGCCTCCGCGGCCTTGGCGGGATCCGCGGCCAGGGTCTCGGCGACCTCGGAGAGCACGCGGGCCGCCTCCTCGGGGCGCCCCTCGCGCTGGAGCACCCGGGCGATGGTCTGCGCCAGGGCGAGGTCCTGGGGCTGGGTCTGCCGGATCTTGGTGAGCAGCTCGAGAGCTTCGGCGTTGCGCCCCTCGGCCGTGAGGATCAGCCCCTTGAGCAGCGAAAGGCCCGGGTTGTCCTCCTTGCCGAGGAGGGCGTCGACCGTCTTCAGCGCCGCGTCCATGTCCCCGTTCAGGTAATGGGCCCAGGCGAGCTGCCGGCGCAGGCGCGGCTCCGTCCGGTGCTCCTCGGGCGCTGCCGACAACGTCTGGATCGCGGCCTGATTGTCGCCCCGCTTGCCTTGGAGGTCGGCCAGGGTGAGCCGCGCCTCGAGCGAGCCGGGCTCGAAAGCGAGGATCTCCCCCAGCACCGCCTCGGCTTCGGCCGGCTTTTCCGCCCGCAGCAGGGCCTCGACCAGCAGGGCATAGGCCATGCGTTGCTGCGGGACGTGGGCAACCAGGTCGCGGAGGACCTGCGCCGCCTTGTCCGGCTGCTCCTGGTCGAGGTAGAGACGGCCCAGCGTGAGGAGGGACTCGACATCCGCCGGCTCGTGTTGCCGGACCGCCTCGAGGGCCTCCTGAGCGGTGGCCAGAGCGGAGGGGTCAGCCTCCGCCAGCGCGAGGTAGATGGTGCCGACGGCCCGCAGCACGTCCGGGTTCTCCGGCGCGAGCCGCCGGGCCGCGGAGATCTGCTCCGCCGCCTTGCGCAGGTAGCTCTCCCGGGCACCGGGGTTGCGCGAGTACTCGGACAACCGCGCCAGGAGCTGGGCGTGCTCCAGACGCACATACGGCGCGTCGGGCGCGAGCTTCTCGGCTTCCTCGTAGGCGGTCAGCGCCTCCACCAGAGAGCCCTCGACGGCCAGGAGCTTGGCCATGGCGAAGTGATAGGACGCCCCGGAGGGGAGGGGGGCGGCGGACGGCTGCGCGGCCTGCACCGGCAGGGCGAGGACGAGGGAAACGGCGGAAAGTGCTGAAATCAAAACCTTCACACGCGCAGAATAGCGCGGCCCCCTCTGCTTTACAAGGCTGCTTTACAAGTCCGCCGCAGGGCCTCTATAATGTCCGCCTTGCGCCTAAATAACAGCGTGTGAAGAAGTTAGACGTAGACGACAGGAGCTGGACGGCCGGGGGGACCTCCAGAAGTCACAACCACCGGACATACGGGTAAGAACTCTTCGAAGATGGGCAAGCTCGGACAGCTCCTGGTCGCGCGGGGCTGGATCACGGTCCAGCAGTTGACCCGCGCCCTCAAGAACCAGAACGTGGCGGGAGGCCGCCTCGGCACCTGCCTCCTGGAAATGGACGCGCTGTCGGAGGAGCTCCTCTCGAAGGGCCTCTCCGAGCACCTGGGCGTGCCCGCCGCCAACATCGAGGACCTGCGCGGCATCCCCGAGGAGGTGCTGCGGCTGATCCCCGAAAAGCTCGCCCGCCGCTGCCGCGCCGTGCCCTTTCACGTCGAGGGTGGACGCCTGGACGTGGCCCTGCTCGACCCCCGCAACCTCTCGGCCCAGGACGAGCTCGCCTTCGCCTCGGGCAAGCGCGTCAAGGTCCACGTCGCCCAGGAGCTGCGAATCCTTGAGGCCCTCGAAAAGAGCTACGGCGAGGAATGCCCGTCGCGGTTCGCCCTGGTCATCGAGCGGCTGAACCGCGCCCGCTACTTCTGGGAGCGGCGGGCGGCACAGGACCGAGAGGAGGAGAACGCCGCGTCCTCAGGTCAGCTCCTCCCGAGGCTGGACGACATCTTCGCCTCCTCGCCCAAGCTCGCCCCCCCACCGCCGCTGCCCCAGTCGAACCTCCCGCCCGCGCCGCGGAAGACCCAGCCCGCGGCGACTGCGCCCCGTCCTGCGGCTCCGGCTCCCGCGTCCACCGCGAGCGCCGCTCTCCGGCCTGTGCAGCCCGTGCCGGTCGCCAAGCCCGCTCCGGCCCCGGCGGCGCAGCCCTCCCCGACAGCGCAGCCCTCCCCGGCGCCGCGTCCGCTGAGCGTCGCGCTGACCGCCGAAGAGCGGGTCGCCCTCGGCACCGCCCCGCCGGAGATCGCCTCCATCGAGGCGGCGGAGACGGCTCTGGCCAAGGCGGGTGACTTCGAGGAGGTGGGACGGATCCTCCTCGGCTTCCTCGGCCGCGGCTGGCGTCGTGCGGCCCTCTTCCGGGTAATCCGCGACCGGGTGACCGGGTGGATGGTCGAGGGGCCGGACGTGGACCGCAACGCCTTCCCCTCCTTCTCCCTCGGCTTCGACCAGCCCTCGCTCTTCCTCAACCTGAGGAACGGCAGCGGCCTCCACCTCGGCCCCCTGCCCCCGATGCCCGCGCATCGACAGCTCGCCCAGATCTGGGGCGGCGACCTGCCGCGGGAGTGCCTGGTGCTCCCCGTGCGCCTCAAGGACCGCCTCGTGACCATCCTCTACGCCGACGGCCCGGCCAAGGGCCTGGGCGGAGTCGACCTGTCGTCGATGCAGCGGCTGACCGCCGCCGCAGCAGCCGCTTTCGAGCGCTTCGCCCTGAGGAGGCGTGAGTCCAAGTCTTGAAAAGATTGGACTTGTTGACACCTCCCAGACCCGTTGCTAGACTCGCCGCCGTTTCGGAGCAGCCATGATCAAGTCGGACATCGTTGACCGCGTCGCGGAGATCACGGACGTCCCCAGGGTGAAGGCGGCCCAGGCCGTCGACACCATCATCGAAGCCATGAAGAACGCGCTCTGCGACGGCAAGCGGATCGAGCTGCGCGGTTTCGGCGTCTTCCAGGTGCGGGACCGCAAGAAGGGCGTGGGCCGCAACCCCAAGACCGGCGTCGAGGTGGCGATCTCTCCCGGCAAGACCGTCCGCTTCAAGCCCGGCAAGGACCTGAAGAACCTCTGAGCGATTCACCCAGGGACTGGCGGGAAGGCCCGCCCCTCCCCCCGCCGCTCATCGAGCTCCTCCCCGCTGCCGGCGAGGTCTACGCGCCTGCTCCTCCCCCGCCGCAGGCCCGGCCGCGCTGGGGGCTGGCCCTCTTCCTCTTCGCCCTGACGTTTCTGAGCGCCACGACGCTGGCGCCTGTCATGTTCCTCTGGGCCCGGGTGGATGTGTTCACCGAGCTCCAACCCGTCCTGACGCCCCAGGTCGTGACCGAGGTGTGGACCGATCCTGCTCTCCTCTCCGCCGGGCTCGCCTTCTCCACCTCGGCCCTGCTCATCCTCCTCGCCCACGAGCTGGGCCACTACATCGCGTGCCGCCTCTACCGCCTGCCGAGCACTGTTCCCTACTTCCTGCCGGTTCCCTTCAACTTCGGCACCTTCGGCGCCTTCATCAAGATCCGGGCGCCCATCCGCAGCAAGGCCGAGCTCTTCGACGTGGGGATCGCCGGCCCCCTCGCCGGCTTCGTGATGCTGATCCCCTTCCTGCTCTATGGCGTGTGGAGATCCGAGGTTGTCCCCCTCGACCATCCGGGAGCCCTTCCGGGAGGGGTCTTCGTTCCGGGGCGCTGCCTGGTGATGGAGCTCGCCGTCCGCCTCTTCCACGGCCCCACGCCGGACGGCATGGTCCTCCAGCTCCATCCCTTCGCCTGGGGAGCGTGGCTCGGGCTCTTCGCCACCGCCTTGAACATGCTCCCCCTGGGCCAGCTCGACGGCGGGCACATCCTCTACGCCGCCACGGGACGCCTGCAGCGCCGGCTCGCCCTGCCCCTCTGGCTCGGCCTGGCCCTCCTCTCCTTCCGCTGGACCGGCTGGCTCCTCTGGACGGTGATCGTTCTCGCCATCGGCCTCTACCACCCGCCGGTCTACGACGAACGTACGCCGCTGGACGCCAGGCGGATTCGGGTGGCGTGGCTCGGCCTCGCGGTGTTCGTGCTGACGTTCATGCCGGTGCCGTTCGAGATCCTGCCGGTGCCGTAGATCAAGGTAGATCAAGCCGACGACGGAAAATCCGCCACCAGCGTCACCGGTCCGTCGTTGACCAGGGCGACCTCCATGTGGGCGCGGAAGAGGCCGGTCTCCACCGGGAAGCCGCGGCTGCGGAGGTCGGCCACCAGGGCTTCGACGAGGGGCTCGGCCTCGGCGGGCGGGGCGGCCCGGTCGAAGGAGGGGCGGCGGCCCCTGGCGATCGAGCCGGCGAGGGTGAACTGGGAGACGACGAGGAAGGCTCCCCCCACAGCGGCGAGGTCCAGGTTCATCTTGCCGGCGTCGTCCTCGAAGATGCGGAGGCCGGCGAGCTTCTCCGCCGCGGCCCTGACCGCCGCGGGGCCGTCCCCGCGCTCGATCCCGCCCAGGACGAGGAGGCCGCGGCCGATCCTCCCGACGATCTCGCCGTCCACCGTGACCGAGGCCGAGCTGACTCGTTGCAAGACGACGCGCATGATCTATACCTTCCCTCCGGGGGCGTCCTTTTTCTGCCCGCCGGTCTCTCCGCCGGACCTTCAGGGGCGGGTGGGTTGTGATAGCGTAGCCGGTTCAAAGCGAGGAGAACGGAAGAATGGTGAACAAAGTCATCCTGATCGGCAACCTCGGCCGTGACCCGGAGGTGCGGTCGACCCCCTCGGGGCAGCCGGTCGCGAGCTTCACCCTGGCGACCAGCCGGCGCTGGCGGGACAAGAACGGCCAGCGCCAGGAGCAGACCGAGTGGCACAACATCGTGGTCTGGGGCAAGCAGGCGGAGATCGCGGGCCAGTACCTGACCAAGGGCAAGCAGGTCTACATCGAGGGCCGCCTCCAGACCCGATCCTGGGACGACCGCCAGACCGGGGAGAAGAAGTACCGCACCGAAATCGTCGCCGACATGTTCCAGATGCTCGGCCAGCGCGGCACGGACTTCGAGCCCCACGCCGGACCCAGCGCGTCCGCCGGCGCCTCCTACGGCGGAGGGGGCGGCGGTGGAGCCTCCTACGACGAGGGGGATTACGGCGGCGGCCCCGAGGACGACGACATCCCCTTCTGAGAGCCGGTCGCGAGCCGCTCAGCGGCTCGTGGTGACGGCGATCTCGTTGGAAAAACCGGAAGTGCCCTTGCGGCTCTTCGCCCGGACGCGGAACATCCAGGTCTTCCCGGGCGAGAGGCCCTTGACGGTGAGGCTGGTGCGGTCCGCCGGGACCGAGCCGGCCCGGGTGAAGCGGCGGGCGCCGGGCCCCTTCTTCTCCACCACGAAGCCGGTCTCGCGGGCGGAATTGTCGGTCCACGCAAGGGTGACGGAGGCGGGGCCGACGGCGGTCGCCCGCAGGTCCGAGGGCGCCGCGAGATCTCCCTGCGGCGTCGAGCCGTAGAGGGCCGCGAGCCCCGCCCGGTCGTCGTCCTCCAGCACGGCGCCGCGGCCGTCGAAGGAGAGGATGGCCCGCATCAGCGCCCGGTTCTTCCCCGGAGCGTCGCAGGGCCCGCTCAGGTCGTCGCCGCAGGAGTGGCCGAGCCCCAGGGTGTGCCCCAACTCATGGGCGAAGACGCGCTCGGCGACGAGCCGGCCGGGAGGATCGGTCCGCTGGAAGAAACAGGCGGCCCCGTCCTGGGTGACGATGTCCACCTCCTCGATGCGGTGGAAGCTCTGCCCCGCGAAGCTCTCCACGCTCCCCTTCCAGAAGCCGCCGAACGCCAGGACTCCGCCGGCCGCGCAATCGAAGGTGCCCGCGAGGTCGTTGGCGGGATCGTCGAAAGTGATGGCGTTGACCCTGTCCCGCCGCCGGATCCCGCCCGGGGCGGTCGTCGTCCCGGCGTAGACGTAGCGGACCGGTGTGACGGGATCGCCGGTCCAGGCCTCCAGGCCCGCCCGGAGCTCCGCCGCTCCCCCTCCGGCGAGCCCCGGCTGCCCTGCGGCGTGGGAGTGCCAGGCCACCTCGCCTCCCGCATCGAACACGAACCAGCGGGAGGGGAGGCCGGTGTTCCTGTCCAGGAGAAACGTGTGCTTCTCCGGGGTGATCCTCACACCGGTCACCGTGTAGCCGGCCTCGGCTTCGAGGCCGGCCGCCCGGGCGGCGATCCAGTCCGCGAAGAGGTCCATGTCCCGCACCGGCTCAGGTGTCTCCTCCCTTCCGGGAACGGCAATCCCGACAGCTTCGGAGAGATCGCGGACGGCGAGCCGCCGCCCCCCGGCTTCCAGCGCGCGGAAGGCGCCCAGCATGAGGTGGAGCGGAGCCCAGGTTCCCTCCGGCCGGGAGACGAGGAAGAGGAGCGTTCTCTCCCCCTCCTGGAACCGGGGGGCTCCCGGGATTTGGAGCTCGACGCCGTCCGGGCGCTCGCCCCCGGGGACCCGGACCACGACTCTCTCCGTCTCCACCCTCCCCTTGAGCACCCGTTCGATCCAGACGACGGAATCCGTCGCGACGAGGCCGGCGCGCTCCGGGGCCGGCGCGACGGTCTCGACGGTCCCCTGGACGATCAGCACAGCCTGATCCACCAGGGTCCCGTCCGCCATGGGGACGTAGGTCGCGGCTCCGGCCGGCAGGCAGGCCAGGAGGAGGAGGACTGTCAGCAGTCTCGGCATGTCTC
Organism: Thermoanaerobaculia bacterium; assembly: GCA_035633875.1. Taxonomy (GTDB): domain Bacteria; phylum Acidobacteriota; class Thermoanaerobaculia; order Multivoradales; family UBA5704; genus DATARR01. The sequence goes on from DASQEB010000101.1 coordinate 8,027, forward strand.
CTCAATTGTAGCGCCGGTCTCAGCGCCCATGGGGCCGGTGGCAGGGCGAATCCGGTCGGCCGAGGCGCCGACTACGCGGTCGTCGTCCGCCCCGCGCTGATCTGGATCTGCTCCAGCGTCTGGCGGACCTTCTCCAGCCGCTCCCCGCGTCCGCTCTCCCGCATGGTGGCGATGTAGTCCTGGGCCGAGCGCAGGGTCTGGAGGCGCTGGCGGTAGGCGTCGAGGTGGCGGTTGGCCTCGGCGAGGCGGTCGGCGAGCCGGGGGTGCTCCAGGCGGGCGACGATGGCGGGGAGGGCATCCAAAGTGTGGCAGACGAGGAGCACGTCGCAGCCGGCCTCCAGGGCGAGCTCGCAACGTTCGGCGAGGTCGCCCCACTCGCCCAGCGCACCCATCTCCAGATCGTCGCTCACCACCAGCCCGTCGAAGCCCAGACGGCCCCGGAGCAGTCCCTGGATGACTAGGGGCGAGAGAGTGGCGGGGCGCTGCCGGGTGTCGTAGGCGGGGTAGATGGCATGGCTGACCATCACCGCGCCGGCGAAGCGGCAGAGGGCCTCGAAGGGCTCCAGGTCCATCCGGAGGGCATCGGACGGGAGGAAGATCGTCGCGACCTTGAAGTGGGTGTCCGCCGGGGCGGCGCCCAGCCCTGGAAAGTGCTTGATGCACCCGCCCACGCCGCCGGCGTGGAGCCCGCGCAGGAAGCCCTGGGCGCGGACGATGATCTCGGCGGGGCTGGCGCCGAGGTATCGGTCGTCCAGGGCGTTGTCCTTCTCCCCGCGGTCGAGGTCCACCACCGGCGCGAAGTCCAGGTCGATGTCGAAGAGCCGCAGGGCGTGGGCGATCCAGGTGCCGGCCTGATAGGAGAGGCTGGGAGCGTGCCGGGCGAGGACGGACCCCGCCGGGGCCGGGCCGACTACGTCCTTCAACCGGTCCACCCGCCCGCCCTCGGCGTCGATGGCGAAGACGGCCTCCGGCAGGAGCCGGCGCAGCTCCGTGACGAGGTCGTTGAGCTGCTCGGGATCTTTGATGTTCCGCTTGAAAAGGACGATCCCGCCCGGCCGGTGCTCGGAGAGGAGGCGGGTCGAGTCCTCGTCGAGCTCGGGACCGGGGATGCCTACGAAGACCTGCTCGGCAGCGCGCATGACGAGGGATTGTAACCTCCCCCCCAGCTCCTCTACCCCCCCAACCGGCTCTTCAAGCTGTAGATCAGATTGAGCGCCGCGAGCGGCGTCAACTGGTTGACGTCCACCTCCCGCAGCAGCGACGCCACCACCTGCTCCGGCGGGGCGAAGAGGGTGAGCTGCGAGGGCTCGCCCGTCTCCGGGGCGCTGCCGCGGGCGAGGCGGGGCTTGCCGGTTGGGTCGTACTCGTGGGCCTCGAGGTTGGAGAGGATCTCCCCGGCGCGCTCGATGACCTGGGGCGGCAGACCGGCGAGGCGGGCCACGTGAATGCCGTAGGACTTGTCCGCGCTCCCCGGAACCACCCGGCGGAGAAAGACGATCCGCTCCTCCCACTCCTTGACTGCCATGGTGCGGTTCACCACCCGGGGGAGGAGGGAGGCCAGCTCGGTCAGCTCGTGGTAGTGGGTAGCGAAGAGAGTCTTCGGCCGGCGGTGCTCGTGGAGGTACTCGACGATGGCCCAGGCAATGGACAGGCCGTCGAAGGTGGCCGTGCCGCGGCCGACCTCGTCGAGGATGACGAGGCTCTTCTCCGTCGCATGGCGCAGGATGTTGGCCGTCTCGATCATCTCCACCATGAAGGTCGACTCGCCCCGCGCGAGGTCGTCCGAGGCGCCCACGCGGGTGAAGATGCGGTCCACGACGCCGATCGCGGCCTCGTCCGCCGGCACGAAGCTCCCCGCCTGAGCCATCAGGACGATGAGCGCCACCTGCCGGAGGTAGGTGGACTTGCCCCCCATGTTCGGGCCGGTCAGGAGGACGATCTGGGAGCGCTCCCCGTCCAGCTCGGCGTCGTTGGGCACAAAGGCGTCCCGGCTCGCCTGTTCCACGACGGGATGGCGTCCCTCGCGGATCACGAGGGGTCCGCCCGCGGGGCTCATCCGGGGGCGCACGTAGCGGTGCCGGGCCGCCACCTCGGCGAAGGAGGCCAGGGCGTCGAGCGTGCCGAGGGCGGCGGCGAGCCGGGAGAGCCCCTCGGCCGCGGCGGCGACGGAGGCCGTCAGGCGCCGGAAGTGCTCGACCTCCAGGGCGATCTGGCGCTCCTCGGCGGAGAGGATCTGCTCCTCCAGCTCCTTGATCTCGGGGGTGACGTAGCGCTCGGCGTTGACCAGGGTCTGCTTACGGATGTAGTCCGCCGGCACCCGCTCCTGCTTGGCCCGGGTCACCTCCAGGTAGTAGCCGAAGACCTTGTTGAACCGGATCTTGAGCGACTGGATGCCGGTGCGCTCCCGCTCCCGGGCCTCGAGAGCCAGGATATGGCGCTTGCTGTCCCTGGCGAGCGACCGGTAGCGGTCGAGCTCGGGGTCGACCCCGGCGGCGATGACGCCCCCCTCCTGGAGTGTGGGCGCGGGGGCCTCCTCCAGCGTCCGCGCCAGCTCGTCATGGAGGCCGGTCAGGGGATCGGTCGCGGCGACGTCCGCGAGGAGCGGTGCCGCCACGGGGTCGAGCCCGGCGAGCTCGGCAAAGGCGGCGGGCACCTCGGCGAGGGTGTCGCGCAGAGCCGCAGCCTCGCGGGGCGTCATGGTGCCGAGCACGGCCCGGGTGAGGAGGCGCTCGGGCTCGGCCATACGGGCGAGGCGCTCCCGGAGCCGTTCGCGCCGGGGATTGTCCGCGGCCATCTCCCCCACGGCCTCGTGGCGGCGGGCGATGGCCTCCGGGTCCACCAGCGGGCGGCGCAGCCACTCGCGGATCGTCCGCCCGCCCGGAGCCGTGACGGTGCGGTCCAGGACGGACGCGAGGGTGCTCCGCCGCCGCCCCGCTCCCGCGACCGAGGCGCGCTGGCTCGCGAAGACCTCCAGATTGGCAAGGGTCGCGGCGTCGAGGATGAGCCGGTCCCGGGCTTCGCGCACGGCGAGACCGCGGATGTGGAAAAGATCGCTCTTCTGGGTCTCCTGGGCGTAGGCCAGGGCCGCCGCCGCCGCCCGCACGACCGGCTCCCCTTCGTCCAGGCCGAAGCCGCGCAACGTGCTCGTCCCGAACTGGCGCAGCAGCAGCTCCCCGGCTCTGCGGGGGTCGACCAGGCGGTCGCCGGGGACCGCCGTGCGGCAGGGGCACTCCCGCTCGGCCCAGTCGACGACCTCCGAAGGGAAGCCGCCGGCTCCGTCCCCGGAGTGGAAGAGCACCTCTCGGGGGCGCAGGAGGGCGAGGTCCTCCACGGCCTCCTCGGGGGTCCGCCAGCGGCGGACGAAGAAAGCGCCGGTCGAGAGGTCGAGGAAGGCCCCGCCGCCCTGGTCCCGCTCCCAGACGAGGCCCGCGAGGAAGTTCTCCTCCTTGCCCTCCAGGAGCCCGGGGTCGCTGACGGTTCCGGGGGTGACCACCCGCGTCACCTCGCGCTTGACCAGTCCCTTGGCCTGGGCGGGGTCCTCCACCTGATCGCAGATCGCAACCTTCAGACCGGCGGCGATGAGCTTGGCGAGGTAGGTCTCCAGAGCGTGGTAGGGGACGCCGCACATCGGGGATTCGCTCTCCGTCCCCTTGTGGCGGGCCGTGAGCTGGACCTCCAGGATCGGGGCCGCCTGCCGGGCGTCCTCGAAGAACATCTCGTAAAAGTCCCCCATCCGGTACAGGAGGATGGTGTCCGGGTGCTGCGCCTTGACCTCCAGGTACTGGCGCATCATGGGCGTGAGAGCGGCAAGCGAGACGGCTGGGGGCATGGGGGGAAAGTATAGCGTCCCGGAGGGAGGGCATGAAGTCGCGGGAATCGAAACCTCACCCCCTGCCCCCTCTCCCATCGCCCTCCCCCCGACCGGGGGTGGGGGCCCCTTGCAGGCGGCCTTGCCGAGATCAAACCTGACGGTGACCTTTGGGAGGAGTGGAGGCTTTCTTCTGGAGAAGGGGACCCTTCCGGAAGGTGAAAGGAAAGGACTTGGCAAGCCGCCCCGCAGGCGTTCCCCCTCTCCCGGGGGAAGGGAGGGCGATGGGAGAGAGGGACAGGGGGTGCGGTTTCGGGGGCCTGACATAGGATTCCCCCCATGCCCGATCCCCTCCTCGTCCTCGACACCGGCTCCCCCCTCGTGAGCGTCGCGGTGGGACGCGGGGGGACGGTGGTGGCGGAACGCTCCGTCGAGCTCGGCCGCTCCTCGGCCCGCCTGCTGGACATGATGGCCGAGGTCCTGGAGGAGGCCGGCTTGAAACCCAGGGACCTGGGCGGGATCGCCGTGCTCCGGGGGCCGGGGAGCTTCACGGGGGTTCGCATCGGCCTCGCCACGATCCTCGGAATGCACCAGGCGCTGGGGGTCCCGGCCACGGGTCTCTCGACGCTGGAGGCGCTGGCGGCGTCGGTTCAGGACAGGACGGAAGGGACGGTCCTTGCCGCCGTGGACGCCCTGCGGGGAGACTGGAGCGCCCGGGCATTCGCGGCGGCTCCCCTCCCCCGCCCGGTCGGCGAGGAGGGGCTGGTCCCGGGAAGCGAGCTGCCGCGGCTCGCCGGGGGCGGGCCGGCGGTGGTGATCGGGTTCGGGGTCTCGCGGCTGGCGGAGCTACCCGGCTGGCCGGCGGAGATCCGACTCATGGAGGCGGGGCCGCTGGCTCCGGCGGCCGTGCGGCTGGCCTCGGCGCCGGATGCGGTGTGGGACGCAGGCCTCCTCACCCGGCCGATCTACTCGCGGCCTCCGGCGATCACCCCTCCGAAACCCCGGGAGCGGTGAGGTGAGTCACCCGATCGTCCGCCCCGCCCGTCCGGAGGACCTGGATCGAATTGTCCGCTTGGAGGAGGCGTCTTTCACGGACCCCTGGCCCCGGGAGCTGCTCGCCTACGAGCTCACCCATACCGGGTCCATCGTCCTCGTAGCCTCCCGGGCCGAGGACCCCTCCGGATACGCCGTTTTCCGGTACGCCCTGGACGAGGCCGAGCTCCTCCGGCTGGCGGTAGCCCCGGAGGAACGCCGCCGGGGGGTCGCCCGGGCCCTCGTGGCAGGCGGCCTGGAGCGGCTCCGCGCCGAGGGGGTGGAGGCCTGCTTTCTGGAGGTCCGCGCGAACAACGAGGGAGCCATCTCCCTCTACGAGGCGATCGGCTTCCACCGCGCCGGCCGGCGCCGGGGCTACTACCGGGACGGCACGGACGCGCTGATCTATGGGCTGGACTTGTAGGACCTCCCGAACAGCACGACCGACCGGGGCGCGATCCTCCCCGGCTCCTCCTCCCCCGGCCCGCCCCATCGCGCGCTGGCCGAATCGAGGATTTTTTCCCATCCGTTCGGCGAAACGGAGAGGTCCTGCGGCTCCGTGGAGAAGTTGAAGACGGCCAGGATCTCGCTCCCCGCAAACTCACGCCGGAGGTGGAGGACTCCCTCGTCATCGAAGACCTGGACCTGCTGGTCCAGCTTGCTCAGGTTGGCGAGGGCGGGGATGCTCTTGCGGCAGCGGATCAGCTCCCTGTAGAAGGAATAGAGGACCGCGTGCCGGCCCTCGTCCCGGAGCTCGTGGCGCAGGCGCGAGCGCTCGAAGGTCTCCTCGGCCTGGGGATCCGGCGGCTCCTCGCGCCAGCCGAAGGAGGCGAACTCCTCTTTGCGCCCCTCGCGGACGGCCTCGATGAGGTCCCGGTCCGAGTGGCTGACGAAGTAGGGGAAGGGGGTGGTCTCGCCATACTCCTCGCCCATAAAGAGGAGGGGGACGAACGGCGAGAGCAGGACCGCCCCGGCACCGAGCTTCTGGCTCTCGAAGTCGATCAGAGAGGCGATGCGCTCCCCCTTCATCCGGTTGCCGACCTGGTCGTGGTTCTGGAGGCAGACCACGTGATGCCGGCCCTCGATCTGGTCCGCCGGCACACCATGGCGCCGCCGGCGGTAGGGAGAGTACTGGCCGGTGTAGACGAACCCGTCGGCCATGGCCTTGGCCATCTGGTCCAGGGTTCCGAAGTCCTGGTAGTAGCCGCTGCGCTCTCCCGTGAGCAGGGTGTGAAGGGAGTGATGGAAGTCGTCCGTCCACTGGGCGTCGAAGCCGCAGCCTCCTTCCTCCCGCGGACGCAGGTAGAAGAGCGTGTTCATGTCGCTTTCGGGGAAGACGTGGACCCGCCGGCCCAGCCTTGCGGCCAGGGTCCCGACCTCCTCGCCCAGCTCCTGGAGAAACGGCCGCTCGGAGTTGTCCGCGATGGCGTGGACGGCGTCGAGGCGCAGGCCGTCGACGTGGAAGTCGGCGATCCAGGAGAGCGCATTCTCGATGAAGAACTGCCGGACCGGATCGCTCTCCGGGCCGTCGAAGTTGAGGGCGAGCCCCCACGGGGTCTGGTAGCGGGTCGTGAAGTAGGGCCCGAACTGGGAGAGGTAGTTCCCCTCGGGGCCGAGGTGGTTGTAGACGACGTCGAGGACCACGGCGAGCCCCCGGGCATGGGCTGCGTCCACCAGGCGCCGCAAGCCGTTCGGCCCGCCATAGCCGCTGTGGACGGCATAGGGGAGCACCCCGTCGTATCCCCAGTTGCGCCGGCCGGGGAACTGGGAGACCGGCATCAGCTCGATCGCGGTGACGCCCAGGTCGCCGGCCAGCCGGTCCAGATGGGGGATGATCGCGTCGAACGTCCCCTCGGGCGTGAAGGTCCCCACGTGCAGCTCGTAGAGAATGTAATCCTCCAGGCGGATCCCCTCCCACCCGTCATCGCTCCAGTCGAACCGGCGGTCCATCACCATGGACGGGCCGTGGACGCTCTCCGGCTGGCAGCGGGAGACGGGATCGGGCAGCCCGTTTCCGCCGTCGAGACGATACAGATAGCGGGTGCCCGGCCCGGCGCCGTCGACCTCCGCCTCGTAGTACCCGTGCTCCCGCGGCTCCAGGGCAACGCGGACCTTTCCACCCAGGTCCAGCTCGACGGTCCGGGCGAAGGGAGCCCAGACGCGGAATCGGGTGCGTTCATTGTTGAGGGGAATGGCCCCAAGTGTCGGTTCCCAACCCAAGTACGACAAGTACAACCTCCTGCAAGTAAGCTCCCGCCGCGGCGGTGGGCGGGGGGCAGGAGTTGCGTACAAGATGCGTGCCTGGGGAGGTCCCCCTTGTTTTAGAAACTTGGCTGGGCTTCGGGAGCCGATGGCAGCGGCTCCTCCAGCGCCTGGGCTTCCAAGGAGAGCAGGAAGGTTTCTTTCGAGACGAAGTTCCAGGTTGGGCAACCCATCGCGATCCAATCGCGGCAGAAATTTACACTCTGCCCGTTACAGGTGCCTATGCATCGGGCTGACGGTTCATTCTCGCTGCAGGACTCGCAGGGAATCAGGGCCGACACCGCAGAAGTGCCGGTCAGCATGAGAAGTACCAGGGTCACCAGAACGTTCCTTTTCATTCAGGCCTCCTTGTCAGATGAGAGACAGCGCACAAAGCTCGCACAGAACCTCTTCACTCTCCTTTTTCCTTCACGTTACTTTCGTAAAATCGCATAGAGAAATTCATAAGTCAAGCCTCCCGATTGGATTCCGGCTACGGCACTTTGGTCGCAAGCCAGAAGGCAGAACAGTTCAGTAAGTGGTTACAAGACAGAGACTTGGGCCCTCAGCCCTGCTCTCTGCCGGAGGGGAGAGAGTTTTCGGACCAGCTACCTCATGCTGACCTCTCCCTCCGGGAGAGGGCCGCCGACCCCGCCCGAGGCACCAACGCCTCGTCAAGCCCTCCACTCTCCGCCTCAGTCTCTTCCTCCTCCACCTCCACCTCCACCTCGACCTCGGCCTTCGCTTCCACCTCCCGCTTCAAGAAGAGCACCCCCAACGGCGGCAGCGTCAGCGTGACGGAGTGCGAGCGCCCGTGCATGGGAATCGGCACCGTGTCCACTCCCCCCATGTTCCCCACACCGCTGCCGCCGTAGTCCGGAGCGTCGCTGTTGAGGATCTCTCTCCAGTAGCCGCGGCCGGGGACGCCGAAGCGGTAGCTGTAGCGGACGATCGGGGTTAAATTGAAGGCGGCGATGACGTAGTCCTCCGGCTTCTTCCCCCTGCGGGCAAAGACGAGCACGCTGTTGTCGGCGTCGGAGCCGTCGATCCATTCGAAGCCGTCGGGGCTGGAGTCCAGCTCGTGGAGGGCGGGCTCGGTGCGGTAGAGACGGTTCAAGTCCTCCAGCCAACGGGCAATCCCGGCGTGGCCCTCGTCGTCCAGGAGGTGCCAGTCCAGGCTCGTTTCGTGGCTCCACTCCCTCCACTGGGCGATCTCCCCTCCCATGAAGAGGAGCTTCTTGCCCGGCTGGGCCCACATGTAGCCGTAGAGAAGGCGGAGGTTGGCGCGCTTCTGCCAGTCGTCCCCCGGCATCTTGTTGAGGAGCGAGCCCTTGCCGTGGACCACCTCGTCGTGGGAGAGGGGGAGGACGAAGCTCTCGTTGAAGGCGTAGATCGACCGGAAGGTGATCTGGTTGTGGTGGTATCTGCGGTGGATCGGGTCGTGGGCGAGATAGGCCAGGGTGTCGTGCATCCAGCCCATGTCCCACTTGTAGCCGAAGCCCAGGCCGCCCACGTAGACCGGCCGGGAGACCATCGGCCAGGCGGTGGACTCCTCGGCGAGGGTCTGCACCCCGGGGACGCTCTCGTAGACCTCGGTGTTCATCTCCCGCAGGAAGTGGATCGCCTCCAGGTTCTCGCGGCCGCCGTACTCGTTGGGGATCCACTCGCCGGCCTTGCGGGAGTAGTCGAGGTAGAGCATGGAGGCCACGGCGTCCACCCTGAGGGCATCCGCGTGGTACTTCTCCAGCCAGAAGACCGCGCTGCTGATCAGAAAGCTCCGCACCTCGTTGCGGCCGTAGTTGAAGATCCAGCTCGACCAGTCGGGATGAAAGCCCTTGCGCGGGTCGGAGTGCTCGTAGAGATGGGTGCCGTCGAAGAAGGCCAGGCCGTGCTCGTCGCCCGGGAAATGGGAGGGCACCCAGTCGAGGATCACTCCGATGCCGTTCTGGTGCAGGTGATCGATCATGAACATCAGGTCCTGGGGTGTGCCGTAGCGGCTGGTCGGGGCGAAGTCGCCGGTGGTCTGGTAGCCCCAGGAGCCGTAGAAGGGATGCTCCATGACCGGCAGGAGCTCCACGTGGGTGAAGCCCAGCCGCTTGCAGTGCTCGGCGAGGAGCGGCGCGGCCTCCCGGTAGGAGAGCGGCCGGTTCCCCTCCTCCGGCACCCGCCGCCAGGAGCCCAGGTGGAGCTCGTAGATGGACATCGGGGCTCCGAGAGACTGCCGCTCGGCCCGCCCCAGCACCCAGTCGGCGTCCCACCAGTCGTGCTCCAGGTCCCAAACGATGGACGCCCGCCGCGGCGGCGTCTCGGCGTGGAAGGCGAACGGGTCGGCCTTGTCCGCCCGGTAGCCGCGGTAGCGGGACACGACGTGGTACTTGTACTTCATGCCCGGGGTGAGGTCCGGGATGAACATCTCCCAGATCCCGGAGGAGCCGCGGGGCTTCATCAGGTCCGCCCGCTTGTCCCAGTAGTTCCAGTCGCCGATGACCGAGACCGACTCCGCGTTGGGCGCCCAGACAGCGAACCAGACGCCCTCCTGGTCCCCGTTCGTTCCGGGATGGGCGCCCAGCTTCTCGTACAGCCGGTAGTGGGTCCCCTCGTTGAGGAGGTACAGGTCCTGCTCAGTCAACGGGCTGGTCATGGAGTCCCCTCGCATCCCTGGAAAATGAAGATCACCCTCGCCCTCTCCGGAGCTCGTCCACCTGCCGGAGCGGCTCGATCACCTCGCGGCGCTGCGAGAATTCCTCGAACGAATGCTTCGCCTTGCGCTGCCAGTTCGGGCGCTCGGTGTGGGTGCCCGGCACGTTCTGGGGCTCGGTCTCGTACCAGAGGTCCTCGAGATTCACGAGGACCATGCGGGCCTGGCTCGCGGCGAGGTGCTCGAGCCGCTTGCGCAGCACCGCCTCCTCGGTGGCCTTCCCCCGGCCGCGCTGCTCGGCAGGCAGCTCACCTTCCATCTGCCGGCGCAGGACGGCCCGGCGCTCTCTCTCCTGCCGCGCCTGCTCGGCGTCGAAAAACTTAAGCTCCTCCAGGATCGCCACGTCCCGCCCTTCCCAGAAGGCCGGGAAGGTGGGCATGTCGTGGGTGTTGAGGCTCGCGACGGTGGAGGCCGGGGGCTCGCGCAGGCCCTGGCTGCCCGGCTGGAGCTCGTACTGGACCACGTACATGCCTTGGATCTGGTGTCGGTCCATGGCCTCGCCGATCTCGGGAGCCACGGTCCCCAGGTTTTCCCCCACCACGATCGTGCGGTGGCGGTGGGACTCCAAGGTCAGAATGGCGAACAGCTCCTCCATGGGGTAGGTGACGTAGACGCCCTCCGAGGCCTCCATCCCCTGAGGGATCCAGAACAGCCGCTGGAGCTGCATCACGTGGTCGAGCCGCAGCAGACCCGCGTGCTCCATGTGGTGACGCAGCACGTGGATGAGATGGTCGTAGCCGTGCTCCCGCAGGCGCTCGGGCCGCAGCGGCGGAAAGCCCCAATCCTGCCCCTTGGTGAAGAGGACGTCCGGCGGAGCGCCGGCCGAGGCCTCGGTGGCGAAGAGGTCGTGGTAACGCCAGACGTCGAAGGCGCTGCCGTGGACCCCGAGCGGCAGATCGAGATAGAGGCCCGGCCCGCGGCGGCGCGCTTGGCCGGCCATGTCGCGGACCTGCCGGTCCGCGGCCCACTGCACCCAAAGGTGGTAGCGGCGGTCCTCCTCGTCGTAATCCGCGGGTGCGAGGGTCCCCTCCCGCAGCCGCTCCGGCCAGCACTGCCAGGGCTCTCCCCGGCGGTCCCCCACGGCGCGGAAGGCGGCGTAGGTGGCCAGGTCGGGCTTGCTGGCCACGAAGCGCTCGAAATCTTCCTGACGGCCTTCCGGATGGGTGAAGAAGCGATGGGCCAGATCCTCCAGGATCCGACGTTTCAGTGCCATCAGCCGGGCGTAGTCCACCCGGGGAGAGGAGCGGAGGGCCTCGATCTCCCGCTGGAAGTCGGGCGACTCGACCAGTCTTCGTGCCGCCGGGGCCTCCTCCATCTCGGGGAGCCGCCGGGGATCGATGTACAGCTCGTTCCAGAACAGCCGCGAGGCCGGCGCATAGGGGCTCGGCTCGAACGGCTCCTCGAGGAAGGAGGCGAGGATGGGCAGCGTCGCCACCACGCCGCCTCCGAGATTCGCGGCCCACTCCGCCAGGGTCTCCAGATCCGAGAAGTCCCCCGCGCCCCAGCTCCGCCGGGTGTGCAGGGCGTACAGGGGCAGGAACACACCCCAGAGCGGACGGCCGTCGCCGGTCCAGGCTCGGGTGGGGGCGGAGATGATCAGCGCCTCGGCCTCCCGCCCGTCGGTCCCCACCCGCAGCCAGTGATACCCGGGCGGCAACCGCTCCCCCACAGGTAGGGCCCGGCCGGGCTCGGCCGAGCCCTCGGCCGGAGGAACCTCGGGCAGGCTCCCGAGGTCGAGATCCCAGGCACGCCGCTCCCCGCCTTCCAGGTCGAGATGACAGAAGAGAGAGCCGCTCCGTCCGAATCGCACGGGGACCGCCGGCACGCGGCCGTCCCAGGCCACGACCACCGGCTCGATCAGGCGCTCGGCGAGCTCCTCGCGCCGCGCCTGGAGAGCTTCGGAGATGTCGCCCATCCCTTCGACGGGCGCCTCCAGGGCCTGCAGCACGCCGAGCAGCGACTCGGGTCCCGGCTCGATGAGCTTGCCCCAGGCATTCCAATAGGAAAGCTGGACCCCGTACAGACGGGCCAGCTCGTTCAAGTCGTCACGTTCGTTCGCCACTCTGTCTCCGCTCGCCCGATCGTCACCCGCCCAGGATCTGGAGGATTCCCCGCAAGGGGATCCGGACCCAGTCCGGGCGGCTGTTCAATTCATATCCCAGCTCGTAGATCGCCTTCTCCAAAACATAGACGTCCAGCAGCAGCTCCAGCTCCTCGCGGGTCTTCGGCACGAACGAGGCGCCCTGGACCCGCTTCAGGTAGGCCCGGAGGTAGGCCGCGGAGATCCACTGCTCCCAGTAAAGGGCCCAGCTCTCCAACCTCGGAAGGGATTCCTCCGGAGCCGCGCCGGCCGCCGCCTCCTCGGACAGCCGCATGTAGGCGGCGTACTGGAACGAGCGAAGCATCCCGGCCACGTCCCGGAAAGGCGAGCGCTTGAGGCGCCGCTCGGAGAGCGAGCGCGAGGGCTCCCCTTCGAAGTCGATGATGACGAAGTCCTTGCCGGTGTAGAGGACCTGCCCCAGATGATAATCCCCGTGAATACGAATCCGCTCAGCCGAGAGCTTCGGCCCCACCAGCTTGCGGAACCGCTCCATCACCTGCTGCTCCATCTCCAGGACCCGCCGCGCCTGCTCCCGGCCGGACTCCGGCAGGCTTTCCAGCCGCTGCTGGAGCAGCCGGAAGTTCTTCTTGGAAAGCGTCCGCATGGAGTCGAAAAGGGACCGCTGGTAGAGCTCGGAGAAAGGCTCGGGCGCGAAGTCTCGGCCCTGCCCCGAAGCCAGGGCGATGTGCAGCTCGGCCGTCCGCTCGCCCAGGAGCTCCACGTTCGGCAGATAGGTACCGAGCCGCTCGACATCCTGCCGCGACGGCCCGCGCTCGGCCAGATCCAGGAGCGAGCCCTCCAGCACCGGGGCCGGCCCGTGGTCACCCTGCCCCCAGCCCGTCCGTGCCCGGTCGAAATAGCGGCCCAGGGCATCGAGAGTGTAGCCCCAGGCATCCCCCTCGTTCGGTACGAACTCCTGGAGGATTCCCAGGGTGAGAGGCTCCTCGCCCCTCCTGCGCACCTCCAGGCTCCCGGCCACGCGCGGGCTGTGCCGGAAGGTCGTCTCGTCGGTCAGGAAATGGCCGATCTCCAGGTCCGGATTGATCCCCGGCTCTAGCTTGCGGAAGAGCTTGAGGACCAGACGGTCGCCGAACCGGATCGACGTGTTGCTCTGCTCCGCCCGGAGCGGTACAGGCTCGAGATCCCCCTCACCCCGCAGCTCGGCGAAGACCGGCCCGGCGGCGCCCACCAGGTCATGCCGGTCTCCCCGGAAGCGATCGCCCCGGGCGATGGCGTCCAAGAGCACGCGGGAGAAGCCGGGCTCGCCCATCGGATCATAGAGAAAGCCCGTGCCCTCCCGCACGTCCGACTCCAGCCGTGTCACGACGGTCGACGGATCGGCGGGACGGGAGGCAAAGGCCAGGGGGAGAGCGTAGGTCTCTCCTTCGGCATCCGTGTAATCCACGAAGAGGAGGGTCAGCAGGCCGGTTTCGCCCAGGGAGATGGCTTCGCGGACCTCTACCGCCCGCAGCGTTCGGGCCTTGCCGCCGAACCAGCGGCGCGTGGGCAGCACGTCCGGGAGGGTCCCCTCGAAGTCCTTCCGGGACCGGCCCTCCAGGAAGACGCGCCACGGGCCCTCGATCGTGAGCACCGGCACGTTCAGAGCCCCCTCCCCGACCGCCTCCCCCGGCGCTCCCTGCCGCGGTCGGCCGAACTGGCCCGGCTCCGCCACCAGCGAGAACCAGTAGAAGTTGTGCGGCCCCAGAGTCAGCGAGTAGGTGGAGTCCCCCACCCTGGGGAACGCCGAACGTCCGAAGAGCTCGACCGGCGTCGCCCCCCTGCACGCCGAGAGGTCGAGCTCGGCGTGCTGCACAAAACGCGACAGGTTCGCCACCACGAGGATCGTCTCGGTCTCGTGCCGGCGCAGGAAGGCGAGCACCCGGTGGTTCTCCGGCGCCAGGAACTCGATCGTGCCGCGGCTGAAGGCCGGGTGGTGCTTGCGCAGGGCGATGAGGCGGCGCATCCACCAGAGCAGCGAATGGGGATTGGCGAGCTGCGCCTCCACGTTGATCGCCTCGGAGTGGTACTCGGGGTCGACGATCACCGGCAGATAGAGCCGCTGCGGGTTGGCCCGGGAGAAGCCTGCGTTCCTGTCCGGGCTCCATTGCATGGGCGTGCGCACGCCGTTCCGGTCGCCCAGATAGAAGTTGTCCCCCATCCCGATCTCGTCCCCGTAGTACAGGACGGGCGTGCCGGGCAGCGAAAAGAGCAGGGCGTTCATCAGCTCGATCCGCCGCCGGTCGTTGCCCATCAGGGGGGCGAGACGCCTGCGGATGCCCACGTTGATCCGCTGCGCCTTGTCCGAGGCGTAGACCCGGTACATGTAGTCCCGCTCCTCGTCGGTGACCATCTCGAGCGTCAGCTCGTCGTGGTTGCGCAGGAACGTCGCCCATTGGGCCTTCTCGGGAATCGGCGGCGTCTGCTGCAGGATGTCCACGATGGGGAAGCGGTCCTCCATGCGGACGCCCATGTACAGCCGCGGCATCACGGGGAAGTGGAACGCCATGTGGCACTCGTCGCCCCCGGTGGCCGGATCGCCGAAGTAGGCGATGGCGTCCTCGGGCCACTGGTTCGCCTCCGCGAGCAGCATGCGGCCCTCGTACTTCGCGTCCACATGGGCGCGGATCTTCTTCAGGAACTCGTGGGTCTCCGGCAGGTTCTCGTTGTACGTCCCCTCGCGCTCGAAGAGGTAGGGAATGGCGTCCAGCCGCAGGCCGTCCACCCCCATGTCCATCCAGAAGTCCAGGGCCTTGAAGACCTCTTCCTGGACGAGGGGGTTGTCGAAGTTGAGGTCCGGCTGGTGCGAGAAGAACCGGTGCCAGTAGTAGGCGTTGGCCACCGGGTCCCGCGTCCAGTTCGAGGTCTCCGTATCCGTGAAGATGATCCGCGTGCCGGCGTACTTCTTGTCCGTGTCGCTCCAGACGTAGAAGTCCCGCTCCGGGCTCCCCGGCGGAGCGAGGCGGGCGCGCTGGAACCAGGGGTGCTGGTCCGACGTGTGATTGATCACCAATTCGGTGATCACCCGCAGCCCTCGCTTGTGCGCCTCATCCAGGAAGGTCTTGAAGTCCTCGATCGTGCCGTAGGCCGGGTGCACGCTCGTGTAGTCGGAGATGTCGTAGCCGTCGTCGCGCCAGGGGGAGGGATAGAAGGGCAGGATCCAGATCGCCGTGACCCCCAGGTCCCGCAGGTAGTCGAGCTTTTCAGTCAGCCCCTGGAAGTCGCCCCTGCCGTCGTTGTCGGAGTCGAAGAAGGCGCGGACGTGGATTTCGTAGATGATCGCGTCCTTGTACCAGAGGGGGTCGCGCCTGCGTCCATTGGCCCTCGCCTCCTCGAGGGCCTCCGCAGCCTGCTGCTCCGCCGTCTCGTCCATGATCGCCACGCCGGTTCTCCTAGAGGAAGTAGTCGAAGTCCCGCTCGGTCCTCACGTGCCGCCGCACGCGAAAGACGTGCGCCGGCACCTGCTGCGGGTCAAGGCGGACGAAGTTGCGCGATCCGTGCCAGAGGTAGCGCGCCCCGGTCAGCAGGTCGTGCACCTGGAACGGCTGATCCCGCTCCAGATCCAGCTCCTCCAGCTTCAGCTCCACCCAGGCGGACTGCACGTGGTGGGGGTCGAGGTTCACCGCCACCACGATGACGTTGTCTCCGGCGGCCTTGCTGTAGCAGAGCATCTGATCGTTGTCCGAGGAGTGGAAGCGCAGGCTGCGGTCGAACTGGAGCGCAGGGTTCTCCCGCCGGATGCGGTTGACGAGGGCGATCAGCTCCCGCAGGCTGTCCGGCCGGTCCAGGTCCCACTGGCGGATCTGGTACTTCTCCGAATCCAGGTACTCCTCGCTCCCCCGCTCCCGGGGCTTGTGCTCCATCAGCTCAAAGGCCGGGCCGTAGATGCCGTAGCTGGCTCCGAGCGTCGCCGCCAGGATCAGTCGAGCCATGAACGCCGGCCGGCCGCCGATCTGGAGGGGCTCGGTGAGGATGTCCGGTGTGTTCGGCCAGAGGTTCGGCCGGAAGAACTCGCGCACCCGAGTCTGGGTCAGCTCGGTGAAGTACTCCTCCAGCTCCCAGCGCCGGTTGCGCCAGGGGAAGTAGTTGTAGGACTGGGTGAAGCCGAGCTTCGCCAGCCGGTACATGATCTTCGGCCGGGTGAACGCTTCGGAGAGGAAGAGCACGTCCGGGTGCTCGCGCTTGATCTCGTTGATCACCCACTCCCAGAACGGGAACGGCTTGGTGTGGGGGTTGTCCACGCGGAAGATCTTCACCCCGAAGCCGATCCAGTGGTCGAAGACGCTTTTCAGCTCCTGCCAGAGCTCCTTCCAGGCGTCCGTTTCGAAATCGAAAGGATAGATGTCCTGATACTTCTTCGGCGGGTTCTCGGCGTACTGGATCGTGCCGTCTGGCCGCTTCCTGAACCACTCCTCGTGCTCGCGGGCGTAGGGGTGGTCCGGCGAGACCTGGAAGGCCACGTCGAGCGCGATCTCGATCCCGAGGTCCCGGGCCCTCCGGATGAAGCGGCGGAAGTCCTCCTCCGTCCCCAGCTCCGGATGGATCGCCTTGTGGCCGCCTTCCGCGCTGCCGATGGCCCAGGGGCTCCCCACGTCCCCGGGCTCCGCGGTCAGGGCGTTGTTCTTTCCCTTGCGGACCGCCGTGCCGACAGGATGGATGGGCGGCAGGTAGACGACGTCGAAGCCCATCTCCGCCACATAGCGGAGCCGGGCCTCGCAGTCGCGGAACGTGCCGTGCCTCCCCTCGGGGCCGCAACTGCGGGGGAAGAATTCGTACCAGGAGGAAAACCGAGCCCGCTCCCGGTCCACCACCACGGCCAGCTCGGCGCGGTAGACGGACGCGAACCGGCGGTCTGCGGAACGGTCCATGAGCTGGGCGAGCTCGTCGTCCAGGGCGAGGCTCAGGCGGGCCTCGGAGTTCTTGCCGGTCTCCAGGTCCCCGGCGAGCCCGGCGAGCACGCGCCCGTCCGCCTTCCGCCCCTCCGCCACCGCCCGTTCCCCCGCCTCGCGGACCAGACCGGCGCCCACCAGGAGGTCGATCGCCACATCCTGCCCGGCGTCCACCCGCTTCTGCAGATCCCGCCGCCACGTCTTGAACCGATCCACCCAGGCCGTGACCCGATAGAGCCAGAGCCCCTGCTCCGTAACCGTGAATTCCGCCCGCCACCGGTCGTTGCCCAGCGGCTCCATGGCGGCCTCGTGCCACTCGGTCTGCGACTCCGGGCGCCAGAGGAGGAGGACGGTGATGGCGTCGTGGCCGTCTGTGAACGCGTCCGCTTCCACCACGACCTTTTCGCCGACTGTCCGCTTGATGGGAAACCGTCCGCAGTCGATCTCCGGCTCGACCCCCTCGATGATCACCCGCTGTCTGCCTGATTCGCCTTGCATCGTCACCCCCGTGCGCCCCGGTGCAGATCGCTTGCCACCCGAATCCGGCCCCGCTCGCCGCGGCCCCCCGGCCGGTCGCGTCGGCGGCAAGGTTTACCAGATCGGGGGTGGGGCGTGCCCCTTCGGAGCTGAGGAGAGCATATACAGAGTGGCTGGCTCGGTCCCAGAAGCCGGCAACCTTCGACCCTGAAGCGTGGCAGCCTCTTCTGGACGAGAGGTTATGCGTCACCGCCGCGGTTCACGAGCTCCGCCACCGGTACGGCGCCCGAAGGTGGAGACGGTTTTGCGGCATCAGCGTCCCCTTCTCCCTCCGAGCCAGAGCATCACGAGTGAAACCCACCTGTTTTCGCGACATCTGCACAGTAAAATGCCGCACAAGCGGTTCGTTTTGCGGCAAACGATCCTGTCTCTCCACAAGGCACTCCGCCCTATGCGGCAAGACAAAACTGAATTGACGCAAAATAACACGTTTATGCATCAGACCAAAGATTTTTAGCGGCATACCTTTTGAACCGTGACGCATGACATCTCTTTTGTGCGGCAATTCAAGAGTTTCATGCGGCAGATCACCGTGCATATGCTGCATATCATTAGGGATCAGGCCGAGGGCACCCTTGTTATGCATCATATTCAGGATACTTTGCGTCATCGTCCCAAGTTTTAGCGGCAGGGCTTCGCCGCCACGAGACGAGAGGAGCCATCCGTCTTCAGCGACGGACGGCTCCTCTCGTGGCGGGCGAGATGGATCAGAACGTGATCTTGGCCACGAAGGCGTCCGACCCGCTGCGGAGACTGGTCTGGAAGGCTCCCGGAGTGGCGAAGTCGGACGAGGACGTCACCCCGGAGACGTAGACCGCCCGGTGGTGGTCGACGGCGATGCCCAGCCCGAAGGAGCCGCCCGTGCCGCCGGTGGCGAAGGTGGTCACGCCGTTGGTCGTCGGGATGAAGCGGACGAGCCAGACCTTGGCGGGCCCGCCGCCTACGGGGAAGACGCTCCCGACGATGTAGAGCCATCCGGCGTAATCCATCGCCATGCTGCCCACGACCTGCCGGTTGACGTTGCCGATCAGGGTCGAGTACGAGAGCCCCGTCCAGGAGGCGTTCACGCGGACCAGGAAGGCGTCGGTCTCACCCTCCAGGATCGTGCCGTCGGTGGTCTGGAAATTCGCCGAATAGGTCGTACCCGCGAGCCAGGTGTTGCCATTCGGGTCGACCACGATGCCGCCGGTGTAGTCGTTGAGGCTCCCGCCGAACCGGACCTGGCCCTGGAAGCTCGCGCCGTTGGCGCTCATGCGGACAACGAAGGCATCGTAGTTCGCCGGCGAGGACGGCGCGTTGAGCTGGACGTACCCGGTGACGACCGGCTGGTTGGCGGCGTCGACCGCGATGCCGGTGGTGTACTGGTCGAGGGGACCGCCGTAGTAGCTGGACCAGTGGGTCCCGCCGTTGATGCCGAGCTTGGCGACGAAGGCGTCCGTGTTCCCGCCTCCGAACCCCTGCTGGGCGCCGTTCACCATCCAGAAGTCCGTCGAGTAGGTCGTCCCCACGACATAGGCGCTGCCGGACGCGTCGAGGGCGATGTCGGTCGCATAGTCGGTGCTCGTCCCGCCGAGCCTCCGCTCGTAGAGGAAGGCCGAGCCGCTGGCGTTGAGCTTGCCGACGAAGGCGTTGCTGGTGCCGTACTCGGCCGGGACCTCGGAGTCGAAGGACCCGACGACGTGGGGGTTGCGGGAGGCGTCCAGAGCGATGGCCGCGAAGCTCTGAAAGCCCGGACCGCCGACGTAGGTGGACCAGTCGATGCCGGTGCCGTCCAGGTTGAACTTGGTCACGAAGGCATCGGAAACGTACGGCTCGAGGTCGGGATCGGACGCGGCGGGCCGGGTGGGAAAGTTGGTTGAGTAGGTATAGCCGCAGGCGTAGGCCTGGCCGTTCGGGGTGACCGCCACATCGTACGCCCATTCGATGTCGTTGCCGCCGAGGAGCGAGGCCCAGACGACCATGGGATCGATGACCAGGGGGAGAGAGCGATCGTAGGCGCCGACCTCGAAGCCCACGAGGTTCCCGGCGACGAGAAAGCGCCCGGAGACGGTCCGGCGCTCGCCGTCCACCTCCTGATAGAGCACCGGCGCGGGCTGCAGGAGCTCGCCACCGCCGAGCCCGAGACGGAGGTTGCCCGCGTCATCCAGCCGGAGGCTCTCCGCCCCCTCGAGCTCCAGGCGGATGCGCTTCGGGTCGGCCCCGGGCGCGACGACGAAGTCGTACTCCAGCGTTTTACCCTGACCGTAGTAGACGAGATCGATTCCCGGGTAGATCCCCCGCGCCCGCACCTTGGCATAGCGGGGAACGTCGGTCAGGGATTCGCCCGGCGCGGTGGCGCTCAGGTAATGGCTGCGGCCCGGAAGGGTCGCCTCGGGCTCGAGGGACTCGGCCGGACGGGCACCGAGGGGTCGCATCCGCAGCACACTGCTGCGGAGCTCGGGCCGGGCGTTCTTCATCGTCTCGGGCCGGACCGGACCGGCCGGGCTGGCGAGGGCGAGCACCGCCTCCTCCCGAGTGAGGAACAGGGCGTAGCCGGAGCCACGGGCGAGGAAGCGGACCTCCGGGTCGCTCTGACCGCGGTTGGGCTCGAAGGCGAGGGGGGTCCGGCCGAGCACCTCCGCGGGAGAGGTCTCGACGGCGCTCGCGGGAGCCACGACGAGCAGCGAGGCGAGCGGCAGCAGAGTGGTGAAGGCAGCGTGGACGGCACGGCGCAGGGTGACGGACGATCTCATGACACGAACCTCCTCTCAAAGAAAGAAAAGCTGTTTTTCGTCGCTGCGCCGGGCCCGGCCGCGACGGTTCCAGAGGGCAAGGCCGGTGCCAGACGTAAACCGTTGATTTCCTTGAAATTCCTGGAAGAAGACGTCCCCGGGTCGGGACTGGGGAGCTTGAGAGGCAGGAGGCCCGTCCCGAAAACGGGACGGGCCGTGAGGCGGGAGCTTCCCGATCAGAAGCCGACGGCGACCGCCAGCTCCTCCACCTCGACTTCCTCGAACCGGGCGGTGAAGTGGCGGAGCACCTTCGGGGCGAAGGTCATGCGCAGGCCCTTGAGCTCGTCGCGCTTCTCCCGGATGTCCGCGAGCACTCCGGCGACGTATTCCAGGTGGGTGTTGGAGAACACGCGGCGCGGCACCGCGAGACGGACGAGCTCCATGGAGGCGGGGATGAGCTCACCGGTCTCCGGGTGCTCGGTGCCGAACATGACGCTGCCGATCTCCACGCCGCGGATCCCGCCCTCGCGGTAGAGCGCCACGGAGAGCGCCTGGGCGGGGAACTGGTGCTGGGGGATGTGCGGCAGGAGCTCCCGAGCGTCGATGTAGACAGCGTGGCCGCCGGTGGGCCGCATGATGGGGATGCCCGCCTTGGTCAGCAGGTTGCCGAACTGCTCGACCTGGCCGACCCGGAATCGGAGATAGTTCTCGTCCAGCACCTCCCGCAGGCCGCGGGACACGGCTTCGAGGTCGCGCCCGGCGAGGCCGCCGTAGGTCGGGAATCCCTCGATGATGATGAGCTTCTGCTTCAAAACTTCCAGCAGGGCCTCGTCCCGGGTGGCGAAGAAGCCGCCGATGTTGGCGAGGCCATCCTTCTTGGCGCTCATGGTGCAGCCGTCGGCGTAGCTGAAGATCTCGCGGACGATCTCGGCCACGCTCCGGTGCTCCTGTCCCTTCTCACGCAGCTTGATGAACCAGGCGTTCTCGGCGAAGCGGCAGGCGTCGATGTAGAAGGGGATGCCGAACTCCCGGCAGATCTCGGACGTGGCCCTGACGTTCGCCAGGGAGACCGGCTGGCCGCCGCCCGAGTTGTTGGTGAGGGTCAGCATGACGAGCGGGATGTCCTCCCTCTTCTCCTCCAGGAGCCGGCGGAGCCGATAGAGGTCCAGGTTCCCCTTGAAGGGGTGGTTGGCCCTGGGGTTGCGGCCCTCGGCGATGACGAGGTCGAGGGCGACGCCGCCGTTGACCTCGATGTTGGCCCGGGTGGTGTCGAAGTGGCAGTTGTTGGGAATGATCATCCCCGGCCGGGTGAGGATGGTGGAGAACAGGAGGTTTTCGGCCACGCGTCCCTGGTGGACGGGGAGGAAGTGTGGGAACCCGAAGACGTCGCGGATCGTCTCCTGGAGGTGGAAGAAGTTGCGAGCTCCAGCGTAGGCCTCATCCCCCTGCATCATGCCGGCCCATTGCCAGTCCGACAGGGCCGAGGTTCCCGAGTCGGTAAACAGGTCGATGAACACCGCCTCGGAGGGGATCTGGAAGAGGCTGTACCCCCCCTCGGCCAGGAGGCGCTCGCGCTCCTCCCGGGACAAAAGCTGGATCTTTTCGACGACTTTGACACGCCAAGGCTCAGGCAGTGGTCTGCTCATCTGGAACTCCCCCCATTGGATTCCCGCCGCAAGCGCGGCGGACATACATAAAATTCTATGAATCGACGAACAACCTCAATATGTCTATAGAGTGCCACACTTCCCGGAAGGAGGGACAGTCCCCAGGGTATGATTCCAGGAGGAAAGGAGAGAGACGGTCTCGACGTGGTGCTATCATCTCCTCCCGAACGTACCGCGATTGCGCCATCTATGCCGGTCACTGCGGAACGGGACGTTGCCACACAGCCCGAGCGGCGTCTCGAAGCTCGTACCTTCTCGGTTGAGGATCTGCTTCGGGAGGTGACGAGCGGTCGCATCCGCATGCCGCGGTTTCAGCGGGGCCTGCGCTGGGACGACCAGGATCGCCTGAACCTCTTCGACAGTGTCTATCGGATTTTTCCGATCGGGACCCTCCTGTTCTGGGAAACAGGCGGACCGCCTGACGCTTCCGGCCTCCGGACGCGGAGGGAACTGGATCATCAAGCTGCCGGATGCCCAGGATCCGGACGTCCCGATCAACGAGCTCTCCATGCTCCGGTGGGCTCGCGAGGCGGGAATCGAAGTCCCCGACCATGAGTTGGTCCGGATCTCGGACATCGAGGGTCTTCCCGGAGAACTGGGTTTTCGGGAGCCCCATGCGCTCGCCATCCGGCGCTACGACCGAACGGCTGGCAGCCGGATCCACCAGGAGGACTTCGCACAGGTCCTGGGTCTGTACCCCTGGGAAAAGTACGACCGCTTCAACTATGAGACCATCGCGAACGTCCTGCGGGCGGTCGCCGGGCCGGAGGCGTCCTTCGAATATGCCCGCCGCCTCGTCTTCGTGGTGCTCTCGGGCAATGGGGACGCGCACCACAAAAACTGGTCACTCCTGTACCTCGACGGCTGCCGGGCAGAGCTGGCCCCGGCCTATGACCTGGTGTTTACCGGGGCCTACATCGAGAACGACCCGCTCGCGCTCAACTTTCGGAAGTCGAAGAGCTTCACAGATATCACCCTGGAGAGCTTCCGGCATCTCGCCCGCCGAGCCAAGCTCGACGAGCAACGCACCCTCGAAGTCGTCACCGAGGCGGCTCAGCGCATCCGGGAGGCCTGGAAAAGGGTGGAGCCGGAGGCACCGATCTCGGAGGAGGTCAAGGCAAAGCTGCGGCGTCACCTCGATTCGATCCGCCTTTGAGAGCTTCCGTATACCTAAAGCTGAATGCTGCCGAGGTGACTACTCGAAGATCTGGGTCAGCTCGAGGACCAGCCCGGGCCACAGGGGCGTTGCCAGACGATCCCCTGCCTCGGCCGACAGCTCCGCCACCAGCTCGAGCCTCCCTGTCTGCGTGGCGCGGAAGACCCGGATCGGTCTGGAGGACGTGATCGGCGAGCCAGTACTCACGGACACCCATCTCCTCGTAGAGCCGCAGCTTGATCGTCTCGTCCCTCCTCCGGGTCGATTCGGAAAGGATTTCGATGACGAGATCGGGGGCGCCGAAAGCTCCCCTCTCCTGCGCGATCGAAGCACGGTCCCGTGAGATGAACAGGAGGTCCGGCTGGACCACGTCCTCGTCGGAAAGGACGAGATCCAGCGGAGCGAAGAGGATGTACCCAAGACGGTTCTCGTAGACGAAGGGGCTGACCAGGCGATGAAAGTTGCCGGCGACGAGTTGGTGTCGCCAATTGGGGGCGGGGGTCACGTAGTGCTCTCCTCCGATGATCTCGTGGCGGCTGCCATCGTCCGGGAAGAGCAGGTAGTCCTGATAGGTGTACTTGAGTTTGCGCGCTGGCGTCGCCATTTCCCGGTCCTCCGGTGGCCGGAACCGAAAATCCGGCTCCCCTCTACGATACCACACCGCGGTCATGCGCCCCGGGGCCTTCTGGTCCCGATCCAAGCCTGGTTATACCATCCCCGAACCATGGCGACCGCCCCCTCCCCCGCTCCCCTGATCGAGCTGCGCGGCCTCACGAAGGAGTACGAGGAGGGGGGCCGGCGGCGGGTGGTGCTCAAGGGAGCCGACGCTTCGATCCGGCGGGGGGAGCTGGCGGTGCTCCTCGGGCGCAGCGGGTCGGGCAAGTCGACGCTGCTCAACCTGCTTTCGGGAATCGACCTGGCCGACGCGGGCGAGGTGGTGATCGACGGCGTCTCGCTCTCCACCCTGTCCGAACGGGAACGGACGCTCTTCCGCCG
This sequence comes from Thermoanaerobaculia bacterium, assembly GCA_035633875.1. Classification (GTDB taxonomy): domain Bacteria; phylum Acidobacteriota; class Thermoanaerobaculia; order Multivoradales; family UBA5704; genus DATARR01. The sequence continues at coordinate 31,860 of DASQEB010000101.1, forward strand.
GGACCGGATCGGGTTCGTCTTCCAGTTCTTCAATCTCATCCCCACGCTGACCGTCGAGGAAAATCTCCTCCTCCCTCTGGAGCTCAAGGGGAAGCTGCGCCCGGAGCAACGACGGGAGGCTCTCGCTCTTCTGGAGGAGGTCGGTCTGGCGGACCGGGCGGGAAGCTTCCCGGACCGGCTCTCGGGGGGCGAGCAGCAGCGGGTCGCGGTGGCGCGAGCCCTGGCCCACGATCCGATCCTGGTGCTGGCCGACGAGCCAACGGGCAATCTGGACCTGGAGACCGGGCTCCAGGTGCTGGAGCTGCTCGACCGGCTGACGCGGCAGGCGGGCAAGACCATGGTGATGGTCACGCACAGCCAGGAGGTCGTGGGGATCGCGGACCGGGTGTTCCGTATCGAGGACTGCAAGCTCGTAGAGAGGGTGGAGGAGCAATCGTAGATGTCGATTCTCCGGAGATCGAGCCTGCGGTACCTCATCCGCCATCCCTGGCAGACGGGGCTCGCCGTGGTGGGCGTGGCCCTCGGAGTGGCCGTGGTGGTCTCCATCGACCTCGCCAATGCCAGTGCCCGGCAGGCGTTCACCCTCTCGACCGAAGCGGTCACGGGGCGGACCACGCATCAGATCGTGGGAGGCCCTCGCGGTTTACCTGACGCGGTGTTCCGGCGGATCGTCTTGGAGGCGGGGGTGGAGCGGGCGGCACCGGTGGTGGAGGATTACGTGACCCTCCCGGCCACACCTGGCGAGCCGGCCCGGGTCCTCCATCTTCTGGGGCTCGACCCGTTTTCGGAGCAGCCCTTCCGGCCGTATCTGGGAGCTCCCGGTCAGGGCGGAGCCCGGGAATCGAGCGGTCCCTCCCTGGATCTCGGGCCGCTCCTCACCCGGCCGGCTGCCGGTGTTCTGGCCTCGTCCACGGCGCAAGACATGGGGCTGGAGCGGGGGAATTCGTTCCACGTCCGGGTGGAGGGCAAAGACCGGGCCGTGGAGCTGGTGGGGACGCTCGCTCCCGAAGACGAGAACACGCGCCGGGCGATCGCCGATCTCCTGGTGATGGACGTCGCCGCCGCCCAGGAGCTGCTCGGCCGGGTGGGCCGGCTCGACCGGATCGACCTCATCATCCCGGACGGCGCTGAAGGGGGCCGGCTGCTCGACCGGGTGGAGGCGGTCCTGCCTCCCGGAGCGCAAATCCTCCCGGCCGGGTCGCGGGAGCGGACGACGGAGGAGATGACGCGGGCCTTCCGGCTGAACCTGACCGCTCTCTCGCTCCTCGCCCTCGTCTGCGGCCTCTTTCTCATCTACAACACGATCACGTTCTCGGTGGTCCAGCGGCGGACGCTCATCGGCACGTTGCGGGCCCTCGGGGTGACCCGGGAGGAGGTCTTCTCGCTGGTGCTCGGCGAGGCGGCGGTGGTGGCCCTCCTCGGCACGGCCGCAGGGCTTGGAGCCGGGGTGCTCCTGGGCCAGGGGCTCGTGCGGCTGGTCACCCAGACGATCAACGACCTCTATTTTGTGGTGACCGTGCGGGACCTGGCCGTGCCCGCGTGGACGCTCGCCAAGGGCGCGGCCCTGGGGGTCGGGGCCACCCTCTTGGCGGCTTTGGCTCCGGCCTTCGAAGCCACCCAGGCGCCGCCCCGGGCGGTGCTCACCCGCTCGGCCCTGGAGGCGCGGCTGCGGCGGGCCCTGCCGCGGGCGACCGCCCTGGGAGCCGGGCTGCTCCTTCTCGGAACCGGGCTCCTGGCGATCCCCGGCAACCGCCTGGGCTTGAGCTTCGCCGGCCTCTTCGCGGTGATCGTGGGCTTCGCCCTCTTGGCACCCGGGGCCACGGTGCTGCTGATGCGCAGCCTCCGGCCCGCCATGGGCGCGGCCTTCGGCGTGCTCGGCCGGATGGCGGCGAGCGGCGTGGTGGCGGCCCTCTCCCGGACGGCGGTGGCGATCGCGGCGCTGGTGATCGCGGTCTCGGTCACCGTGGGTGTGGGGGTGATGATCGACAGCTTCCGGCGGACGGTGGTGCGCTGGCTCGAAATGTCCCTCCAGGCGGACATCTACGCCTCGGTCCCCAGCCGGGCCGGCGGCTTCAGCGGCGGCACGATCCCTCCGGAGGTGGCCCGGCGGGCAGCGGCCCTTCCGGGGGTGGTCCGGGCAAACCTCCTGCGGCGGATCGAGCTCCCCTCCCCCGCCGGTCCGGTCCGGATGGTCGCGCTGGGCACGGACCTCGCGAACCTCCGCTCCTCCTTCGAGCTCGCAGAGGGGGACCCGGACGAGGTCTGGCCGGCGTTCCAGGCGGGCGATGCCGTGGTCGTCTCCGAGCCGTTCTCCCACCGCACCGGAATCGAGGCCGGAGGTGAGATCCGGCTGCGCACCGGCCGGGGGGAGCGGGCGTTCCGGGTGGCGGGGATCTACTACGACTACGCGTCGGACCGCGGGATCGTGCTGATGAGCCGGTCCACGTACCTGAAATACTGGGGGGATCCGACCCTCTCCGGCTTCTCGCTCGATCTCGCGCCGGGAGCGGACCCGGACCGGGTGATCGAGGGAGCCCGGAACGTCGCGGGGGGCCAGGCCTTGGCGATCCAATCCAACCGGTCCCTGAAGCGGATCTCCCTGGAGATCTTCGACCGCACCTTCCTCATCACCAGCGTGCTGCGGATGCTGGCCGGCCTCGTCGCCTTCGTCGGGGTCCTCTCGTCCCTGATGGCGCTCCAGCTCGAGCGGGCGCGGGAGCTGGGGGTGCTGCGCGCGAACGGGCTCACGCCGGGGCAGGTCTGGCAGCTCGTGACCTCCCAGACGGGCCTCCTGGGCCTCGCCGCGGGTCTCCTGTCGGTGCCGGTGGGCCTCGCCCTCGCGGCCGTGATGATCTACGTCATCAACCGCCGCTCCTTCGGCTGGACGATCCGCATGGAGGTCTCCCCCGAGGTCCTCCTCCAAGCCCTCTTCCTCGCCCTTGCCGCCGCCCTCCTCGCCGGCCTCTACCCGGCGTATCGCATGGCACGGACGTCGCCGGCGGTGGCGTTGCGGGAAGAGTAGTCATGGCTCGCCAGACGGTAATTCTTCCCATCGTTCTTCTGCTGCTCGGGGCGGTCCTCTACCTGCTTACCCGTCCGGACGAGCCGCGCTCCCCCCGCGCCTCTCTCTCCGTTGCCGGCGCCCTCCGGACGGCCGACGACCGGGGGTATGCCCAGGCGATCGAGCCGCGGGAGTTTTCGTTTCCCGCCGATCATGGGCCGCACCCGAAGCTCCGCACCGAGTGGTGGTATTACACCGGCAACCTGGAAACGGACGAGGGGAGGCGGTTCGGGTTCCAGCTCACGTTCTTCCGCTCGGCTCTTGCGCCGGAGATGCCGGACAGACGGTCCGCCTGGGCCACCCGCGAGGCGTGGCTCGCCCACTTCGCGGTGAGCGACATCAACGGGGAGCGCTTCCATTCGTTCGAGCGCTGGAGCCGGGGCGGGCCGGTGGGCCTCGCCGGAGCGCAGGGCCGGCCATTCCGGGTCTGGGTGGAGGACTGGAGCGCGGAGGGAACCGGAGAGGACGTGTTCCCGATGCGGCTCTCCGCCCGCCAGGGAGACGTGGGCATCGACCTCTCCCTGGAGCAGGGAAAGCCGCCGGTGCTTCAGGGGGAGCGGGGACTGAGCCGGAAGAGCGCGGAACCGGGGAACGCGTCCTACTACTATTCCCTCACCCGCATGCCCGCGAGCGGCACCGTTCGCCTGGGAGGTGAGAGCTTCCAGGTCACCGGGCTCGCCTGGATGGACCGGGAGTGGAGCACGAGCTCGCTCGGTGCGGACCAGGTCGGCTGGGACTGGTTCGCGCTCCAGCTTTCCGATGGCTCGGAAGTCATGCTCTATCGCCTGCGCCGCCAGGACGGCTCCGCCGACCCGGCGAGCAGCGGGACGGTGGTCGGCCCCGGCGGAAAATCCCGGACCCTCTCCCTTGCAGACTTCACCCTCAAAGACCTCGACCGGTGGCGAAGCCCCCGGAGCGGGGCGACCTACCCGGAGCACTGGCGGCTTCACATCCCCTCCGAGAGCCTGGAGCTGGAAGTCCGCCCCTTTCTTGCCGACCAGGAGCTGGACGTCTCGTTTCACTACTGGGAAGGAGCCGTGGAGGTCGAGGGCATTCGGGGCGGTAAGCCGGTGCGGGGACAGGGCTATGTCGAGCTGACCGGGTACGCGGACCGTTAAGAATGCCGCCCCCCCGGCGTAGAGGGGGTGTGCGCGCGACTTCCTTCACGCACGCACGCCCATAGCGGGCCGGTGCCCGGTCCTGGGTTGCGGAGAGAGCCTCCTCATCCTCTCCCAGACGGGCACCGGCCCACTTCTCATAGACTACGAGAGCATGAAGGTCTGGTTGCAGATTAAGGAGATCCCGATGAAAAAACCCTTTCCCCTCCTCTTGACCTTCCTGGCGTCGATCCTTCTCGCCGTGGGCCCGGGCGCTACGGCCGAGCCACCGACGCCCGCGGCCGGGACGAAGCCGAAACAGGTGCCGCAGTACACGATCGACCAGTTCCTGGCCACGACGATCTACTCGGGAGCCTCCTTTTCCCCGGACGGCAGCAAGCTCCTCGTGAGCAGCAATGAGACGGGCGTGTTCAACGCCTACGCGATCCCGATCAGAGGGGGAAAGCCCGTCCGGCTCACGGACTCCAAGGTGAGCGCCATCAGGGTCCTCGGCTATTTTCCAAAGGACGAACGCTTCCTCTACGTCAGCGATCAGGGCGGCAACGAGCAGACCCATCTCTACGTCCAATCGCCGGACGGGAGCGTCCGCGACCTGACCCCGGGCGAGAAGGTCAAGGCCCAATTCATGGGCTGGTCCCGAGACGACAAGTCGTTCTTCTTCGCCACCAACGAGCGCGACCCGACCGCCTTCGACATCTACGAGATGACGCTCGACGGCTATGAGCGCAAGCTCCTGTTCAAGAACGAGGGCGGCTATCTGCCCGGCGAGGTGTCGCCGGACCGCCGCTACGTCACCCTGGCGAAGGAGCAGACCACGACGGACAGCGACATCTATCTCCATGACCGGACCACCGGAGAGACGACGCTGCTCACGCCGGACGATCCCGCCGGTTCCGAGGTGGCCAACGCGGCGGAGGCGTTCAGCCCCGACAGCAAGAGCCTCTACTACACGACCGACAAGGGCTCGGAGTTCTCGTACCTGATGCGCTATGACCTCGCGACGGGCCAACGCGCGGAAGTGTTGCGCCCCGAGTGGGACGTGGTCGGCGCCGCGTTCACCCACGACGGCCGTTACTTCGTGGTGGCGATCAACAACGACGCCCGCACCGAAGTCCGGTTTTTCGAGTCCGCGGGGATGCGCCCGCTGGCCCTGCCGGCCATGCCGGACGCGGACATCACCGGCGTCCGCTTCTCGCGGGACACCAAGCAGATGGCCTTCTACGCCGAATCGAGCGGGCCGCGGAACCTCTTCGTCCGCGACATGGCGAGCGGCGAGACCCGGCAGCTCACCCGGGCGCTCAATCCGGCCATCGACCCGGACCACCTGGTGGCCGGCCGGGTGGTGCGCTTCAAGTCCTACGACGGCGTCGAGATCCCCGGCATCTTGTACAAGCCCCACGGGGCCTCCCCTGACAACAAGGTTCCCGCCTTGATCTGGGTCCACGGTGGCCCCGGCGGCCAGTCGCGGATCGGCTACAACGGGTTCATGCAATACCTGGTGAACCACGGCTACGCCGTATACGCCATCAACAACCGGGGGAGCAGCGGCTACGGCAAGACCTTCTTCTCCATGGATGACCGCAAGCACGGCAGCGCCGACCTGGATGACTGTGTGGCGAGCAAGAAGATGCTGGCCGAGACCGGCTGGATCGACCCGGGCCGGATCGGGATCGGGGGAGGCAGCTACGGCGGGTACATGGTGCTGGCCGCCCTCGCCTTCCGGCCCAGGGAGTTTGCGGTGGGGGTCAACCTCTACGGCGTCTCGAACTGGGTGCGGACCCTCCAGAGCACCCCCGCCTGGTGGGGTCCGATCCGCGAGTCCCTCTTCAAGGAGATGGGCAATCCGGAGACCGACCTCGAATACCTGCGGCGGATCTCTCCTCTCTTCCATGCCGACAAGATCGAGCGGCCGCTCATCGTCCTCCAGGGGGCGAACGATCCCCGCGTGCTCAAGGTCGAGTCCGACGAGATCGTCGAGGCCGTGCGCAAGAAGGGCGTGCCGGTCGAGTACATCCTCTTCGAGAACGAGGGGCACGGCTTCTCCCGCAAGGAAACTCAGGAGAAGGCCTACGAGGCCACCCTCCGATTCCTCGACAAGCACCTCAAGGGGATGAAAGGGACGGAGGCGCCGGCCCGCTGAAGGGCGCTATGCCGGCGGCTGGCTCGGCGCGACGCTGAGGGAGGGAAAGAAGATTTCGCGGGGGATGTGGCGGAGCAGCTCTGCGGTGCAGAACTCCGCCATCTCTTGTTCGAGGTCGTGGCGGTAGCACACTCCATCCGGAACCGGTCCACCAGAGGTCGAGCTTCGGCCTGCAGGGCGACGACGAAGCGGAGCATGGGCTGGAGGAGGATC
>DASQEB010000102.1:0-2209 GCA_035633875.1 Thermoanaerobaculia bacterium
GGATGTCCCGCTGGGTCGAGGGCGCGGCCGAGAAGGCGACGCGGGGGAACCAGGCCGGCAGGGTCAGGCCGCCAGCCCCAAGCGAGCGGAGGAAGTCGCGGCGAGAGAACGGTTTCATGGCACCTCTATCCCGATCATCACGTTCATCTCCACTGGATGCAGCGAGAGCGGAGTCTCAGGGAGACCCCGCCGACGATCGCGCTCCGCAGCCTGGACCGGGGGATCGGCGCGGTCGGAGAGTCCCCCGCAGCGAGATGGCGGACCACTTGCCGGAGGTCGGCGGCGTCGAGCTCCCGGGACAGCAGGCGTCCGGCCAGGTGGCCAGCCAGCGTGGCCGGGGTGGGGCGGCGCAGCCCGCCGGCCAGGGCCTCGAGGTCCAGCTTCACCCCGGGCAGACCGCTGGAGCCCAGGGCGAGCGCCAGGTTCCAGCGGTCGAGCAGGCCGTTGGTGTTGCCCCAGGCGTCCGCCACGTCGGGGTAGCCGTTCGGAGGGGCCCAGTCGAACGGGAGCTGTCCCATGACCTGCAGGACGGCGAGCAGCGTCCGCGCGCCTTCGGGGGAGATGCGCGCCTCCAGGGTCCGCAGCGCCGAGGCCACCAGTTCCAGGGGCCTCTTCAGCTTCTGGTCGGCCGAGGCCCGGAATTCGCCGGACAGGAGGATGACGCGCATCACCTCCCGGATGTCCCCGCCGGTCGCGGTGAAGGTGGCGGCCGCCCTGTCGATCAGGGATGCCGGCGGATCGTCGCAGACGAAGCGGCGGCAGAGCTTGGTCGCGAGGAAGCGGGCGCAGGAAGGGTGCGCAGCCAGCAGGTCGAGCACCCGCTCACCGTGGCCGACCCCCAGACCGGCGGGGATCTGCGCGCCGAGGATCGTCCGCGCGCCGTCGTCGTGCTGGAGGGCATCGAAATAGAACTGGTTGCGCCGCCTCCCCACGTTGCCGATCTTGGAGAGCGTCCAGCCGGTGAAGGCGCGGGCCACCTCCTCGACGTCCTCGTGGGTGTAGCCGCCGTCCACGCCCAGGGTGTGCAGCTCCATGAGCTCGCGGGCGTAGTTCTCGTTCGGACTGGACTTCACGTTCGTGAAGTTGTCCAGGTAGACGATCATCGCCGGGCTCCTGGCAGACCCGCCGAGGAGGTCCCGGAACCTGCCGAAGGCGTGACGACGGATCACCTCGCGATCCTCGATCGTCTTGAAATAGGCGACCGGGCCGTCGTCGTGGTGGACGTTGAAGTGGTTCGACCAGAAGTCGACCATCATCTCGAAGAGCTGCCTGCGGCTGGCCACCGCGCGGAGGACCGTGGCCGCCTTGAGCTCCGCGGCCACCAGGAGCCGGTCGTACGCTTCGAGGGGGACCTGCTCCAGGCCGACCGTGGGGAAACCGGCAGCCACCTTCGCCTCCGCCTCGGAGTCATCGATCGCCTCCGGATGAAGCTGCTCCTCGACGAACCCCTCGAAGCCGAGCTGACGGGCGCGCGCCAGATCCCTGGGGCTCGCCCCGAAGGTCACGCGGTTGACGAGGTGGACGAGCGGGTCGGGGGCGGGCAGCCCGGACGTCGCCGCCGCAACGCTCCAGCGGACCGCGGGCCGGGGCTGTGCGAACGCCGGGGACAGGCCGGCGGCCGGCAGGGCCGCGGCGGCCCTGCCGGCAGTGCGCAAGAGGCTGCGTCGAGTCCGGGCCTCGCCACGCATGGGCTCCTCCTCTCAAGCGATGGCGCTGTTGAGGATAACCCACCCCAGGAGGGTAGTTCTACCTGGTCGGATGGTCCTCCCCGGAAACAGCCTATTGAGAATCGGCACCACGGATAGTCCGAACGGAGACGCCCTGGAGACAGTCTGCCCCGATACCGTCGAGCCGGAGGGGTGCTCCCAACCGCCCTGCCCCTCACTGGCAGCGTAAGCTGTTGAACAAAACCGTCAACCTGTACCTCGCGGCTCGGTTGGCCGCCCTTCCACCTCGAAGTTGGCGTCCTCGATCAGGTCTCAGCGTCTCAGCCATTCTAAATACTGCTTCTGATCTTGGATCTGGATCTTTCTAAGCAACTTTTTCTCTTGAGAGGACGGCTGCGGCTCGAACGTACTCTGCATCTCTCCAGGCGACTCGGCTGCTACGATAGCATCCCGGTAATCTGTCTTGGCAATCGCTACCCAACGCCTTAGCTCTTCCAAGGAACCATTGCTGAGTTTGAGGACAGCCAAGTGTATCCGAGAAC
>DASQEB010000103.1:0-16093 GCA_035633875.1 Thermoanaerobaculia bacterium
ACCCGCGGCCGCGGGCTCCGGATGGAGCCCCGGCCGGGCGGCGCGTCCGGGCCGCCTGCCGCGGGGATTCGCTTCACGGACGTCACCTACGCCGAGGAGGACCGCCTCGCCGCCACGGTGGTGGCCACCGACCCGGAATCGGACTACTGGTTCTGGAACTATCTCAATGCCGGAGGCGTGGAGGACGGCCAGCGGACCTTCACCCTGCCGGCCCCGGGGCTCGCGGGCACGGAGGGGACTGCCCGGCTCGCAGTGAGGCTCCACGGCGCCACGGCGACCGGAACCGTGGACGAGCACCACGCCGTCGTCCGCGTCAACGGCACCGACGTGGGGGAGACCCGCTGGAGCGGGATCGCGCCCCACGCGGTCGAGCTGGAGATCCCCCAGGCCCTGCTCCAGCCGGGAGAGAACGCGGTGGAGATCGTCGCCATCCTCGACCCGGGGGTGCCCTTCAGCATCTTCTATGTGGACGGCTTCGACCTCGCCTATGCCCGGGACTTCCGGGCGGTGGGCGACGCGCTCGCCTTCCGGGGGGAGGGCCACTCCAACGTGGCCGTCTCCGGGTTCGCGGACCCGCGGATCGCCGTTCTCGACGTGAGCGATCCCCTCCTGCCGCGGCTCCTCCCGGATCTGACCGTGGACGGGGCGCCGGGCGACCACCGCGCCACCCTGGCGCCGGCCCCGGGCGCGGCGTATCTGGCTGTTTCGCCCATCGGCTGGAAAGCGCCCGTCTTCCTCCAGGCCGATGCCGCGTCGAGCCTGCAGGGCCTGCGGCGAGTGGACTACCTGGTGCTGACCACGGCGGACCTCCTCACCCCCGCCCGGGAGCTGGCGGACCTGCGGGCGCGCCAGGGGCTCGCCACGGCCGTGGTCGATGTGGAGGACGTCTACGACGAATGGAACGGCGGCCTCCCGAGCCCCCACGCCCTCCGCGACTTCCTGGCCCATGCCTGGCGGGAGTGGCCGCAACCCCCGCGGCTCGTCGTGCTGGCCGGCGGCGGCACGCTGGACTACCGGGACCTCCAGGGCTTCGGCGGCAACCTCCTGCCGCCCCTCCTGGTGAGCACGCCCAACGGCCTTTTCGCCGCGGACAATGCTTTCGGAGACGTGGAGGGCGGCGACGGCATCCCCGAGATCGCCGTCGGGCGGATTCCGGTGCGCACCGCGGCGGAGCTTTCCGTCTATGTCCAGAAGATCGCGGCCTACGAGGCGACGGCCGCGGCGGAGTGGAGCGGCCGGGCCCTGCTGGTGGCTGACGACGCCGAAACCGGCTTCGACTTCCCCGCCGAGGCCGGCCGCCTGTCCGCTTCCCTGCCGGAGGGCTACGCCGCCGACCTCCTCTCGTTCACGGCGGGGTCCGTGGAACCGGCGCGGACCGATCTCCTGAGCCGTCTGCAGAGCGGCGTGGGCCTCCTGGCCTACGTGGGACACGGAGCCCTGGACCGCCTCGCGGCCGAAGGCCTCCTCGCCGCGAACGACGTGGCGGGCCTCGCCAACGGCGAGCGGCTGCCCGTGGTGACGGCCCTCACCTGCATCATCAATCGCTTCGAGCTGCCCAACTTCCCGCCCTTGGGCACGGAGCTGGTGCGCAAGGCGGGCGGCGGTGCCGCGGCGGTCTGGGCCCCGTCGGGCCTCTCCTTCCAGGCCGAGTCCCGGGAGCTGGGGGAGCGGTTCTACCGCGAGCTCGGGCGGTCCGGGGGCGCTCGCCTGGGCGAGGCGATCGTGGCCGCCCTGAGGGCCTACGCTGCGGCCGGCGGCCTGCCGGAGCTGACGGACGTCTACAACCTGCTCGGAGACCCGGCGCTGGTGGTCAAGGGGCCGGCGCCCCGGGACGTCCCGCCGGGCGGGGGTGCGGGGGTGGAGTAGGGCTTTCCAGGAAATCCGCCAGCGCCCGGGTGACCGCACCCTGCGAGACCTGGTCGAAGGCGGCGAACATGGGGCCGGTGTTGATCTCGAGGAACGCGAGGCGCCCCGTTTCCGGGTCCGTCTTGAAGTCGGCGGCGGCGAAGTCGAGCCCCAGGCGGTCCATGAGACGGCCGAGGCCGTCCTGGAGCCCCTCGGGCACCTCGGCGCGGGGCTCCACCCGGGCGCTCTGCCGCACCCGGTAGTCCAGGTCCTCGGTCACCATGGAAAAGGCGAGGAAGGTCCCGCCGATGCCGTAGACGCGGACCTCCGGCTGGACCAGCTCGGTCTGCACGATGGCGGGTGCCGCCGCGACGCCGTCCCGCCGCGTCTCGGTCTGCTCCAGCACCTCGGCCAGCCGCTGGGTGTGGCCCCCGCCGTTGATCGGCTTGACGATCTTCGGACCCGGCAGCAGGCCCTCTACCCCGCCCAGGTGGTTTGTGATCGCGGTTTGCGGGATGGCGAGGCCGTGCTCCCGGGCGAGGTGGAGGACGTACGGCTTGTTGGTCGCCTGGAAGAGGGAGGCCCGGTTCGGCACGCGGACCTCCGGGTGGGACGCCACCCAGCCCATCACTGCCGTGTACCAGGCCGCCGCGCGGAACGACGAGGCCGGGCGGCCGTCCGCCAGATGCGTGAACACGTCGTGGCGGACGAACGCCGCCCGGGGGCCGATCTCTTCGCCGTCGACCACGAGGCGGTCGGACGCCATGTCCCAGGCGATCCACGGGTGATGCTCCTGGCCAACCTGGAGGAAAGTCACGTCGGTGCCTCTCTCCTCCAGGGTCTGCGCCAAGACCCGCAGGTTCGGGTCCCGGTCGCCGCCCGCGATCAGGACGGGGGAAGCGTCCGGCCGCCCCATGCCCTAGAAGCCGCCGAAGGGGCCGCCGCCACCCCAGCCGCCGCCGCCCCAGCCGCCACCGCCGCCCCAACTGGGGGTCTCCTCTCCCACGGCGAGCGTGGTCGCGCCGCCACCCCAGCCGCCCCACTGCGGCTGCTCCTCGCCGACCGCGAGCGTCGTGAAGACCGGTCCCTCCTCGCCCACGGCGAGAGTCGTGGGCTGGATCTGCTGCTGCGGCTGCTCCTCGCCCACAGCCAGTGTGGTGAAGCCGCCGCCCCCCGCGCCCGCGCCGCCGCCTGAGCCGACGCTTTCGAGCGACGCAGCTCCCTGGAACCCGGTCTCCTCGCCGGTGGCCATGGTTGTGGGTCCGCCGGTGCCCTCCTCGCCGGTCGCCATGGTGGTCGCGGGACCCTGCCCCATGGCCTGCATCGTGGTCCCCCCGGGTCCCTCCTCGCCCACGGCCAGCGTGGTGAAGATGGGTCCACCGTAGCCCTCCTCTCCGAGCGCGAGCGTGGTGAAGACCGTGCCGCCGCCGTAGGGCTGCTCCTCTCCCATGGCGAGCGTGGTGATGGGCGGCCCCTCTTCGCCGAACGCGCGGGTGCTGGCGAGCCCCTGCTGTCCCTGCCCCTGGCCTTGTCCTTGTCCTTGTCCTTGTCCCTGGCCTCCTCCCCCTCCCAGGCTCTGGAGCTGCGCCGGGTCTTCCTCGCCGACCCGCAGCGTGGTGATCGGAGGGTCCTCCTCGCCGACCGCCAGGGTCGTCACGGGCGGATCCTCCTCGCCGACCGCGAGCGTCGTCATCTTCTGCTCCTGCTCCCCACCTTTCTGCTGTTTCTCGTCGGCCATGGTTCACCTCCCAGTTGTGTGGACGGGCGTCCGATGCTGCGGGCTCGAGGGGAGAGACGGCGAAAGCTCCTCCGGAGGACCGTCACCGGAATGCCGTCCAGTATTACAAAAAAGATGATAGCAGGGAGAGGACGGGGAAAGCCGGGCCTTCACCGCAGGTCACGCTGCGTTGATCACCCGGTTGACCGTCATCTCCCAGAACGAGGTCACCCAGATCTCCTCCTCGGGGCGCTTGTGCGCGTCCTCGCGGAGCTCGGCGATCTTCTCGCAGAGCTCGTAGACGACGTAACCGAAGAGAAAGAGAGAGACGTCTTCGATCCAGCTCCGGAGCTCCTCGGCCACCAGCTTCTCGGGTCCGGGGGTCCGGCCCGCGACGTCGGACAGCACGGAGCCGTTCCTCTCGCGGTAGGCGTGGAAGCGCTCGCCGGCCATCTCCCGGACCGTCTCGAGGGTGGCGCCGGACCGCTCCGCGATGCCGCCATAGTCCGGTTTGAACACCACCCGGATGATCTGGTTCCTCTCCTCGTAGACCCCCTGGGAGCCGTTGCCCTGGGTGCGGAAGACGCCGTCCACCTCGTACAGGGAGTACCCGAAGAGGACCTCCCGCATGGCGTCCACGCGGCCGTCGTCGCAGGAGAGGCGCGGGTCGTACCGGCGGAACAGCTCCCGGATGCGGTCCCTGCGCTCCGGGTCCCTGAAATGATTTTTGACCTCCTGGACGTCGAACCCCCGGGTGAGGGCCTCATAGAGGCGGCCCTGGAAGTCCGACTTCTTGGGCAGATAGATCTCGACGAAGATCGCGGGCTCCCCTGCGTGGACCCGGTATCCCAACTCCTGCGGCATCACCACGTCCCTCCTCGCCAATCCTCACAAAGGGCGGCGAGCCTTTTCTATGCAGCAGTGATGCCTGAATTTCACCCGCAGGGGCTGCTGGGAAACAGGCCAGCTTCGAGAGGCGGCCGGCGGTGGCACAGGGATCAATAGAGATCGAGCACCAGGATGCGCGCCTCGAGCGGCCCGTTCATCACCGGGATGCGCCGGCGGGGGCGCAGGCCCAGGTGCTTGCCGCGGTCCGCGCCGCCGGCGAGGACCACGGCCTTCCAGCCCTTGAACCGCTGTTTCAGGAGGTCGCCCAGGGCGCGCCAGCGGTCGACGTCGGTGCCGATGCGCTCGCCGTGGGGCGGGTTGACCACGACGAGGCCGGGGCCTTCGGGCGGCTGGAACGCGGCGGCGTCCCCCCGGGTGAGGGTGGCGCGGTCGAGCAGGCCGGCGCGCTGGAGGTTGGCCCGGGCGGCGGCGATCGCCTCGCCCGAGCGATCGTTGCCGTACAGGTGGACCTTCGGCCCTGGGGCGGGGAGGGGCTCCCGGCGAATCCGGGCGAAGGCGTCGGCGTCGTAGCTGGGGAAGCGTTGGAAGGCCCAGAAGCGGCGCAGGTGCCCCGGGGCCCGGCCGAGGGCGATCGAGGCGGCCTCGATCAGCAGGGTTCCCGAGCCGCACATGGGGTCGGCCACCGGGCCGCGGCCGTCCCAGCCCGAGGCGAGGACGCAGGCGGCGGCGAGCTGCTCGCGGACCGGCGCGGTGGCGGTCACGGCCCGGTAGCCGCGGCGGTCCAGCGGCTCGCCCGAGGTGTCGAGGAGGAGGGTGGCCCGGTTCTCGTGGAGGCGTAGGCGCAGGGGGAGGTCCGGGTCCTCCCGGTCGATGTCGGAGCGCCGGCCCCAGCGGTCCCGCTGGCCGTCCACGAGGCCGTCCTTGGCGGAGAGGAGGGCCCAGCGGGTGTCCCGCACCTCGGAGGCCGTGGACGTGGCCTGGAGGGAGAAGCTCCGGTCCGGATGGAGGAGGGCGCCCATGTCCACGCCGCCCTGCCGGACACTGAAGTCCCTGCGGCCGGACGTCAGGGCGCGCGCGCCGGCCGCGAGCGCCGGGCCGTCCGGCGCCTCCCAGGTGCCCAGCTCGACGAGGATACGGTTGGCCGTGCGCAGGCGCCAGTTGGCCCGCCAGCAGTCCTCCCAGGAGCCGTTAAAGGAGACGGCGCCTTTCTCCCGGTCAATCCGCTCGACGTCCGGAGCTCCGAGACCGGCGATCTCCGTCTCCAGGATCTCCTCGACCCCCAGGGCACAGGTGGCGACCAGTCCGAGCGACACGGTCAGCCGCCCTGCCGCTCGAGGAACGGCACCATGATCTCCAGGAGCTCCTCGGGCCGCTCCTCCATGGGGAGGTGGCCGACCTTCTCCATGGTGACGAAAGTCGCGCGCGGGAGGCGCTCGGCCGCGCGGCGTCCGCCTTCGAGGGGGATCAACACGTCCTCGGTCCCCCAGACGACAAGGGCGGGGACGTCGATCCGTTCGAGCTCCACGCGCTCCGCCGGGCCGGGGCGCGGCGCGGTCAGGCCCTGGTAGGCGTCGGCCAGCCCCTCGACGTGCAGGCGCTCGGTGTAGCCCCGGACCATCTCGGGGGTGACCAGGGAGTCGTCATAGATCGACCGCTCGAGCGACTTGCGGATGGCGGAGGGTCGCAGGGCGTAGCCGCGCAGGAAGAGGAACGCCAGAGGCCGGAAGGCGGCGGCCCCGGAGCGCCGGTCCTCGGGGAAGCTCGGGGCGGCGCTGTCCACCAGGACCATGGAGCGCACCCGCTCGGGGTGGCGCGAGGCGATCCACAGCGTGAGGGCGCCGCCGTAGGAGTGGCCCACGAGGTGGGCGCGGTCGATCCCCAGAGCGTCCATCACCCCCAGGACGAGCGCCGCCTGCCCCTCCCGGGTGTAGCTCTCCCGGTCCTTTGGTCGCTGTGTGTATCCGAAGCCGTTCAGGTCCACGGCGATCGCCCGGAACGACGTCGCGAGGCCGGGGAGGATGTGGCGCCAGGAGAAGGTCGATGCTCCAAATCCGTGGAGGAGGACGACCGGTGGGCCCTCGCCCGCCTGCTCGGTGTGGACGAGCTGGTTTCCCACCCGCACGAAGCGGTTTTCCGGGAGGCTCCGCCGGATCTCGTCGAAGGGTCGCAACGAAATGCAGGCGGAGGAGAGGAGAGCGGCGGCGAGGGCGAGAAGGAGGAGCGTTTTCACGCGGCGAGCATAGCGCGGGCCAGGCCCGGAGGGTGCATGCGGCGGGAGGCATGAAAGCCCACTGTCTGATCGTCCCCGGGCTCCTCCTCTTTCCCGCGCTCCTCACGGCCGAAGAGGGCTGGACCTTCCAGGCTTCCGTCGGTCTCGTGGCAAACCTGGAGACCTCCCTCACGATCCGCCAGGACGGCTTCGAGGAGATCGAAATCGATGACGCGGACTACGAGACGCGGCCCTTCGAGGGACCCCTCTACTACGCCCTCCGGGCCGGCCGGTGGCGGGGGCGGACCGGCTGGGAGCTGGAGCTGATCCACCACAAGCTCTTCCTCCAGAACCACCCGCCGGAGGTCCAGCGGTTCGACGTCTCCCATGGGTACAACTTCGTGACCGTCAACCGCGGCTGGGACCTGCGGCGGTTCCTGGTGCGTTCCGGCGCGGGCGTGGTGATCGCCCATCCGGAGAACGAGGTCCGTGACCTGGTGCTCGCCGGGGAGGAGACGAACCTTCCCGGCGGGTACCACCTTGCTGGGCCAGCGGTCCAGGTGGGGGTGGAGAAGCGGTTCGTGCTGGGGGAGAGCTGGTTTTTCGGGCTGGAGGGAAAGGTCTCCGCCGCCTGGGCCGAGGTGCCGGTGACGGGCGGCGAGGCAGAGGTGCCGAACGTGGCGGCCCACGTCCTTCTGGGAGCGGGGTGGCGGTGGCGTTGAGATTCTGCTTCGTTTTTGCCAATAAAAGCAGGCGCGAATTCCCGCAGACGATTTCTTCCCCGCGATTCGATCCGGTTTCCTCGCAGCCGCCTCTCCTGGCGGGTGGAGGATTCCAGCTACGTAAACGGGAGCGCCGCGCCCGGGAAGTCCCGGGCGCGGCGTCGTCCAAGGAGTCCAGGGCCGGGCTTACGCGTTGGCGCCCTTGGTGTCCCTCTGGCGGAATCTCTGCGCCTCGAGCTCGCGCAGGGACTGCGGGAGATCGAGACCCGTGATGAGAGGGTCGCCGAACCGGCGGCCGAGGGCGTTGGCCCGTTCCAGAGCCCAGGCGGCCTTCTCGTACTCGCCCAGCTCGCAGAGGAGGTTCGCCAGCAGGTTCGACAGGTTGGCGTCCTCCAGCGGATCTCCGGTGCCGAGCTCCAACTGGATCCGGGCCTGCTGGAACGCCACGCGAGCCCCCGCGAGGTCTCCCGCGATTCTCCGGGCGTTGCCCAGGGCGGCCAGGGCCGCGGCCCGGAAGTCGGCCACCCGCTCCGCACCGTAGGTTTCGGGGTCGAGGTTCCCGGCGATGATGTCGGCCAGCTCCGCCAGGACGACGGCGCCCCTGGGGTCCCGCTCGACGGTCTCCTGGGCCTTCCGCAGAAGAAGGTCGAACAGACCCCAGCTCTGCAGGCGTTTGTCGTTGCGGATCATCACCTGCCGCCGCGCCTGCGGGTGAGGCTCCAGCACGACCCACTGGCCCGGAGCGGCAGCCTTCTCGCGTGCGATCCTCGCCTGGGCCTCGTCCAGGCTGAGCGTGGCCCGGCGGAACGCCTCGCTGTAGCGGTTTTCTTCTTCGAGCGCGTTCCGGCGCTCGGCGAAGCTGCCCGGCCGGGCAGCCATAGAGGTCCTCGAGCTTCCCTGCGCATCCTCGAGAAGGTGCCGGACGACGTTCAGGTTGTCCTGACGCGAAAGCTCCGCGCGCAGGAAGCGATGCATTCTCGCCTCCAGAATCCCATCCTTCCCATCCACTGCAAGTACCTCCTCAAGTGAAACGAGTCCAATATCCTTCCCCTCTAAAAGGAAGTTGCCGCAGACGGCCAAACAGGGACAAACCGGGCAAAAAAAGTCTTCACCGCAGCCCGGCAGGGGGGAAAGGTTCCAAAGGAGCTCTTTTTTGTCACCACTTTGCGACTGGCAGTGTCACTTTCTGTTCCTATTCTCATGCTCGCCGGACGTTGGGAGCTTCTACCGTCGGAGGCGAGCACGATGTCGATCGTTCTGGAGGACCTGACCAAGCGTGCGGCTCCACGGTCAGGATGTGACGGACCTGCCGCCGGCCCTGCGGGGCATCGGGTTCGTCTTCCAGAGCTACGCCCTGTTCCGCGGCATGTCCGTGGCGGAGAACGTGGAATTCGCCCTCGCAATCCGGGGCGTGCCTGCTCCCGAGCGGCGCCGGCGCCGGGACGAGCTCCTGGAGATGGTGGGGCTCGCCGGGCTCGGGGGCCGCATGCCGCGCCAGCTCTCCGGCGGCCAGCAGCAGCGGGTGGGGCTCGCCCGGGCGCTGGCCCACCAGCCGGAGGTGCTGCTGCTCGACGAGCCTTTCGGCGCTCTCGACGCCAAGGTCCGCGTGGAGCTGCGCCGGATTGTGCGCGAGATCCAGCGCGAGTTGGGCATCACTACAATTTTTGTCACTCTCGACCAGGAGGAGGCCTTCGAGCTAGCGGACCGGCTCGGGGTCCTGAGCTTCGGCCGGCTCCTGGAGGTGGGGCCGCCCGACGAGCTGTACCTGCGCCCGGAAACGGAGCTCGTCGCCACCTTCCTCGGGACGGCGAACCTGATGGTGGGGGAGAACGGCCCCGCCGGCGTACGGCTCGAGCCCGTGGGGCGGCCCCACAGGGGCGCCCCTACCAAGAACCGATCCTACCGACCTCGCCGGCCGCCGGCGCGCTGCCGGTGGGCGGTCTGCCCGTGGACCGGATCTCCCGGGAAGCCCGGCTGGAGGCGCGGGTCTCCGATCCTGCGGTACAGGATGCGTGCCCGCCGCAAGGCCCGCTCGGCCTCGTCCCTGTCGCCGAGGTCCTCCTGGAGTCTGCTCCAGAGGTGCTCCAACTCCGCCTCTTCGAGAGGATCGCCCGTCCCGTTCTCCAGGCTCTCCCGGGCCTGCACCAGGGCTTCCCGGGCTCCCTCGAAATCCGACAGGCGGCGGCACCCGTCTCCGATCGCGGCCAGGGCGCTGGCCTGGAAATCGGCGATCCTCTCCGCTCCGTGCTCGGCGGCATCGAGTCTCCGGGCGACCTCACAGGCCAGCTCAGCGGACTCGACGGCCTCACCGGGCTGGTGCTCGGCCAGGGCGCGAGACCTCTCGAGGAGGCACTGATACAGGCCCCAGCTCTGGAGCCGGCGGTCGTTCCGGATCATCATCCGGCGTCGTGCCTGGGGGTGGCCCTCCAGGAGGGCCCACTGGTCTCCAGCCACCTTCCGCTCCCGGGTGAGCCGTTTCTGCGCCTCGCCCGTCCCCTGTGTGATCTTCTCGAAAATGTCATCGTAAGCTTGGGGATCGATGCAAATCCTTCCCACACCGGATGCAGGATCCTCCGTTTCGGCGGCCCGGGCCAGGAGCTCCCGCAGCTCCAGCCTTGATTCGAAGGAGCTGTCCAGATTGACTTTCGCCGCGTCCTGGTCCTTGCTGGAGCTGTTCATGCCCTCTCCCTTCAGGAAAGCTCTCGATTCTTGATGAACTGCACAGCTCCCTGTGCTCAAGGATCATGTAAGCACGATACGTGCCGGTTTCGGGACCGCTCTGGCATTCGGCTTGCCAGACAAGAGCTTCCATGGACGTCATGCCCATCCCGCACGTCACCCATCCGGGGCTGCTGATCGCCATCGGCGGCTCCGAGGACAAGACCCGCGAGCGCATCATCCTGCGCTACTTCCTGGAAGCGGCCGGAGGTCCGGACGCCACCATCGTGGTCCTGGCCACGTCCTCGGACGTGCCCGACACCGGCGAGCGCTACGCGGACCTCTTCCTCTCCCTCCACGCCGACCGCGTAGAGGTTCTGAGCATCGAGACGCGGGAAGACGCCCTGGACGTGGGGGAGGACGCCCAGGACCTCATGGAGTACGCCACCGGGCTCTTCATCCCCGGCGGCAGCCAGCTCAAGCTCTCCTCCGCGCTGGGGGGGACCGCGCTCGCCGAGACCATCCGCCGCCGGCACCAGGACGGCATGGTGGTGGCCGGGACCAGCGCCGGGGCCGCGCTCCTGTCCGAGCACATGATCGCCTTGGGGGAGAGCGGGGCCACGCCGCGCCGCCGCCTGGTCCATATGTCCAAGGGGCTCGGGCTCGCCCCGGAGATCATCATCGATCAGCATTTCCGCCGCCGCGACCGCCTGGGGCGCCTTCTTACGGCGCTTTCTTACAATCCCGAGCCCCTGGGGATGGGCATCGATGAAGATACGGCGGCCCTCCTCAGCGGCGACGGCGTGCTCTCCGTCCTCGGCGCCGGCGCCGTCATGGTGGTGGACGCCTCCGGCATGCGCTTCACCGACAGCCACGCCGTCCACCGCGGCCAGCCCATCGCCATGATGGGCCTCAAGGTCGACTTCCTCACCACCGGCTGCAAGTACGACCTCAAGAAACGGGAAGGCATCGTGCCGCCCCCGATGGTTCACTTCGACCCCATGGACCGCCGCGCCCCCGCCCGCCCGCCCGTGCTTCTGGAGGAGATGCCGGTCGGGGAGTCGGAGGATGGGGGAGAGTGATCTGTGGCATACGCTTTGCTGAATAGAAGCTCCATGTTGTCCCTCCGCTTTGACTCCTAGAAAGATGTCTCCTCGAGAGCCGTATCCGGAGGCCCAATCCCATGAAAATCCTGGAGACCCGTGTCTATCGAGGTCCCAATCTATACGCCCGCTGGCCGGTGATCCGTCTGCGGGTCGACCTGGGTGAGCTCGAGGAGTTCCCGACGGGCAAGCTCCCCGGTTTCGCCGATCGCCTTCTCCAAACGATTCCCTCGCTCTGGCAGCACGGCTGCTCGTACGGCGAGGATGGCGGCTTCGTCCGCCGGATGAAGGAGGACGAGGGGACCTGGCTCGGCCACGTCCTGGAGCACATCGCCCTCGAGCTCCAGACCATGGCCGGCACCCCGGTCGCCTTCGGCAAGACCCGCAGCCACAACCTGCCCCGGGGGCAGTACCACGTCGTCTACAGCTACATCGAAGAGGTGGTGGGTCTCGAAGCGGCGGACCTCGCCCTGGACGTCATCCATCACCTCCTCCCTCCCGAGCGGGCGGATCACGATCCCTCGCCGTTCGACTTCCAGACCGAGTTCGAGAAGCTCGTCCGCCTCGCCCAGCGCCGCGCCCTGGGGCCCTCCACGGCCGCCCTGGTCCGCGCCGCCGAGGAGCGGGGGATTCCCTGGATCCGCCTCAACGAAGGCTCCCTCGTCCAGCTCGGCTATGGCAAGTACCAGAAGCGCATCCAGGCGACCCTCACCAGCGAGACGCGCCAGATCGCCACGGAGATCGCCTCGGACAAGCGGCTCACCCAGCAGATCCTGGAGCAGCTCGGCCTGCCCGTGCCCCGCCAGACCATCGTCTACGACGCCGTGGAAGCCGTCGAGGAGGCCGAGCGGATCGGCTACCCGGTCGTGGTCAAGCCTCTCGACGGCCACCACGGCAACGCCGTGGCGATCAACCTGAAGACCCCCGAGCAGGTGCGGGAGGCCTTCGACAGCGCCCGCGAGCACTCCACCCGCGTCCTCGTCGAAGCCTGCCAGACCGGCAAGGACTACCGCATCCTGGTCGTGGACGGCCGGGTCGTGGCCGTGGCCCAGCGCATCCCCGGTCATATCGTGGGAGACGGCAGGCACACCGTCACCGAGCTGGTCGAGATCGTCAACAGCGATCCCCGCCGCGGCGTGGGCCACGAAAAGGTGCTGACGCGTCTCCGGCTCGACGAGCAGGCCCTCCGCCTGCTCGACCAGGGCGGGCTCACCCGGGACTCCATTCTCCCCGAGGGCCAGATCTTCTACCTGCGGCTGACCGGCAACCTCTCGACGGGCGGCACCGCCATCGACAAGACCGACGTCATCCACGACGACAACCGCGTCATGGCCGAGCGGGCCGTCAAGGCCGTCGGCCTCGACGTGGGCGGCGTCGACTACATCTCGCCCGACATCACCCGCAGCTACCGGGAGGTCGGCGGCGCCATCGTGGAGATCAACGCGGCCCCCGGCTTCCGCATGCACCTCGCTCCCACCGAGGGCAGGCCGCGGGACGTGGCCGGCCCGGTCATCGACATGCTCTTCCCCAAGGGCGTGCGGTACCACATCCCCATCGCCGCCATCACCGGCACCAACGGCAAGACCACCACCACCCGCATGGTGGCCCACATCCTCAAGCTCTCCGGTGCCAAGGTGGGCATGGCCACGACCGACGGCGTCTACATCGACGGCGTCCGCACCGTCCGGGGCGACATGACCGGCCCGTGGTCCAGCCAGATCGTCCTGCGCGATCCGACGATCGACGCCGCGGTCCTCGAGACCGCCCGGGGCGGGATCGTCCGGTCCGGCCTGGGCTGGAGGAAGTGCAGCGTGGGAGCCGTCCTGAACGTCGCCTCCGACCACCTGGGACTCGGGGGGATCGACACCTTGGAGGACCTCGCCGAGGTCAAGCAGATCGTCGTCGAGGTGGCCCAGAATTTCTGCGTCTTGAACGCGGACGACGAGCGGGTGGCGCGCATGGCCGAAGCGTCTCCGGCCGAGCCCATCTTCGTCACCATGGACCGCACCAACGAGCTCGTCCGCCGCCACGTGCGCAACCGGGGCAAGGCCGTCTCCCTGGAAGAGGGCCTCTCCGGCCGGATGATCGTCCTCTACCACGGCGAGCGGCAGATCCCGCTCCTCCTCGCCCGGCACATCCCGGCCACCATCGAAGGACGCGCCGTCCACAACATCCAGAACGCCATGTTCGCCGCCGCCATCGCCCACGGCATGGGTGTGGGCGTCGACAACATCCGGCAGGGCCTGCGCACGTTCTCCACCGACTTCTTCCAGGCCCCCGGCCGCCTCAACTTCTACAACGAGCACCCCTTCCGCGTGCTCCTCGACTACGCCCACAATGCCCACAGCATGGAGGCTGTGGCCTGCACCATTCGCGAACTCGCCGTGCACGGCCGGCGCATCGGCGTCATCGCCTCTCCCGGCGACCGCCGGGACGAGGACATCCTCGCCCTCGCCCGCGCCGCCGCCCCGGCCTTCGACCTCGTCCTCCTCAAGGAGGACAACGACCTGCGGGACCGCCAGCCCGGCGAGGTGGGCGAGCTCCTGCGTCGCGGCCTCCTCGACGCCGGCTTCCCCCCCGAGCGGATCGTCCCCGGCGTGTACAAGGAAGAAGAGGCCGTCCTCAAGGCCCTGGAGATGGCCCGCCCCGGGGACCTCGTCGCCATCTTCGGCGAGCAGCTCTCCCACGTCTGGGACCTGATCGTGAGCTTCAAGCCGGCGAGGCAGGAAGAGCCCGCCCGGAAGAAGGCTCCGGAGCGGGATGCCAGTCTGGTGGAGGTGTAGGGGGCGAGTGCTCTGCCACAGCAGAAGTGACTAGCAGGAGCAGAAGCCGCAGGCCGCGCCCGGCTCCTTGACACAGGATCCTGCCGACGAGCCGCATTGGTCGCAGTCGAAACGGCTCACGCAATCATACGGCACCGGGCACACCTCCATCGAATCCACCCCGAGCCCGATGCCGGAGAAGAGGGTGAAGGCCAGGGCGGCTGAGAAAAACGAGAGACGAAGGGATGATCTCTTCAAGATTTGGTCTCCTTTCGACGGTTGACTATGAGAATACCAAAAGAAGAGGGATAAGAGAAGGGGGGGTGGGGACAAACTCCTGCCCAGGACTATTCCTCTCCCTTCTCCTGGAGGAGGGCTCCCATCACCGCCTCCCGCTGCGTGTGGACGAGCAGCACCAGCAGATCCCCTGGCAGGGCCCACGCGAGCGCCTGCCGGACCCCCTCCAGCTCCGAGTCCGCCCGGCCCAGGCTCTCCAGAGGGGCTCCCAGGCGGCTGAGCTCGTCCTCCAGAATTGCCGGGACCTCCCCGGGCTGCCTTCCGCGGAGCATCTCCGGGAGTTCCTTGATCACGATCCGGTCCGGCCGGAAGGACCAGGCGGCGCGAGCGAGGTCGCGGATGGCCGCGTCGTCCCGGTCGCCGGCCTGGCCGAGGAGGAGGAGACGGCGGCCGGCCGGCAGGGCCGCGGCCACGTTCAGGATCGCCGCGAGCCCGTGGGGGTTGTGGGCGTAGTCGACGAGCAGGCGGATGCCGTCCCGTTCGATCAGGTTTCCCCGGCCCGGGTTGTCCTGCGGATCGCTCCGGAACCGCCGCAGCCCCTCCGCCATGGCCTCGACCGGGACGCCGGCCGCCGTGGCGAGCCCGACCGCCGCGAGGGCGTTCGCCACGTTGTATCGCGCCGTCCCCCCGAACGTCACCGGCACCTCGTTCACCCCGATCACGGGCCGGCGCTCGCCGCCGTCGAGGAGGATCAACTCGTTTGCTTCGAGCAGACAGGCGCTTCCGCCGGCCGCAAGGTGCTCCCGGATCAGGGGATTGCGGGGATCGAGGGAGAACCAGACCACCGGCGCCGCGAACCCGCGGTCCGCCCGGACCAGCTCCGGGTCGTCGGCATTGAGCACCACCCGCCCGTCCGGCCTCACGGCGCGGGCGACCACCAGCTTCGTCGCCGCCATGGACGGCAGGTCGTGGATCCCGTAGTCCCACAGGTGGTCCGAGGCGATGTTCGTCACCACGGCCCCGGCGGCCCGCTCCAGCGCGAGCCCCCGGCGCAGGATGCCGCCCCGGGCTGTCTCCAGCACCGCCACCTCCACCCGCCGGTCCCGCAGCAGCATGCGGGCCCCGCTCGGCCCCGAGAAGTCCCCGCGCTCCAGCGTCTCGTCCCCCACGGCGATGTGGTCCGTCGATGTCACCCCGACCACCTTCCCCTCCGCCTCCAGCATGGCCGCGAGCAGGCGCACGGTGGTCGTCTTGCCGTTCGTCCCGCTCACCAGCAGCGCGGGCACGTCGTGGACCGCGCTCCAGTCCACGGACGCCGGATCGGGAAGCTCCTTGACCGGCCAGGAGATCGAACCCGCGCCGAGCCCCGCCGTGACCATCTCTTCTCCGAACAAGAAAGAGACGTTCCGGGCCCGGGCCGCCTCCCGCAGGGCGAGGAGGGCCGGCCGCTGCTCCCTCTCGATCTCCTCCCGCAGCCGCGCCGCCGCCTCCACCGTCTCCGGCGGATCCCCCCTCTCCATCATCACCGTCTCCACCGCCGTCCACGCCCACTCGTTCACCTCGGTGGCGGCATAGAGGCAGTCGATCGGAGCCGAGATCGCCAGGTTCGCCCCGCCCGGAAAGCGCCGCGCCGCGGTCTCCTCGCCGCCCCACCCCACGACCTCCAGGAGCCGGCGCACCTCCTCCCGCCAGGCCGCGATCGCGGGCTCCGCCTCCTGCGGCGCGAGCGCCACGTCGATCACCGCGCCGGCCCGGTCGAGCAGGAGGCTGGGGCCGGTCAGTCGTCGGGAATCGAGCAGCTTCATCGGTGAGGGAGCGTACACCAGGGAGGGGCCAGAGCGACGCCCCCGCCCGGGACCTCACCCCCTGTCCCCCTCTCCCATCGCCTCCCCCCGACCGGGAGAGGGGGGACCCTTGCAGGCGGCCTTGCAGAGATCAATCTGTGACGGTGACCTTTTGGAGGAGTGGATGCTTCCTTCTCGAGAAGACCG
>DASQEB010000104.1:0-1717 GCA_035633875.1 Thermoanaerobaculia bacterium
GAAGCGCCCGGATCATGCCGTCGTCCCTCGGGACTTGCTGGGGAGGGGGCGTCCGTTCCTGGCATTGAAATGCCAGGCTCTACGCCCAGGCCCCTTCGGGGCCTTTCAAACGCTCGGTCACGAACAGAGGGTTTTGATGGAGCTCTGTTAGTGTGGGCGGTGGAGGGGGAGTGAGGGAGGCTGTTCCGAGCGCGGCCAGCCCCCTTCCCGGGAGCTTAGATCATGCAGCAGCACTTCCAAGTTCTGCCGGGTTCGCGTGCGCCGTACCAGTAGCATCGCGCCCTCGTGGTGTGGACCGCGGGATCGCCTGCCGCCCCGGCAAACTGGGTGCAGCTTGGCTACGTGCCAGTGCACGAATTGAAGACCCGCGGAGAGCTCGTCTTCCCCGTCTGGATCTCAGGCGGGCGGAGCCCCCTCCGAGGGATCGTCCTCCTCCACCCTGCCGGCCTTCCTCTTCTCCAGGGCCGCCCGGCCCATGATCTCGCCGATCTCTTCCTGCGCGACCGGTCCCGCGAGGTCCAGGATCGTCACCAGGTGCTCCGGAGACTGCGCCAGGCAGGTCAGGACATGGCAGGCGTAGACCCAATCGGGATCGTAGGAGCGCAGATGGCCCACCACCCTCCCCTCGCGCTCGACCGCATACCCGCCGCCACTTCCCGGCGCCGCCGCGTCGCGAAGCTCGTAGAAGCGGCTCCGCCGCAGGGCGAGGCGGGCCGCCAGGGCGAGTCGGGCGTCCTCCAGAGTTTCGAACTCCGCCTCCGGCTGGTCCCCCAGGTCCGGCCTCCGCCAGGGCGGGTAGAGACCGAAGCGGCCCCCGGCCTCCCGGATCAGCAGAGGGATCCCCGCCTCATCCCGGCTCCACGGCCCTTCCGGCTCCTCCTCGTCCTTCAATACGGAAAGATAGTCCTGGGAGAACGCATTCGTCGATCTCTTGCCATTCATCCCGATCCCTCCGGCCGGGACGAGCCCGGTCCATCGTCGCTCCCGCGCGGTCCGAAGTTCCTGCCGCGCGGAACGTGGTTGCTCCTCCAGTCTTTTACAGCATCGCTGTAAGGCAAGTCAATATGCTGTCTTAAAATCAAACTTGATCTTTTCACGCGACGGGTGTAGACTGAGGAGCATGGACAGAGACAAGGAAGAGGTGCGGCGCATCCTGGACGTTCTCCACACCCTGATCCGCATGCTCGACATCTCCAACCGCGAGATCGAGCGCCGGCTGGGGGTGGCTCCGAGCACCCTCACCCGGTTCTTCAACGGTCAGGTGGAGGCCAAGCTCGAGATGGTGCTCGGCATCGCCAGGGTGGTCGGCTTCGACTACGGGGAGCTGTTCGATTTCCTCTACCCCGAGCGGCCGGAGCCCGGCTCCGGGACCCCTCCCGCCCGGAAAGTCCGCTCCATGCTGGAAGGGCTTCAGCCCTCCCGGCCGAGATCCGCGGCTCCGGAGGAGCAGCCGCCGGCCAGGGGCAGGAGGAAGAAGGGCGGCGCAGAAAAAGAAGACCCCGATCTCGAACAGGTCGTGCGCAAGATCATGGAAGAACTCGCAGCGGAGCGCGGCGCCCGCAAGGCCGCCGAGGGGGAGTGACAGGTCGCGCGGAAGCGCCGGAGTCTCGCTGACATGGTTCGTTATTTTGTCAAACCCCAGACACTTAGTTAGGCAGGAGAGACGGGCGACTGACTACCGCCGCCTTCTAGCCTGCCGGTTCATCAAGTCGGTGAG
>DASQEB010000105.1:0-7801 GCA_035633875.1 Thermoanaerobaculia bacterium
TGCTCGGCGAGGGTGCGCGCCCGGGCCGCCCGGCCGATCTTCCGGATCTCCTCGCGGGGAAGGGAGACGGCCTCGATGGCCTGCTCGCTGGTCCCGGCGAGGAGGATCTCCCGGCCGGGCTCGAAAAAGGCGTCCAGCCCCTCCCAGGTATCGGAGAGCACGGCCGTGCCGCACGCCGCGGCCTCGAAGAGCCGTCCCGACGGGCAGTAGCCCATGTTGGCCATGGCCGCTCGGGTGACGTTGAGGGTCAGGGGGGAGGACGCGAAGAAGGCCGGGTGGTCCGCCGGGGGCAGATGGCGGACGAAGAAGACGTTCGGCCCCCAGGGAAAGCCCACCGGGTACTGCGCGCCGGCGATCACGAACCGCTTTGCGGGCAGCCGCCGGGCCGGCTCCAGGAACAGCCGCTCGAGCGCCTCCTGCCGGTCCGCGGCGTACGTGCCGAGGTACGACAGGTCGCCCGCGAAGCCGGGCACGGGATCGGCGGGGCAGTGGACCTCGGGGTCCACGCTGCCGTAAAGAGGAGCCACGCGGCGCGCTCCGAGGCGGTCCCGCAGTGCGGTCAGGGCCGCTCCCCCGGGGTAGGAGAGGACGACGTCGAAGCCGCCCAAGCCGCCGGGCGGCAGGTACGGGACCTCCTCGCCCGCGGCGAGCTTCTCCAGGGTGACCGGCGTGTCCAGGTCGTAGAAGACCGACATCGGACCGTCGGCGGAGAGCACGAGGTCCGAGGCGGCCACCCCGTCCGGGCAGTAGGAGGTCACCACGGCGGCGTCGGCGTCCGCCACCTGGCGCCGGGCTTCGGGGAGCACCCCCTCCCAGCTCTCGTAGAGGCGCAGGTCCGTCCCGGGCAGCTCCCGCAGGTCGCGGTGGATGGCGTAGTAGGGGACGTCCCTTTCGAAGAAGACGACCCGGTGTCCCCTCCGGGTGAGGGCCCGGCAGAGCCCCCGCCACAGAGTGGCGTGCCCGTTGCCCCACGACGAGCTGAGAGTCAGGCCGAGGACGACCAGCTTCATGCGCTCTTCCCCTGCCACGGGCCCACGGCTGCGCCTCGGGCCACCGCCGGAGCCTTCGACACGGCCGTACTTTCGGCCACCACCGCTTTCACCTCGGGAGGAAGCCGGAGCTTCCGCAGCCACTTCCGCGCCGCCGGCCGGAGCCGCCGCAGCGTGTAGACGACCTTGCGCCGGGTCTGCTCGGGGCCGTAGTAGGCGAGGTAGCCCGGGCTGTTGAGCGAGAAGAAGGACAGCGCATCCGCCTCGTTGAGGAACTGGAGGTCCTCGGCGTTCGGGTCGTCCGGGTCCTCCGGCGGCTGCTCGTGGTGGGCGATCAGGCGGCCGACCCGCCACCGCATCTCGGCCCCGATCCCCGCCTGGGCGAGGAGCTCCTCGGCCATCCGCGCTCCCAGCAGGGCATGGTTGTCCTTGAAGGAGTGATAGCAGGGGGCGAGGTGCTCGATCCGCACGTCCGCCTCCGACACCAGGCGTTCCACGTCGTGGAACAGGGCCGCGAGCTGCGGCACCAGGCCCGCCCGGGGGTTGAGCCGCAGCAGCCATTGCCACGTGTCGAGGGCGTGGTCGTAGTCGGCCCGGACGAGGGGCTTCGAGAGGTCGTGCAGCGCCCGGTGCCTCCCGAGGACCCCCGCAAACAGGGGGATGCGGGAGGCCTCGTTCCGCCGCCCCATCAGGCGCTGGCAGCGGGTGAGGACCTCCAGCGCCGCCCTTGGCAGCTCTTGGCTGTTCCCGGCGATCGTCAGGGCGAACGCCCCTTCCGCCTTCTCCGCCAGAGCGTTGATGCGAGTATCGAATTGGTAGAAGTTGAAAGAAGGGGAATCCCAGTCCTTCACCCGAAGCGTCGGGATTGTGGGGACCCCGATCTCCGGCTCCCCTCCCAGGCGGACCTTGATCGTGGGGAACTCCGAGGAGAGCGTTCCCATCCAGGCGGTCTCCCGCGTCAATGCAGGATGGCGCCCGTTGCCGTTCCTCTCTACACCCCCACCAAAGATGACTCTCAGCTCAGAAATGTGTGACCTCCCTCAGGGCCGACCAACCAGCAACATAGTCGTGTGGAGATGCAAGCCGCGAGCCAGAACCGGAGCTGTGGCACGGGAAGACGGAACCGGATCTCAGCCAGCCCAGCGGCCAAGCCGATTCGAAGAGAGCGGCAAGGGATTAAGATATTTGGTCTCCGGGAGGATCGCTGATGCGATGGCTTGTCTCTCTCCTGCTCCTGTCGTTCGGCACGCCTCTTCGTGCCGCCGAGTTGCCGCCGCTCGGCGATCAAGCGAGCACGTGGGCTGCGAGCCTCGGCCGCGGCGCCGTCGCGACGGCTGAGAAACGCGATGGCCGGTGGACGTTCGCGATCGCCGGTCAGCCGTTCGCGGCGGGGCACGCCGAGGTGCCGGCCGATCGGGTGCTCTTCGAGATCGGCTCGATCTCCAAAGTCTTCACCGGCATCCTGCTCGCCGACGCGGTCAGAGCGGGCAAGCTCGGCCTCGACGACCCTCTGTCCAGGCATCTGCCCTCGAAGTTCGGCGATCCCGCCACCGGCGCCGTGACGCTCAAACAGCTCGCGACTCACACCTCGTGCCTGCCGCGTCTGCCCGACAACCTGATGCACGCCTCCAGCGACGATCCCTACGCGCAGTATGACAACAAAGCGATGTTCGACTATCTCGCCAGGGCGAAGCTCGAAGGGAAGCCGCCTTGCGAGGCCACGTACTCCAATCTCGGGTTCGGCATCCTCGGCGTCGTTCTCGAGACGGCCTACGGCAAGCCTTGGTCGACGTTGGTCCAAGAGAAGATCGCCGGCCCACTAGGCATGGTCGACACGGTCCAGGATCTCTCGCCCGCGCAGCAGTCGCGCTTCGCGGAACCATGGGACGGCGAGAAGCGGGCGCAACCGTGGACGTTCAAGGCCGTCGCGGGAGCGGGCGGGCTGCGCTCCTCTCTCGCCGACCTGAGCAAGCTCGCGGACGCGCTGCTCGCGGGTTCCAAGGGCCCGCTGGGCGACATCTGGCCTCTGCTCGCCGGCGACTACGCCGACTTGTCGGCGGTGGGCGGCAAAGTCGGTCTCGGGCTCCTTCACGCCAAGGACAGCGGCGAGGACAGCTACTATCACGAAGGCGGGACGGGGGGCTTCCGGAGCGTGATCTCGGTTCGTCCGGCCAGCGGCCGCGCCGTCGTCGTGCTCGCGAGCAACGCTTCAGCGCCCCCGCTCGCGTGGCTCGCGGCGTGGGAGGCGGCAGGACGCCTGCCCGTGACGCGCTCGGAGGTCGCGCTGCCGGCAGAGGTGCTCGACGAGTACGTGGGCGTCTACTCCATCGACAAATCGTCGCGCTTCACGCTGCTTCGCCGGGGCGATGGCCTGGTCGCGCGGCTCACGGGGCAGCCCTTCGTCCCGGTCTTCGCCAGCGCGAAGGACGAGCTCTTCTACAAGGTCGTGGACGCGCAGCTCAGCCTTCGTCGCGGCGCGTCGGGGACGATCGAGGGCTTGACGCTGCACCAGAACGGCCGCGAGATCCCTGCCTCCCGCGACCCGGGCCCGCCCCCGCGCATCGAATTCCCCGATGCTGCCGCGCTCGAGCAGTACGTTGGAGAGTATGACTTCGGCCAGTTCCAGCCCGACTCCACCATCACGGTGAAGGCTGCCGCAGAGACGCTCGTGGTGATGCTCACCGGGCAGCCGGCGCTCCCGGTGTTTTGCGTCGGAAAAGACCGGTTCGAGTACGACGTCGTAGAGGCGGCCCTGACCTTCGAGCGCGACACAGCCGGCAAGGTCGTGGCGGTCGTCCTGCACCAGAACGGGCTGGAGATGAGGGCGCCGAGGCGGTGAGGCTTCGGACAAACGATGCGACGAAAACCTTTCCCAGCGGAGAAGCCAATGACATAGTCAGCCGCAGCTCCCCTTTTCGTTCACCAGCTCCTTGAGACGCTCGATCGCCTTGAAGACATCCTTTTCCAGGGTCTTGCGAGCGAACCGGGGATGGACTTCCGCCACCTCCTTGACGGACATGCCGAGCCGGTAGCGCAGGAAGAGCGCTCGCCTCTGCCGGAAGGGGAGGGCAACCGCGAGGGAGTGCAGATCCACCAGGAGCTCGCGCCGCTCCTGCGGAGGTAATCCTTTCTCGGGGAGGGTTTCGAGAACCGACACGTCCGCCGCCGTTTGGGCGAGGTGATAGCGCTGCCGCAAGTAGCCGAAGCACTTGAACCGGAGAATGCCGAGGAGGTATCCCTCCTTGCTTCCGATCGTCTCCCATTTTCCGATCATGACGACCAGGGCCTCTTGGAGGAGGTCCTCGCGGTCCCAAGACGGGATGCGGTAGCGGGCAAAGAGCCTCGCGATCCGCGGGCGTTGACGTTCGATCAGTTGCACAAGGCGGAGCTCAAGTTCTTCGGTGGCGCCCATAGTTCTCGGAAGAGGATGCAGGTTTCGCGGCCATAGTACAGCAGGCGGCCGGAATCCGTCTCCGGCCGGGCGCTCTCCGAGAGAACGACGATTTCCTTATCGTTGTTTTTCCAGGTACCAAATCCATGACATTGGCATCATGGCGGCAAGGTCCAGAGAGTCTGGTATTCAGCTCAGACAATTTTCCATCGATTCGTCCTGGTCAGGCGCCCGGGCCAGCGGGTCCGCTCGACCAGCCCCTCAATCCCCAGCTTTGTAAGGTGAGCTGAACGCCCCCCGGAGGAACGGGGGGCTCGGGAATCGAGGCAAGCGGGCCTGCTATTGGACGGGGCAGATCTCGAACCGCGGATCGCACGTCGGCTGGCAGGACCAGGGGTCAATCTCGCAAGGATCCGGGTATTCGCAGTAGCAACCCCAGGGGTTCCAAGTGCCGCCGCCTCGAGTGCAGAGATTCTGGTAGTACGGGGCGCAGGGGTCGGAGGGGGCTTCGCAGGTGCAGGCCACATCGTTCCAGTTGCCCTGGATGTCGGCACAGCTCTGCCGCTGAGTCGCATCGCAATCCGGAGCGACGACGGTCTGGGTGCCAGCCTGCGTGAAAAGATTAAAGGGGACGCCGTGGTAACGGTAGGTGCCGTTCGGCGGCGCCTCATAGGGGTTCACGGTGAACCAGTAGCCGTAGTCCTGGCTGTACCAGACGTGGAACGGCGTGCCTCCGAACACCCCGCTCGCGGGAAGAGCATAGCCGGCGATCCCCTCGTAAACGTAGTCACGTCCGCTGCCGATGTAGGTGTTCCCGTATTGATAATAAGGGGTGCTCCTCTGGTTGATTCGGTAGCGGTAGACCGGAATGGTGTAGTTCCCGATCGGCGTCGGCATCAGCCCGGCCGGAGGGTAACCCCAGTAGGAAGTCAAGGCTCCCTCGAAGATGTACCCCAGGGAGTAGCCCTCATTGATATTCCGCGTCAGCAGGTATCCGAGCCGCGAGCTCGGCACCCGGAAGCGGTAGAACGGCTCGGGATTGACGGTGAGGATGCGGTCTGCGTGGACGACCGACGCAGCCCCGAGAAAGCCGAAGAGCAGGGCCAGGGCGATTCGACAGACAGACTTCTTCATGAGCTCTCTCCTGTGTGTTGAGATCCTTTGATAAACTTCCCCCGCCACCGAGAGCACTCCTATTAGGAGCTCGCATCGATGCTGATATCCTCACCGAAGGGTCTGTGAGTGTCTAGCGCGGATTTCGTCTACTACGCTGATTACGTTCGATTCGCGGTCTCTTCGGTGGATGCCGCTAATCGCCTCGTTTGCTCATCTGACTTTCCAGGTGTGCTCTCAGCGATTCTAGGACGATCCTATATTTCCTGCCGATGACGATGGCGCGCACTGTTCCGCTCTCGATCCAAAGTTGAATCGTGCGCATCGATACGCCTGTGATCTCGGCGGCTTGCGCAGTGTTGATGAAAACCTCTTCTCGGAGTGCTGGAGGTAACGAAAGGTATAGGCGCAACAAGTCTGTGTCTGTGAGATTGGCGATTCCAATAGAAGGGGCTGCGTCAGTCATTACTTACATCCTGTTGTCATTCCATCGCACGGTGCGCTCTCGGAGCTCTGCGGAAGGACGCGATCAGCCCGTCTCCGGGTACCCCGACCGCCAGACCCCCTTCTATAGTGACTTCGCGATCTGGATCATTTCCCCGGCTCGAAGACCCTCACACCCACCCGTGGTCCCGGGCGTAGAGGGTCAGCTCGACGCGGCCTTCGATCCCCAGCTTTTCGTAAATGTTGTGCAGGTGGACCTTGACGGTCCCTTCGGTGATGTGGAGGGTCTCGGCGATCTCCCGGTTGTGATGGCCGGTGGCCGCGAGGCGGACGATCTCGATTTCTCTAGGAGAGAGGGCCATCCGGCCCGGGCGGGCGACGCCTTCGCGGTCGAGGATGCTTTCGAGGGCACGGCCGAGGAAGTCGTTCTCCAACCAGCGCCCGCCCGCGTGGACGGTGCGGAGGCAGCGGACGAGGAGCTCGGGAGCCATCTCCTTGAGGACGATCCCCCGGGCGCCGAGCTGGAGCGCCTCCACAAGCTCGTCCTCGTTGATCGAGCCGGCGAGGAGCACGGCGCGGGTTGGGAGCGCCTCGCGGCGGATGGCATCGAGGACGTCGAGGCCATGGCCGCCCGGCAGGCGCAGGTCGAGCACGACGATGTCCGGCCGGTGGGTGCGCACGGCGTCGAGGGCTTCCCGGGCGTTGACGCAGCGGGCGACAATGTCGATGTCCCCTTCCTGGCGGAAGAGCCGCTCCAGGCCTTCGAGGACAATCGGGTGGTCGTCGACCACGACGACGCGGATCGGCGCGTCCATCATCGGATTCCTCCTCCGGCGGGCAGATACACTTCGAGACGGGTATGGCCGGGAGCGGAGTCGATGGCGAGGGAGCCGCCGAGGGTGGAGATCCGCTCCTTGAGGCTCACCGGGCCGAGCTTGCGCCGGGCGAGCTCCTCGTGGTCGTAGCGCCCCTGGAACGGGAAGCCACGGCCGTCGTCGGTCACGGCGATGCGCAGGGTCCGGTCCTCCCGCGCCACCTCCACCCGGGCGGTGGTGGCCCCGGCGTGGCGCGCCACGTTGAACAGGGCCTCGCGGAGCAGCCGGTAGAGCTGCCGGGTGAACGCCTCGGAAAACTGGGCGTCGAGGTCCTGGAGACGGATCTCCACGCGCAGGCCCCAGAGGCGCTTCAGCCGCTCCGCGAGCTCGTCCAGCCGCTCGGCGAGGCCGACCGCGCCGGCGGGCGTGCGCGGAACCGGCTTGAGCTCCTCGATGAAAAAGCGCAGGTCCCGCTGGTCGGCGGCGATCAGGCGCTGGACCTCCCGGAGCTGCTCGCGGGCCGCCTCCCGGTCCTCGTCGTCGTCCAGCAGCCCGGCCAGGGCCTGGAGCTGCAGGGCCGCCCCGGTGAGCGACTGGAGCATGCCGTCGTGCAGGTCGCAGGCGAGCCGGACCCGCTCGTCCGCCACCGCGGCCGTCCGCAGCCGCTGCGTGAGGTAGAGCTGATCGAGTTCCGCGGCGATCCGCTGCGCCACGATACTTCCCAGGACGAGGTGGTCCCGCTCGAAGTCGCGGCGGTCCAGGGCGAAGAGCCGGCCCTGGACGAGGCCGCCCCGCAACGGCCAGGAGGCGACCCGCTCGACGGCGAAGCGACGCCGCAGGCCCTCCTCGACGGGGCTCCCGCGCCACCGCTCCACGTCCCGCCCGGCGCGGTACCAGGTCTCGCCGGCGCCGTTCGAGAGGAAGCTGGCGGCGGTGAGGGGCGCGGGCACGAGCGGCTCGCCGGGAGGCGCCTCCCGCAGGACGTCCATCGCACGGTCCGTCCGGTGGGCGAGGTGGAGCCACGGCTCGTCCTCCTCCTCCCAGAGGAG
>DASQEB010000106.1:0-6034 GCA_035633875.1 Thermoanaerobaculia bacterium
CCCTCTTCCCTGGAAGATTTGGGAAAACGTTCCATCACTCAATCGAAAAATATTTTCAACCCCCTCCGCCCAAAGGACTTGAGCCACTTGCACAAAGCTTTGGGCAAAACGGTCCAAATTACGGTCTGACCGCAGCTTTGGTCCTCGTTTGCCCCTGTTTCCCACAAGGTTTTCCACAGGGCCTGCGGAGATCCGGAGGTCCTCCCGCTGCTCTCCTGGAGGGTTGCTCACTTCGTGAGCAGCTTCTGCCCAGTTTGTGAGCGGCACACCCAGCGAAAGGCGTCCGGTGCCGTGGCCCGCAGGGTCGTGGCAGGGGGCAGATCCAAGGGGACGAGAACCTGCCGGACGCGGACGAGCGGCCACCGCGCGGGCCACGGGCGCCGCCGGAAGACCGGCAGGGAGAGGGACTGGCCGCGCAGGGTGTCCGCCGTGTCGATCTCCAATCCGAGGCGGACGAACGGGCCTCGGGAGGGGACGGGGACGGACGCGGCGGCCAGGAGGGCCTCCTTCCAGCCCGGGTCCACCCCCGGCCAGCGGCGGACCATCTCCAGAGACAGCCCGAGGAGCTGCGGAGTCCAGGAGGTCGCGGTCAGCAGCCGGGGCTCCGCCAGCAGCGCGTGGGCACCGTAGACGGGCGCGGCGCCGCCGCCGGAAGCGGACAGCATCCGGTAGAAGGGCGGGAAGGGATCGAAGGGGGCCAGAGCGCAGGCCCGGTCGAGAGCTTCGCCGGCCCAGGGGCTCTGCGCCGAGAACCCGAGCAGGCCGGCCGCCGTCCACAGGACCGGGACCGCGCCGCCGTCCTCGGCCGCCCGGAGCCCCAGGCGGGCGGCGGTCTCCCTCTCCTCGAAGAGTGCAAGGCGCATCCGATAGAGAGGAAAGGCCGGGTCGAGCCGGAGCGCCGACGCCAGCTCCTCCCGGGCCACGGCGCGGCGCCCCTTCGTCTCGGCGGCCAGAGCCCGATCGTAGCGCCACCGGGCCAGCTCCGCGGGAAGGAGGGCGAGGGCTGCCGTCACGGCGTAGATCCGCACCGGCAGGGCAGGCTCCCACCCGGTCTCCCGCTCCGCGGCGGCCAGGGCCGCCCCCGCCACCACCGCCGCCGCCAGAGGCAGGGCGGTGACCGCGACCGCGCCGCTCCCCAGGGAAGCGACGGCCCCGCCGACGAGACCCAGCAGCCCGCACGCGAGCAGCGCGGGATCCCGGCTCGTCCGCAGCTCGGCCCTGCGCCGCAGGAAGAAAAGCCCGACCACCGCCGCAGCCAGGAGGAGACCGGTTCCACCCAGCTCATAGGCGATCTGGAGAGGGAGCGAGTGGAGCTCCCCCACCGCCTCGCCAGGAGGGCTCACCCCGGGAACCGGGTCGAGGAAGGCATGGACCGTCCACGCCGCGCTCCCCGGCCCCCACCCCAGGACCGGACGCGCAAGGAGGCCCTCCCAACCCGCTTCGAAATAGACGCTCCGCGCCTGGGCCGACGGGTCCTCCCCCGTCGCGATCCGCGCCAGCCGGGGGGCCTGGACCGCCGCGCCCGCCAGCGCCAGCAGGACCAGCCCTCCGGCGATCCCCTTCCACCGCCCTCCTCGCGTGCGCGCCAGCCAGACCATCCCGAAGACCGCCTCGGCCGCCAGCGCCGCCGTCCCCGCGAGCGAGCGGGTCAGGAGGACCGTCACGGCCCCGAGCCCGGCCGCCGCGAGCCCGGCCAGCCTCCACGGCCCCGCTTCCCGGGCCGGCAGGACCGCGAGGGGCAGGACGAGGACGAGCCAGGCGGCGAGGAGGGTATGCTGTCCGAGAGGCATGGCCGGGCGGGGAGCGCCGGGACCCAGCCAGTCGATCAAGGCCCAGGCGGAGATCCCTGCCGTTACGAGAGCCACGGCCCGCAGCCCCTGGCGCCGGTCGTCGCGGCTTTTCCAGCAGCGTTCCACCGCTCCCGGCAGCCAGAGGAAGACGGGGAAGAGGAGCACGCCCAACACCCCCGCCCGCGGCACCGGCGAGCCCCCCGTGGATGCCGCAGCGGCGATCCACAACGCCAGGGGGAGAAGGCTCCCCGAGGCGCCCAGCCGCAGGGGGTCGCGCCAGGGCGAGGCGATCCAGAGGAGCGCCGCGAGGAGCGCCGCCAGCCCGGACGCGCTGCCCCAGGCGGTGGCCCCTCCGGCGAAAGTCCCGCACCAGGCGCCGAACAGGGCGAGGAGCAGGGGCGGGACGAGGCGGGCCATCGAGGGGGATTGTAGGATGCGATATCCTACCCTCCCGCGCCCTCGCGGCCCTACGCGCACCTTCCAGGAGAGATCCGATGACAGTCGATATCGAGAGCACCGTAGCCCGCATCCTCGATTCCTTGGGGATCGAGCCCGAGAACCCCGGCGCCTTCGACGGGGAGTGGATCCAGACCCACGGCGAGCGGGTCGAGTCCCTGAACCCCGCGACAGGCGAGCCCATCGCCGCCGTCCGCCTCGCCACGGCCGAAGACTACGAGCGGGTGGCCGCCGTCTCCCTGGAGGCGTTCCGCGAATGGCGGACCTGGCCCGCCCCGCGGCGGGGCGAGGTCGTGCGCCAGCTCGGCGACGAGCTGCGCCGCCACAAGGAGGACCTGGGGCGCCTCGTCACCCTGGAGGTCGGCAAGATCCTCGCCGAGGGCCTGGGCGAGGTGCAGGAGATGATCGACATGGCGGACCTCGCCGTCGGCATGTCCCGCCAGCTCTACGGCCTCAGCATGCACTCCGAGCGGCCCATGCATCGCATGTACGAGCAGTGGCATCCGCTCGGCCCCGTGGGCATCATCACCGCCTTCAACGTCCCCGTGGCCGTCTGGGCCTGGAACGCCATGGTGGCCGCCACTTGCGGCGACTCCATGATCTGGAAGCCCTCCCACCAGGCGCCGCTCACCGCCATCGCCGTGACGCGGATCGCCCACCGCGTCCTCCAGGCCAACGGCGCCCCGCCCATCTTCAACCTCGTCATGGGCGGGCGGACCGGGGTGGGCGAGCGCATGGTGGCCGACCGGCGGCTGCCGCTGATCTCGGCCACGGGCTCCGTCCGCATGGGCCGCGATGTGGGCAAGGTGCTGGCCGACCGGCTCGGCCGCGCGCTCCTCGAGCTCGGGGGCAACAACGGCATCCTGGTGATGGACGACGCCGACCTCGACCTCGCCCTGCGCGCCGTGCTCTTCGCCGCCGTGGGCACCGCCGGCCAGCGCTGCACCACCACGCGGCGCCTCTTCCTCCAGCGGGGCATCGCCGCCGAGATGAAGCGCCGCCTCGTGGAGGCCTACCGCTCGGTCCGCGTGGGCGATCCCATGGAGCCGGGCACCCTCATGGGTCCCCTCATCGACCACCACGCCGTGGACAACATGATGGCGGCCCTGGAGCGGGTGCGGGCCGAGGGCGGCACCATCCTCCAGGGCGGCAAGCGCATCGACCGGCCGGGCTACTTCGTCGAGCCCACCCTGGTCGAGGTGCCGCGCCCCCTGCCCATCACCTGCGACGAGACCTTCGCGCCCATCCTCTACCTCTTCGAGTTCGACGACTTGGACGACGCGATCCGCATGCACAACGACGTGCCGCAGGGCCTCTCCTCCGCCATCTTCACCCTCAACATGCGGAGCGCCGAGCGCTTCCTCGCCGCGACCGGCAGCGACTGCGGCATCGCCAACGTGAACATCGGCACCTCGGGGGCCGAGATCGGCGGCGCCTTCGGGGGCGAAAAGGAGACCGGCGGCGGCCGCGAAGCCGGCTCCGACTCCTGGAAGGCCTACATGCGCCGCCAGACCTGCACCCTCAACTGGGGGACCGACCTGCCGCTGGCGCAGGGGGTGGAGTTCAAGGTGGGGTCGTAGGGAGACGAACCAGCCTGGCTGTTGGACTTGCTTGCAGCCAGACCCGGTCTCGCTGTATCCTCCTTACAGGAGGAATTCTTGTCCATGGCGACCGTGACGATCCGCGATGTTCCTGATGACGTAATCCAGCGCCTGAAGAGCGACGCAGAACGACGCGGTCGTTCGTTGGAAGAGGAGTTGCGGTCTTTGATCGAAAGCCAGTACCGGACAAGGGAGGAGAAAAAGGAAGCACTGGCCCGAATCCGGGAACGCTGGAAGGATCTACCCGAAACCACCCCGGAAGAGGTCAAGGCGTGGATCAAGCAGGGGCGGCCGTGAATGGTGTTCGACACGATGGTGTTGGCCTACGCCCTCCTCAGAACGTCCGCCTTCTATGAGGCCTCCGCACTGGCTTTGGACTCGGTTGACGAGGTCTGGGCGCCCGACTCTTTGCGCGCGGAGCTCATAAATACGTTTTGGCAGTGGGTGGCAACCAGAACTGTCCCCATGGAAATTGCTCAACTGGCCCTGCAGGATGCCGATCGAGTCGTGACCCATTTCGTTCCCACGAACGCCCTCTGGGAGGACGCCTTGGAATTGGCTGTCGCTCGCAAACATCCCGCGTACGATACGCTCTTCGTCGCATTGGCGGCGAGCAGTGGGGTCAAGGTCGTTACCTACGACGGGCCCCTTCTGCTCAAATTTCCAGAATGGACGATCTCGGTCCCGGACTTCCTGGGAATCTGAGGCCCTCACCCCACCACCCCCAACCTCCCCGGCACCACCTCTACCACCACCGACTCCCCCGCGGCCACCGGCCGGACCGGCTCGCCTCCGCCGTACATCGTCATGTCCCGGTCCAGGGTGATCTCCGCCCGGCGGGTGCGGGCGAAGAGGACCGCCGGGTGGCCGACGTGCCTGCCGCCGTAGACCTTCGGAAACACGGAAAGGAGCACCGGCTTCGGGATCTCCCGCACGATCACCAGGTCGAGGAGCCCGTCGTCGATCTCGGCGTCCGGCGCGATGCGCATCCCCCCTCCGAAGCGGGGGAGGTTGTTGACCACGGTGAACATCACCTTTCCCTCGAACGAGCCCCCGTCGTAGACGATCTTCATCGACGGCGGGACGAAGGTGACCAGGGTGTGGATCACCGCATAGAAGTAGACCAGCGGCCCGCGGAGGATGCGCGTCCCGTTGGCGAAGCGGGTGACCTCGGAGTCGAAGCCCACCCCCGCGTAGCCCACGCAGTACGTCTCCCCCACCCGGGCGAGGTCGATGCGCCGCACCTCTCCGGTCAGGGCCCGCGCCACCGAGGCGTCCAGGTCCGGCGGGATGCCCAGCGTGCCGGCGAGGTCGTTGCCCGTCCCCAGGGGGATCACTCCCAGGGCGCAGGAGGTGCCGGCCAGCCCCTGGACGGCGTGGTGGATGGTCCCGTCCCCCCCGGCCACCAGCAGGCGCTCGACCCCGTCCGCCACCGCGCGCCGGGCCTGCTCCGCGAGGTCGGTCACCCTGCGGCTCACCACCATTCCGGCCCCCGCCCGGGAGGCGAGGATGCGCAGGCGGTCCAGGTGGGCCGCCCCGGTGCCGCGTCCCGCGCCGGGGTTGACGAGGAAGCGCACGCCGCCCGACGCCGCCATGTCTCAGACCTCCATCACCGCGAGGACGTCCGCGTCCAGGGCCGGTTCCCGCCTCCCCGTCCACCAGGTCACCGCGAGAAGCACGGTGAACGAGGCGGCCAGGGAGACCGCCGACGGCAGCGCTCCGGGCGGCAGCGGCGGCTTCGGCAGGCCGGGGAAGAAGGTCTGGCGCCCCAGAAACTCCAGCGCGAGATTGAGCACCGTCCCGGTGACGATCGAGGCCGTGGCCGCCGCCGCCGTCACCCGCTTCCAGTTGAGGCCCACGGCGAGGGCCGGGGCGAGGGCCGCGCCGAAGGTGCCGAAGGCGAAGGTGCCGAGGAGCGCGATCAGGTCGTCGTAGAGAAGGGCGAGCCCGGCCGCTGCCACGGTGACGGCCGCGGTCGCGATCCTCCCCCACAGCAGCTCGTTTCCCGGCTTCCGCGCGAAAGCCTTGGGGAGATCCCGCACCAGCACGGCCGCGCCGAGGTTGGTGAACGAGTCGGCGGTGGACATGATGGCCGCGAGGATGGCCGCCACGGCGAACCCCGCCAGGATCTCGGGGGTGAACCCCAGGAGGAAGGCGGGCGCAGCGTCGTCCGGCCGGGCGAGCGGG
>DASQEB010000107.1:0-6893 GCA_035633875.1 Thermoanaerobaculia bacterium
ACCGGGGAGGACGATTCCCTCGTCCGCCAGCAGCCGGCCGGCCTCCTCCAGGACCATCCAGTCCAGCTTCTCCGGAGGAGGCCAGCTCACGGCGACCGCCTCCAGTGGCTCCGGCAGGCCGGAGGCGGACCGCGGCGTCCGCTCGCGGGACAGCCGGGCCAGCGCCGCATGGACGACGTTGCCGAGGAGCGGAGGGTCGATCCCGGGGAGCGCGGCCAGAGGGTCCGGCGTGGGCTCGATGCGAAGCAGCCGGCCGAGAAAGAGCTGCCACGGGCAGGCCGCCAGATTTTCGAGATGGGTCACATAGAGAGGCCGCAGCCGGGGGTCCCCTCTCTCTCCCCGAGGCCGGCCGATGAAGCCGAAATAGGGTCCAAGGCGCGACCGGACGGCGCGGCCTTCCGGCGTGCGGAGGTCGGGGTCCATCTCGTCCAGCACGGCCAGGCGGGAGGCGGCGAGGTCCGCGGCAGCAAGCGGGAGAGACCCGGCCAGCCCGGCGCGCACCTCTTCCAGGGCGAGGGGGAGGACCCGGCCGAACCAGCGGCGCGGGGCGTGGAGTCCGGCGAGGATCGCGTGCTCATCCGCCGGCCGCAGGCCCGGCAGCGGTCCCGCGGCGGGGAGGGCGTGGAGGGCCGGCGCCTTGACCGGTCCGATCCGCTCCCGCAGGCGCTCGACCAGGGGCGAGGGCGAGAGAGGCCGGCCGTCGTCGTCCGCCGCCTGCCAGGAGAGGGTCACGGCCGGGCTCGCCGAGAGGAGCTGGGCGAAAAGGTAGCGCTCCTCGTCGAACCCCGACCGCTTGACCGGAACGTCCGGGAGCACGCGCTGGAGGACGAGGCGCAGGTCGTCCGGCAGCAGGGGGTCCTCGCGGATGCCCCGCGGGAAGACGTCCCGGTTGAGCCCGAGGACGAAAGCATGGTCGAAGGTGCGGCTCCGGGCCTCGATCACCGAGAGCACCTGGACGCCGCCCCCCTGCCCGCCCAGGGCCGAGGCGCCGGCGCCGTCCAGGAGGCGTTCCAGGAGGAGGCGCAGCTCGTCCCGGTGGAGGGGGAAGTCCGGCGGCAGCTCGCGGTCGAGCTCCTCCAGGGCGGCGAACACGGGCCGGACGGAGTCGTCCTCCCGCCGCCAGCCGAGGCTCCCCACGAGAAGCCGGCCCACCTTGTGGAGATGGACTCCGGCCGGCGCCTCCTCGGGCCAGGAGGAGAGACGTCGGCAGAGGCGGTCCGCAGACCGCACCGCGCGCCGGATCTGGAAGCCCGCCACCCGCCGGCGGTTCGCATAGGTGTGGGCTTCCCCGTGGCCATCCCCCTCGGCGTCGGAATCCTCCTCCGGACCGGCCGACCGCAGGCCCTGGCGGATGGGCAGCGGGTAGGAGTCCCCCTGGAGCACGGTCTCCACCGGCAGCGCAGCCACATCGCGGAGCCGGGCCGCCCCCAGGGAGGCGAAGCCCAGGCGGAGATCCACGAGAAGGCTGCCGGTGAGCGCGCGCTCCCGGTTGCCGGAGGGGAACGACGCCACGGCGTCCAGCCAGCGGTCCGCGGGCACGTCCTCCCCCCGGCGCAGCAGCTCGAGAAAGGCCCGAGCCCGCCGACCC
Source organism: Thermoanaerobaculia bacterium (assembly GCA_035633875.1). Lineage (GTDB taxonomy): Bacteria > Acidobacteriota > Thermoanaerobaculia > Multivoradales > UBA5704 > DATARR01. The sequence continues at coordinate 1,589 of DASQEB010000107.1, forward strand.
GCCGGCTCCAGGGAGCCCCGCTCTCCCACCCCCGAAAACGGCACCCCGAGCCGGCCCAGGTGGCGCCGGAGGGGGAGGCGGTAAGGTCCCAGGTCCCGCGCCACGAGGCCGATCCCCTCGGGGCGGGCGCCGCCGTCCAGGAGATCCCGCACGCGCCGGGCAACCTCCCGGGCCTCGGCCTCGCCGCCTAGGGCCTCGAAGCTCTTCACGACGGGAGGGCTCTGGACCTGCCGGGGCGCCGCCGGCTCCAGGGTCCCCACGGCCAGCACGAGCCGCCCGGTGAAGCGCTCCGTAAATGCCTTCTCCACGCCGTCCCCCAACGGCTCCGCAGGACGGTCCAGCACCAGCCACGCACTGCGGCGGCGGAGCAGGCCCTCCAGGAGGTCGGTGGCCACGCCGATGGCATCCGCGAAGCCGTGGACGAGCACGGCCCGGGACGGCAGGGTCCGCTCCGGGTCGGCGTCCAGCAGCTCCAGGGCCCGCCGCAGGAGGGCGGCGCGAAACCCGAGCCGCAGATCCTGCATTCGTTCCACCGTGCCCGCCGCCACCCGGACCAGGGCCCGAGCCCTCTCCACCTCGGCCCGGCTCGCGAGACCGGGGCCGTCCGTCGCCAGGGCCTCGTCCACCCCGTCCGCGTGCTCGGGCTCGAACCCGGCGTCGATCAGGTCGCGAACCGTCCCCACCACCGCCCCGAAGCCGTCGACCAGACCGTCAAGCCCGCGCCGCAGGACCGCTTCCTCCCGAGCCCGGCGCTGGGCGATCACCCCGAAGAGGGGCTCGCCGGCCAAGGGGACCTCCCCGGCCCGTTCCAGGATCTCCCGGGCGAGGCCGTAGAGCGTCTGGACCGTGACCCCGGCCACCGACCGCCCCCGCGCCCGCACGATCGCCGCCCCCAGATGTGCCCGCAGGCTTCGCGACGGCACCACGATCCGCACCGGCAAGGCCAGCAGCCGCGGCTCCCGCCGGGCCTCCTCCACCAACGCGCCGATCCGCTCCAACAGCAGCGCCTCCGCCGCGAGCGCCCCCCTCGCCACGAGGACGCGGCCGGGAGGGCTGGGAGGCGGGACCGGAACGTCGAACAGACCGAGCTGTTGGGCCACGCAGGAAGGATATCGCGGAGGCTTGGGGGAAAGGTCGTTCTAGAGATGACCGGCACCGGCCCCGCAGGCTAGACGGTCGTCCGGAGAGACACCTCCGAGGAGGCCGCCCGGGGGAAGACTCGGCAGGAGACGACTGCCGCCGGCCGCACCAAGGCGACCGGCGGCGGGGACTGCCCTTCAGCGCCTTTGAACAACAGAGGACTTCAAGAGAAAGTGCAATACTGTCCTCATAGTGCTTCCAGCCCCGGAGAACGTGACACCCGTCAGCGAGATCCCGGTCGGAGGACCTGCCCGGGCCTGGCACCGGTGTGGACGCTCCCGTCGACGACGGGAACGCCGTTGACGATCACGGCCGGGATGCCGCGCGCGAACGCCAGGGGAGCCTCGAAGGTGGCGTCGTCGCGCACCGCCGCCGGATCGAAGACGACGATGTCCGCGGCATGGCCCTCCTTGACGAGCCCGCGGCCCGCGAGCCGGAAACGGGCGGCGGGCAGCGAGGTCATCTTGCGCACGGCCTCCTCCAGGCCGATCACCTTCTTCTCGCGAACGTAGACCGCGAGCACCCGGGCGTTGTTGCCCGAAGCCCGGGGGTGGGGCCGGCCGCTGCCGGGCTCCACCACGGCGCCGTCCGAGGCGATCCCCACCCAGGGGTGCCGCAGGATGCGCTCCACGTCCCCGTCCGCCATCAGGTGGTAGACCATGCCGGCTCCCCCCGCCCGCAGCATCCGCCGGGCCGCCTCGAGCTGCGCGTCCGCCGAGCCGTCCCCCAGGAGCCGTTCCCCCACCTGCTTCATCGTGAGACCCACGAGCGTCGGATCGGAGGGATATGACGCCACGACGGCGAAGGAAAGATCCGTGAAGCCCCGGGCGGCGAGGAGGTCCTTCATCTCCTCCCGGATCCGCCGCCACGTCTCCTCGTCGTCCAGCCTCTGGCGGGTCCGCTCCTCCCCGCCTTCGAGCGCCCAGTCCGGAAAGCGGATGGAGAGGCTCGAGGCGGCGGCCGTGTAGGCGTACTGGTCCGCCTGGACGTCCACTCCCCGCCCGCGGGCCGAGTCGATCAGGGCCAGGGCCTGCGCGCTCGCGCCCCAGCGGCTCGGGCTGTCGATCTTCAGGTGCGAGATCTGGACGGGGCAGCCCGCCTTCTCCCCGGCGTCGATCGTCTCGGCCACGGCACCTTCGATCTCCGTCCCCTCGTTGCGCATGTGGGAGGCGTAGACGCCCCCCGCCCGGCAGGCCACCCGGGCGAGCTCGACGATCTCCCCCGGCTCGGCGTAGACGCCCGGCACATACTGGAGTCCGGTCGAGAGGCCCGCCGCCCCGTCCTCCATGGCCTTCGCCACGAGCGCCTTCATCTTCGCCATCTCGGCCGGGGTCGGAGCGCGTCGTTCCCTCCCCATCACCGCCTCGCGGACCGTGCCGTGGCCGAGGAGCGTCGCAAAGTTGACCGCGACGCCCGCCTTCCCGATCTCCTCAAAAGCCTTGGCCACGTCCAGGGCCGAGGACCCGCAGTTGCCGGCCACAAGGGTCGTCACCCCCATGCGGACGAAGTTCTCCGCCCGCGCCTTGTTCGCCAGGTCGTCCGCGTGGGTGTGGACGTCGATGAACCCGGGGGCCACGACGTGTCCCGTGGCGTCGATCGTCCGTTTCGCAGAAGCCTCCTTCAGGTCCCCCACCCGGACGATCCTGCCGTCCCTGATCCCGACGTCCGCCCGGAAGGCCGGCGCGCCGGAGCCGTCGACGACGGTGCCGCCCCGGAGGAGGAGGTCGAAGGTGGGGGCCGGCGGGGGAGCGAGGAGGAGGGCCAGGGAGACCAGAGCGGCGGGAGAGATCATCGGGGGACCATGGTAGCCGCAAGATCCCCCGCCTGCACGTGCCACAGATCCGCGTACGTCCCGCCCCGGGCGAGGAGGTCGTCGTGGTGGCCCTCCTCGGCGATCCGGCCGTCGCGCAGGACGATGATGCGGTCGGCGTTGCGGATCGTCGAGAGGCGGTGGGCGATGATCAGGGCGGTACGCCCCTCGGTGAGCGTACGCAGGTTCTCCTGGATGGCCCGCTCGGTCTCCGTGTCCACGGAGCTGGTGGCCTCGTCGAGGACGAGGATGGGGGCGTCCTTGACGATGGCCCGGGCGATCGAGAGGCGCTGGCGCTGGCCGCCGGAGAGCTTCACCCCCCGCTCGCCCACCAGGGTGTCGTACCCCTGGGGGAGGGAGGCCACGAAATCGTGGAGCTGGGCGAGCTTCGCCGCCCGCACGACGCCGTCCAGGGGGACGTCCTTGCTGTAGGCGATGTTCTCCCGGATGGTGCCGTGGAAGAGGTAGACGTCCTGGCTCACCAGGGCGATGTTGCGCCGCAGGTCGGCCATGGAGAGGTCCCGCACGTCGTGGCCGTCCAGGCGCACGGCGCCGCCGGTCACATCGTAGAGGCGGAGGAGGAGCTTGATCAGGGTGGACTTGCCCGCGCCCGTGGGCCCGGCGATCCCGATCGTCTCGCCGGGAGCCACCCGGAAGGAGAGGCCCCGCAGCACGGGCTCGTCCGCCCGGCCCCGGGCGTAGCGGAACTCCACGTTGTCGAACTGGACCTCGCCCCGCGCCCGGTCCAGGGGCACCGGCCGCGCCGCGTCGCGGATCGCCGGCTCCGTGTCCAGGAGGCCGAAGGCGCGGCGGGCGCTGGCCCGGGCCCGCTCGTACTCGTCCACGGTGGTGCCCAGGCGGGTCAGGGGCCACAGCAGCCGCTCGGTCATCATGGCGAAGAGCACCAGCTCGCCCACCGTGATCAGGCCGGAGCCGTTCAGGATCCAGTAGCTCCCGAGGAGCAGGACCCCGGCGAAGCCGACCACGATCGCCATGCGGATGACGGGGACGTAAGTGGCCGACAGGCGGATCGCCGCGAAGTTGGCTTGGCGGTACGCGTCCGAGGCCTGGCGGACCCGCTCGGTCTCGAAGGCCTCGGCGGTGAAGCTCTGGATGACGTGGATGCCGCCGATGTTGTTCTCCAGGCGGCTCGCGAGGCCTCCCACCCCCTCCCGCACGACGCGGTAGCGGGGCTCGATCCGGCGCTGGTAGACGAGGCTGCCCCACAGGATGACCGGGATGGGCGCCATCCCCACCAGGGAGAGCTGCCAGGAGATCGGGAGCATCACGGCGAAGGAGAAGGCGAAGAGCACGGCGATCTGCACCAGCTCGTTGAAGCCGGTGTTGAGGAACCGCTCGAGCTGGTTCACATCGTCGTTCAGCATGGCGAGGATCTCGCCCGTCCGGTGCTCCTCGAAGAAGGCGATCTCCCGCGACTGGATGCGGTTGTAGACGTCCATCCGCAGGTCGTGCTGGACCTCCTGGGCGAGGCGCAGGAAGCCCCGCTGGTACATCCACTGGAAGAGGCTCTCGAAAAAGAAGATGGCCACCGAGAGCCCCGCCAGCACCACCGCCATGCTCCAGGGGTCCCGGGTGCCGGCGAGCGTGGCGATCCAGGCCGGAGGCCTGCCCCGCAGGGAATCGATGACCCAGCCCACCAGCAGGGGGGGCATGAGGTCGAGGATCCTGTTGGCCACGCTCGCCCCGGTCGCCAGGGCGAGCCGCCCCCGGTACGGAGCGAGATATCCAAACAGGCGCCGCATGGGGCGCCGGGGCTCCTGGCTCATCTCCGGCCGAGCTTCTCCGCATTGAGCTCCCGGGTGCCGCCCCGGGGGACGGACAAGGTCTTCCAGTGGTCCGAGGCGAGGTGCTTGGCCAGGAACACGATCTGGCCCACGTGGTAGCCGTAATGGGTGAGCTGGCGGTTGATCGCCTTGATGACGCTGTGGGGCTCGGCCCGGATGAGGACGGTGAGCGCGAGGTCCTCCTCCGACAGGGCGGACAGGGCCTGGAACAGGCACCGCCAGCCCTCTTCCCAGCGCTCGAAGAGCTCTTCCCGGGTGGTGCCCGCGGCGAGAACGAACTCGGAGTCGCGGTCCCGGTCCGGCTTCTCCCCGTCCGAGTGGAGGAAGTCGGTCCACCGGGAGCGGAGATTCCCGGCCATGTGCTGCATCAGGATGGCCAGGTTGTTGGACTCCGGGTCGAGGGTGGCGAAGAGGTCCTCGTCCCGCACCTGGGCGAGGGCACCTTCGGCCAGGTCCTTGAGCTTCCGGAACTGGACCTTGACGTCGTCGAGATAGAGAGCAGCGGCCGGCTTCGTGTCGGTCATGTCGAACCCTCCCGCACGGGGTTGCC
>DASQEB010000108.1:0-7361 GCA_035633875.1 Thermoanaerobaculia bacterium
CGCCCGGGTGCGGGGAGCGTCCGCCGGAGGCCGGTGAACGCTCGCCCGCACTGGGGGAATGCTCGCCCGGGGGCGGGGAGTGGTCGCCCGGAGCTCGGGAATGCTCGCCGGCTGTCCGGGAATGCTCGCCCGCGCCTCGGCGAGGCTCGCGAGAAAGAGGGGACTGCTCGCCCGAGGGAGGGGAGCCTGCGCCCGAGGGAGGTGAACGGCCGTCGGCTCGCGGGGGATGACCGGCAGGGCGGGGGGAGCGCCCGGCTGGCCGTTCCGAAGGCTCGCCCGCGGGTGGTGAATGCCCGCCAGGGAGCGGGGAATGGCTGCTGAATGGTTAGAAATACCCGCCAGGGCAGGGGGAACGGTCGCCGGGACCCTGAGGATGCTCACCCTCGCGACGATCTCATGCATCGAAAGGCCCCGAAGGGGCCTGGGCGTAAAGCCTGGCATTTCAATGCCAGGAACAGATGACCCCTCTCCCTGAAGTCCCGAAGGGACGGCGGCGTGAAGGCGCCTCCCTGGCCTTGAGAGGACGACGGTCAAAGACCCCCTCCCGCCCTCCTCCACCGGCAGAGACGGCGGAGGGCGGAAGGGGTGAGGCTCCCTCTACACCCGGGCTCCCAGAATCGCTCCCGAGCGCTCCAGTGCCACCTGCCCGGCCGCCTCCAGGAAACCCGCGAGGTTCCAGGGGGACCTCAGGAGGGCCTCGGCCATGTGCAGGGCGGCCACTAGGTTTTCGTCGAACAGGGCGAGGTGGCCGACGACGGCGGCGCCGTCTCCGGACACCACGGCATAGCCTTCCGGGTCTTCCTCCTTGCGGAGGCGGAAGGCGGGGTCGCGGCCGGTGCCGGGGAGGACGGCTGCGGCGAGGAGGGCGTGCCATTTCTCGCGGAAGACGGCGTAGGGGGCATCCCCCGCGGCGGTGCTCGTGCCGGGACGGAAAAGACCCCATCCCCGGCCGGAGATCTCTTCGAGGCTCCACGGTCCGGCCACGTCGGCCTCCCCGGCCGTGGGGGGCTCGTCACGCTCGCCGATGTTTTGCAGAAAGGAAGGGGTAAAGGCGTTGCGGGAAGACGGAATGGTACTATGCCCAAAGCTACGCATGGGACTCATTCTCCTGTGCGTGGTCAGGCTCGGGGGTGAGCGCCTACTCATCCTCGGGCCGCTTTCATGGTCTCCGCGGCCGGCACGCCCCGCCTGCGGAATCGCCGGGGCTCATCGGTTCGGGACTTATGCGGCGGGGCACCTCCTTCCGGAAAGCGCGTCGCGACAAACTACGTCTTGATTGCGCCAGAATAGAAAAGGGTGCGGGGGAAAGTCAAGGGCGCAGCCGGAACGCCCGCTTCGCCGCCTCCCCGGCCACCGTCCTCTCGTACTCCGCGTCCTCCATCCTCGTGCGCAGCCGGCCGGAGACCGGGACCACCATGGGCATGGGCTGCCAGGTGAAGGGCTCGCCCGTGGCGGCGTCCACCACCCTTCTCTGGTCCACGGCGCGCGTGGCCTCCGCCAGGGGGAGGTCCTGGAGCGCCCGGTGCAGCGAGCGGAAGAGCCCCTCGTCGGCCGGGTCGAGGAAGCGGAGCGTCTTCCGGCCCGCGGACGCCGTGTGGTAGTGGGAGGGCACGAAGAGGAGCCCGTCGAGCTGGAGGCGGTCGCAGGCGAGGACGAGCAGGGCGACGACGTCCTGGGAGATGCCCAGCCCCGGATGGGTCTGCCCCGGCAGGTGGGGACGCTCGGAGGTGAACCCGGCCCGCGGGTTCTGGAGCAGCAGCCACTCGACGCGCAGGAGGGAGAGGCCGGGGACGGTTCCGCGATCGATCCGGACCCGCAGCTCGATCAGCAGCTCCCGCCGCTCCTCGTCTCCATAGAGCCGGAGGGTGTCCCCGGTCGGGTTGTCGAGGTCCATCTCCAGAGTCGGGCGCTCGAAGCCCAGGGTGCGCAGCCGGTCGAGGAGGCCGGCGCGCTCGAGGGTGAGCTCCAGGCCCTGGAGGGAGTAGAAGCCGAGAAAGCGGTGCGGCCGGTGGGGGCCGGCGAGAGAGGCGAGGACGTCGTCGTCGGTGAGCCCCCAGTCGTCCGGCCCGGTCTCGCCGGAGAGCTCCTGCGGGTCGAGCTCCCGGGCGAGCCGGCGGTAGCGGACGAGGACGATCTCCTCGGTCGAAGGGGGCTCGATGACCCTCCCCCGGTTGAGCAGGCAGGAGAAGAAACGGGCGCTGTAGCGCCAGGAGTTCAGCCCGTAGCCCCCGGCGAGGACGATCGCGAAGGGGAGCTTGCGCTGCTCCTCCCGGGCGCAGCGGAGGACGAAGCGGTCCCGCTCGAGCAGGGCCTCGGCCGAGATCTTCCAGTCGCCGATCTGGTCGTCCGCGGCCGGATCGCTGCCGGCGAGATAGAAGACCAGCTCCGGTTGGAAGCGCTCGAAGACCGGAGGCAGCCGGTCCCGCACGGCCTGGAGGTAGGCCTCGTCGCGCACGCCGTTTCCCAACTCGACGACCGTGGCCTCCACGGCGCCGCCCTCCCAGGACGTTTGATTGTGGATCGAGAAGGTGTGGACTGTCGGGTCTTCGGCGAACAGGGCGCGGGTGCCGTCGCCGTCGTGGAGGTCCAGGTCCACGACCAGGATCCGGGAGCTCACGCCCAGGGTGCGGAGCTCGGCGATGGCCGCGGCCACGTCGTTGTAGGCGCAGAAGCGCTCCCCCTTGTCAGCGAAGGCGTGGTGGAGCCCGCCGCCCAGGTTGACCGCGATCCCGCCGGTCTCGTGGGCGAGGCGGGCGGCGACGATCGTGCCGCCGACCATGATCCGCTGCATTTCCAGGACCCGCTCGGCGAGATCGTCCCGGATCGTCAGGCCGAGGATCCGGGTGAGGGCTCCCGGCCGGTTGAGGGAGTCGAGGTAGTCGTCGTGATGGACGCGGCGGAGCTGGCGGAAGCTGGCCGGGGCGGGCCGGTGGACGGCCCCGGGGCCGACGAGGCCGGTGGAGTCGAGGAAGGCGAGGATGTGCTCGCCCCGGCGGGGGTCGGCGAGCACGCCGGGCAGGTCGACCTGGTAGCGCTGGGTGTAGACGAAATCTTTCCGCGGGCGGCCGAGAAGGACGGAGAGCCGGCGGCGGCTCCGCCGGAAGGACCTGGCCAGAGGCGCGTGGAGGGAGCGCAGGGCGCTCACCGGAGCCGCACCCAGGTGGCGCCCCAGCCGCCCGCCTCCCCGGGGGCGTCGCCGAACGCCTCGACCCGCGGATCGCGGGAGAGGAGGGTCCGCACGGTCTGCCGCTGCACGCCGATCCCCCTGCCGTGGATGATCCGCACCGCGCGGAATCCTTTGTCATAGGCCGCGTCGAGGTACTCGCGGACCACGTCGGGCACCTCGGCGGGCCGGAAGCTGTGGAGGTCCAGCACGTCCGTGATCGGCAGCTCGACCGGCTCCAGGGGATCGAGCTCCTCACCATTGCGGTCCTCATCCTCCCGCATATCCGATTTATACTAGCGGCACTTCGAGCCACAAGGTGTCTGGAGCTTGCATGCGCACCCGGAAAACGACGGAGAGCGCCCTCCGTGAGAGCGAGGAGCGTTACCGGGCGGTCGTCGCCGCGCTGGAGGAGGGGATCGTCCTCCTCGAGGCCGACGGCTCGGTGTCGAGCTGCAACTCCAGTGCGTGTCGCATCCTGGGACTGACGGAAGACCAGGTCCTCGGGCGGAGCTGTCCCGACCTCCAGGGGGGCACGAGCGTCCATGAGGATGGCAGCCCCTGCGATCCGGATGCCTTGCCGGGCAAGCTCACCTTGCGGACGGGCGAGCCCTGCTCCCAGGTGGTCCTGGGGTTCGACCGGCCGGACGGGGAGCGGCGCTGGATCTCGATCAACTCCCGTCCCCTCGTGCGGCAGGGGGAGCCCAGGCCCTACGCCGTCGTGGTCTCGTTCTCCGACATCACCTCCCGCAAGCGGATCGAGGAGGAGAGGAGCCGGCTCCAGGCGGTGATCAGCCGGTCGGCTTTGGAGTGGCGGCTCACCTTCGACTCCATCCCCTCGCCCCTGCTGCTGCTGGAGACGGACGGCCGCATCATCCGCATGAACGAGGCGGCCCGGCTGCTGGCCGGCGTGACCTACGACCGCGCCATCGATCGTCCGCTCCCGGCGCTCGGCAGTTCGCAGCCCTGGCCGGCGGCGCAGGCCCTGGTGGAGCAGGTGGCGGGCACGTCCGCGCGCGCGGCCGCCCAGGTGCGGGACGCGCGGGGGCGGACCTGGGACCTTTCGGTCAACCCGGTCGCCAGCCCGCACGGCGACCGCTGGCTCATCGTGGTGGCCCTCGACGTCACCGACCTGGTGAAGCTCCAGGACTCGCTGCGCAGGAGCGAGACCATGTCCGCCATGGGAGGCCTGGTCGCGGGCGTCGCCCACGAGGTGCGCAACCCTCTCTTCGGCATCTCGGCGACGCTGGACGCGTTCGAATCCCGCTTTCAGAACCGCACCGAGTACCGGCGCTACTTCGAGATCCTCAGGGACCGCGTGCAGCGGCTCAACGAGCTGATGCAGCAGCTCCTGGACTATGGCAAACCGATCCGCCTGGAGCTGGCGGACATCTGCCTGCGCAGGGTCGCGCGGGAAGCGATCCAGGCCTGCGCTCCCCTGGCCGCGGCCACGGGAGTCGAGATCGCCGCGAAGATGGCGTCCGACATGCCGCCCGTGATGGGAGACCGGATGCGGATCCTCCAAATCTTCGAGAACCTCCTCGAGAACGCCATCCAGCACTCGCCCCAGGGCGGCCGGGTCATCGTCCGGGTGGGCGCCACCGGGGATGGAGAGAGGGCCCGTTTCTCCGTCGAGGACTCCGGGCCCGGCTTCCGGCCCGAGGACCTCGACCGCATCTTCGAGCCCTTCTTCTCGCGACGCCGCGGAGGGACCGGGCTGGGGCTGTCGATCGTCCAGCGCATCGTCGAGCAGCACGAGGGGGAGATCTCGGCCGGCAACCGTCCCGAAGGAGGCGCCGTGATGAGCGTCACGCTGCCGCTGCTGACCTGCACTTCCGGACTGAGTGGACCCTGACAGAATGGCTGGAGAAACCATCCTGGTCGTGGACGACGAGGCGTCGATCCGCTTCGTCATCCGGGACTTCCTGGAGGCGTCGGGCTACGCCGTGCGCGAGGCCGAAACCTGCCGGGAGGCCCAGGACCTCCTCCATGCGGGAGAGATCGACGCCGCCGTGGTGGACTACTCGCTGCCCGACGGCAACGCCCTGGAGCTCCTGGGCCGACTGGCGGAGGCGGACCTCGGGGTGCCGATCGTCGTCCTCACCGGACACGGCTCGATCGAGCTGGCCGTGCAGGCCATCAAGGAGGGAGCCGAGCAGTTCCTGACCAAGCCGGTGGCGCTGCCGGCCCTGGCGGTGGTGCTCGAGCGGGCCGTGGAGAACCGTCGCGCCCAGCGCATGGAGCGCTTCCGGCGCGCCCGCCGGACCCGCGCGGCCGTCGACCCCTTTCTGGGCACCAGCCCGGCCATCCGGCGCCTCGCCCAGGATGCTGGGCGGGTCGGCGCCTCGGAGCGGCCCGTGCTGATCCTCGGCGAGACCGGCACCGGCAAGGGGGTGCTCGCCCGCTGGCTCCACGACCACGGGCCCCGGGCCGAGGAGGCGTTCATCGACGTCAACTGCGCTGGCCTCGCCCGCGAGTTCCTCGAGACCGAGCTCTTCGGCCACCGCAAGGGGGCCTTCACCGGCGCCGTGGAGCAGAAGGCCGGCCTCCTGGAGGTCGCCCACCGCGGCACGCTCTTCCTGGACGAGATCGGCGACATGGACCTCCAGGTCCAGGGCAAGCTCCTCAAGGTGATCGAGGAGAAGCGCTTCCGCCGCCTGGGCGACATCTCCGAGCGCTCGGTGGACGTCCGCCTGATCGCGGCCACCCACCAGGACCTGAGCACGCTCATGGTGGAGAAGAGGTTCCGCAACGACCTCTACTTCCGGATCAGCACCCTGCCCCTGCTGGTGCCGGCGCTACGGAACCGCCGGGAGGACATCCCGGCCCTCGCGGAGCGCATCCTCTCCGGGCTCGCCGCCGAGCTGGGCCGCCGCAGGCCGCAGCTCTCCTCCGAGGCCCTCTCCCGGCTCCAGGCCTACTCCTGGCCGGGGAACATCCGCGAGCTCGGCAACGTGCTGGAGCGCGCCGTCCTCCTCGCCGGCACCGACATCCTCACCCCGGGCGACCTCTGGTTCGAGTCCGACCCTGCCGGACGCGAGGCGACCGGCATGACCCTCCGGGAGATGGAGGAGCAGCACGTGGCCCGCGTGCTCGAGGAAGAGGGCGGCAACGAGGGCCGGGCCGCCCGGCGCCTGGGCGTCCCCCGGAGCACCCTGTATCAAAAGCTGAAGAAGCAGGGGATCGCACCATTGCGGGAACGAGCTGTCTGAAACCTGGACAGAGCGATCCAAATTCAAGACGAATCGCTTGGCACCGCTGCCGCCCGATCCTCGTAAATCATCGCGCTGCAAGGAGTCCCCCGCAGGACCGGAGTGGCACGGTCGTTGCTTTCTTCGGGCTGTGAACGAACCCGAGGAGGGGCCGCCAGCACGCGCGGCGGCGCGCCGGCAGCCCTCCCCCAAGCTCTCCCCTCAGCCTCCCCTCTCCCCCCGGGACGGGGAGGCACCTTTTTTGTCTATCCGAACAGCTTCAGGAACACGAGGTAGAGGACGAAGCCGTCGTCCGGACCCGCGACCGGCACGCCCAGATCCAGGTTGACCACCGTCTGCCAGGGGCCGATGAAGGTCCCCTGGAGGCCTACGCCTCCCAGCAGCTCGCGGTCGAGCCCGGTGGCTTCGTCGGTGGCGAGGGCGGCGTCCGCGATCGCCTCCAGCCGGAAGGCCTGGCCGATCTCGAAGCCGTAGGAGAGGTGGCCGGCGAGGACCTCCTCGGCCCGCACACGGTTGCTCTGATAGCCGTGGACCCGGGTGCCGCCGAAGAAGCCGAACTGATACTTGCTGAAGCGGTCCAGGTCTTGCCCTGAGGCCCAGTCCAGCTCCAGGCTCGCCTTCTGGAAGCGGGGGAGATACCAGTTCTTGCTCGCCCGCACCTCGTAGCGCAGGAAGTCCTGGTGGGCCTCGTCGTACTCGGGATTGCCGGGCAGGCCCCAGGGATCCCACTCCGAGCGGCGGCTGTAGCTGCCGCTCGCCAGGAAGCGGTAGCCCGAGCGGGCGAAGCTCGCGTTCAGGTCGAGCGACTGCAGGATGTTGCTGCTCGGCACGACGAACGCGTCCGCCGTGTCCTCCGCCGCGCCGTAGTCGAAGTAAAGAAGGCTGTACTCCGCCCCCAGTTTGACGAAGTTGCCGAGCGGACGGCCGAGCTTGAAGCCGACGCTGCCCGTGCGCAGCTCCACGTCCTCCTCGGAGGCCTCCCGATC
>DASQEB010000109.1:0-7222 GCA_035633875.1 Thermoanaerobaculia bacterium
GGCGGACCGGCAGGCGCTGCCCGGCCCGCCGCGGGACCGCCGGCTCTTCCGCACGTTCAGCCTGCGGGACTTCCTCGGCTGGGGCGGCCGGTACGTGTGGCGGTATTTCTGGTTCATCAACCTGTTCTGCCTCCTGGTCTCGCTCGTGTTCCTGCTGGCGGTCCTCTGGGTCGCCTTCATCGCCCAGGGAGGCGAGCGTTGGGGTGGCTCGGCCGCGCTGGGGATCGGCTGCGGAGGGGCCCTCCCCCTGGGCTTCCTCGCCCTGGTCCTCGGCCTCTGGTTCTCCGTGGGCCAGGCCGACCTGGCGCGGGAAGAGTCCGGCATCGGGACCGCCTCCCGGGTGGGGCTCTCCGTGCTCGGCCACCGCCTGGGCGCCGTGATCCTGCTGTTTCTGCTCCTCCTGATCGCGGTGGTGGCCCTCTCCGTCGCCTTCCTCCCTTTGTCGATCGGCGTCGATCTGGTACTCCCCGACGCACCCGTCGCCCGCGCCGTGGTGCACGTCTTTCTGTTCCTCCTCCAGGGCTTGCCGTCCGCGCTGCTCATGCTGGCCCTGGCGGCGGCCCTGGTGGCCCTGGTGCGGAGCGAGCTCCAGGGCCGGATGCGCTCCGAGGTGATGACCGCGTGAGAATGAGGCTCCTTCCCGCTCTGCTCGTCCTGTCCCTGATCTCGGGCTGCGCCCGAAAGCTTCCCCCTCCCGCAACCCGGGTGCCCCCCGCGCCCCAGCCGTCCTCCCCGGCTTTGCCTGAGCCCGCTCCACCGCAACCCGCTCCGCCGCCGGTGGAGCAGCCCCCGGCCGAGCCGGAGATCCCCGAGGCTGGCCCCGCGGAGCCGCTCCTCATCCGGGTGGGGCTCGCGAGCGACCTCGACGCGGTCGCCGTCCCCTGCTGCGAGGAGCCCCTGGCGGCCGCCGTGGGAGATCAGGCGCTGGCGGTCGCGGGCCCCCTCCGCATCGAGCCGGCCGCGGCCGCCGCCCAGGCGGGCTATTACCGCATCCAGGCCGCGGCGCTGCGGGATGAGCGTCAGGCCCAGGATCTCGCCCAGCGCCTCCAGAAGGAGACGGGGCAGCCCGGCGACGCCAACTTCGACGCCGACATCGACCTCTACCGGGTGCGCGTGGGGCGCTACCCGACCCGGGAGGATGCCGAAAAGGAGCTGCGCCGCCTGGCGACCATCGGGGTGATCGGCGCGTTCGTCGTCAACGAGGGCTCCGGCGTCTCCGAGCCGGCGCTGCGTGTGATCGTGGGGCAGACCTCGGCGGTCCACCCCGGCCGCTGGATCTCCGTGTCACCGGTGGGCAATCCCAGCATCCGGGTGCAGGGGAAGCGCTACCGCGGGAGGATCCTCGTCTACCTGAACGACCGCGGCATGCTGAACCTGATCAACGAGCTCCCGGTGGAGGACTACCTCCGGGGCGTCGTGCCGGGGGAGATGGGGCCCGAGCAATACAACCAGCTCGAGGCTCTGAAGGCCCAGGCTGTCGCCGCCCGCACCTATGCGCTGCGCAACCTGGGCGAGTTCTCCCGCGAGGGGTACGACATCTGCTCGACGCCGCGCTGCCAGGTCTACAGGGGAATGACCATCGAGCACCACCTCTCCGACCGCGCCATCGCCGAGACCGCCGGCCAGGTGCTCCTTTACAGCGGGGAGCTGGTCGACGCGCTGTACAGCTCCACCTGCGGCGGCCACACCGAGGACGTCCACATCGTCTTCCCGTTGAAGACCGGGCCCTACCTCCAGGGGGTCCCCTGCATGGAGACGGGCACGGCCCGCCTGGAAGGGGACCTCCCATCCGGCGTCCGTTTCCCCGAGGGCCTGACGCAGAAGCTCGTGCCCTCCACGGTCGGCGTGGCCCCGGCCACGGCTCTGGCCGCCCGGCTCGAGCACCTGGCCTTCCTCGCCGGGCTCCCGGCCCCGCGCGGGCGGCTGGCCTCCCTGGACCGCCGGGAGGTCCAGCGCTTCGTGGCCTCCTCCTTCGACCTCGCGCTCGACGCCCGCCTCTTCCTGGCTCCCGAGGACGTGAAGTACCTGCTCAGCGATCCGCCCAAGGACTGGAGCGAGGACGATCTCCGGCGGGCGGCCTACCTGATCAAGAGCGGCCTCGTCACCGGCCCGCTCGACCAGCCCCTGGCCGCCCAGGAGGTGGAGCGGATGCTCCTCGCGCTGGCCGAGCTGCTCCGGGTCGTCCAGCGGGAGGACGTCTCCTTCCTGTCCCTGTCCAACGGGGCTCTCACCGTCCGCAGCGGCAAGGAAGACCGGACCTATGCCGTGCCGCCGGGGCTCTCCACCTTCCGCCGGCAGGGCGAGGAGATGACCAGCGCCGCGCTCTCCCTGCTGCCGGGGGACCGCCTGACCCTGTTCCTGCAGGACGGCCGCCTCGTCGCCGCATCCCAGGAGGTGGACCTGGACGGCGTGGCCTTCGACCGCAGCAGCCCCTACAGCTCCTGGACCCGTTTCCGCTCCGACTCGCAGCTCGCGGCCCAGGTCAACACCCGCTTTCCCGGGGTCGGGTTTCGCAACCTGGAGCTCCTGGAGCGGGGCGAATCCGGGCGCGTGGGGAAGATCCGCATTCACGGCGCCAGCGGCCAGGTGGTGGAGGTCGACGGCCTGGCCGTCCGCTGGACCCTCGACGTCCCGGATACGCTCTTCACCGCCAAGCGCCTGGAGCCGAAGGGCCGTGAGGCCGGCTGGCTGTTCACCGGCCGGGGCTTCGGACACGGCGTGGGCATGTGCCAGGTGGGGGCCTACGGCATGGCCCAGCGGGGCCACTCCTACCGCGAGATCCTCACCCACTACTACACCGGCGTGGAGCTCGGCCGCCTCCGCCGCCGGCCGGCGATGATCACCACCGCGGGGAAGTGACCGGGATGGACGGCCCCCTCACCTCCTCCATCGACCACACCCTGCTACGGCCCGAGGCCACCGAGGGGGAGGTCCGCCGGCTGATCGCCGAGGCCGCCGAGCACCGCTTCGCCTCCGTCTGCATCCCGCCGGTCTACGTCCCACTGGCTGCCGAAGGGCTGCGGGGGACGGACGTCCACACCGGCACCGTCGTCGGCTTCCCCCTCGGCTACGTCCACCCGGCCGTGCGCCTCGCCGAGTCCCGGCAGGCCGTGGTGGACGGCGCCGAGGAGCTGGACACTGTGCTCAACATCTCCTGGCTGAAGAGCGGGGACGACCGGAGGGTCCTGGACGACCTCGCGGCCTGGGTGGAGGGGATGCGCAAGGAGCGCTCCGGGCTCATCCTCAAGGTGATCCTGGAAACCGCCCTGCTGACCGACGACGAGAAGGTCCGGGGCGCCCGCCTCGTGGCCGCCGCCGGCGCCGATTTCGTGAAGACCTCCACCGGCTTCTCCAAAGGCGGTGCCACCCTGGAGGATGTTGCCCTCCTCGCCCGCACCATCGAAGGCCGCCTCGGCGTCAAGGCCTCGGGCGGCATCCGCGACGCGGCCACAGCCCGGGCCATGATCGCGGCCGGGGCCACCCGGCTGGGGACGTCGAGCGGGGTGGCGATCGTGGGGGAGGATCGTCAGGAATAGGAGCTGGGCAGTTCGCCTTTGGTCCCAAAGCGCCTGGAGGTCGCGGGCGCTGTGGACAAGGCGATCTCAGAGGTGATGTGGTAGATAAGCCTGTAGCTCTTTACATAGATCTCGCGGATATCGGGCGAGCGGGCTTCGGGAACGAGACGACCACGCTCAGAGAGCGTCCGGAGGGACCGGCCGCTGTCCTCGCTTCCCGGACGAGGGCGGTCGCATAGAAGCGGGAATCCCGGGCGATGAATTCAGCCGCTTCCGAAAGATCCTGGGTCGCTGCTTCGGTCCACCTTATGGTTCGAGCCACTTCCCCATCCGCCGGTCGAATTCTTCCTCGGACAGAGTACGGCCCGCCTCGACATCATCGAGCCCGTGCTCAATCTTCTGGCGAACGTAGATGTGGTACTGGATGTCTTCCAACGAAGCGTCGTCCGGCAGACGTTGTTCAGGACCTCTTTCTTGGCAGCGTTCATGGCGGGATTCTACCTCTATAAGTCGGCCCAGTCCGCCATCACCGCCTCCGCCGCCCTCCTCCCCGACACCATCGCCCCCTGAAGCGACGGCGTCTCCCGGTGATCGCCGCAGATGTAGAGGCCGGGCCGGCGGCGCACCGGGAGGGCGGCCGGCTCCAGGGAGCGCCGGGCGGGGAGGGCGCGGGGGATGCGGTAGATCCGCAGGTGCTTCCAGTCGGAGACCTGGGGTCCGTACCAGGTGGTGAGATGTTTGCGGACCTCCGTCTCCAGTTCCCTCTCGTTCGCCTCGCCGGCTCCTGTGACGCTGACCGAGACGAGGGCCTTGCCCGCAGCCGGAGCATAGGAGGGGGCCACCGCGCTCGGCACGCACAGGTTGTCGATCGGTCCGCCCCCCTCGCCGTTCAGGACGAGGACGGGCTTGCCCACCGGGTCCTTGTCCGCCGCGTAGTAGAGGCAGGCCGTGCCGTGCCAGCCCGGGGGATGGAGCTCCGGGAGGAGCCGGGCAGCCTCGGTCGAGTCCGTGGCGATCACCACCGCCGCGGCGCGCAGCCGCTCGCCCCTCTCCAGGAGGACCTCCCCCTCCCCGACGGACGCCACCTTCGCGTTGAGGCGGAGCATGCCCGGAACGAGCCGCCCGGCGAGCTGGTCGGGAATGGCTCCCATGCCGTCCGAGGGGAGGGCCGCCCGGCCGATGCTGAACATCCGGAAGACGAATTCGAACAGGCGGCTGGAGCTGGCGAGCTCGGTCTCCAGGAAAATCCCGCCGAAGAAGGGGCGGAAGAACGAGTCGATCATCCGCTCGCTGAACCCGAAACCGCGCAGGGCCTCGGCCGTGCTCGTCTCCGGCCGCATCCAGATCTCCTCCAGAGATCCCTTGAGGACATAGCTCCGGAGCCGGGCGATGAGGAGCTTGTCCTGAAAGCTCCCCACCGGAGCCCGGAGGCTCGACACGGCGGACCAGGGACGCCGGAACGGGTCCGACACCAGGTGGAACCGGCCGCCCGTCCGCACCAGGGCTCCGGGAAGAAAGGAGCGGAGCCCGAGAGACTTGTAGTCGAGGATCCGCCGGGCCTCCGGGTAGGCCGTGAGGAGCACCTGGAAGCCCCGGTCGAGGAGGAAGCCCTCGACGTTGTCCGTGCGCGCCCGCCCCCCAGGCGTGCCCGCGGCGTCCAGGACGACGGAGGGGATCCCCTTGCTCTGCAGCTCCAGCGCACAGCAGAGGCCGGCCAGTCCGGCTCCCACGATGACGACCCGCGGTTCGCTCCTCGTCTCCCCGCCCATGTGCGCTCCCTTCTAGCGCCGGATTCCGTAGACGAAGCCCTTCACCATGTCGCTCTGGAGGAACTCGTGGGGGAAGCCGAGCTCGATCCGGCTCACCTCGTCGAGGCGCCGGAGGTGCTCGCCCTCCAGGCGGTGGCTGTGGTTCCCCGCCATGGTCCCGAGGCACAGCTCGGAGACCCGCAGACCGCTCTTTCCCAGAAGCTTGTGGCGCATGAATGTCCTCCCTTCCCACCCGGTGGGTAGGGGGTCTATATATCAGGTTGATCGCGGGCAGATCCTCAGCGTTGGGGTGTTCGACGTAGAGACGCTCCCAACCCGCATGGCAAGAGCGCTCGAAGGGCAACATCGCTGAGAATCTCTCCGCCCTCTGAAGGGCAAGATCGGCGGGACGTCTTTTCGAAGGGTGGACCGCCGCAACGGGCAATCCCCTCCTGAACGCAAACCAACGCCAGGCCTGGGGCGTTCTGCCCGTCCATCCCGGTCTGCCGATGCGAGGCGGCATGCCCTCCGAAGAGACGTCCCGCCGTGGGTGGCCTTTGGAGGGTGGAGAGATGTCTCGACGGCGTTGCGCTGCCAGAGGCCGTGCCTTGCGGGTTGGGACGTCTCTACGTCAAGAACGGCCTCTCCATGGGATTCTGCTTCGGCGAGATCGAATTCTAGCCGACACCACGCCAGCGGCGCCCGCCCGCGGGGGCGACGCGGGCGGGCCGCTGGCCGGGGCCTCCTTCCCCGGGAGGCCCGGGCCCCTGTGGGGCCGTACGTCAGTTGTCAAAGAGCCCTCGGCGACCGTGCGCCTCGGGAGGCGAACCGACCGCCTCCCAGGGTGAACCGTCTGCCTCGCGCTGCCAACCTCCGCCTCCCGGGGCGAACCGTCCGCCGCCGGAGGCTAGATCTGTGCTTCTGGAGGCGAGCCTTCCGCCTCCCTCCGTCGGCCCTCGCCTCCAGAGTCGAGACCCTCGCCTCTGGAGGCGAGCGCTCCGCCTCCGGGGACCGGCGGCCGCCGGGAAGAGGGAGAGCCCCGCCTTCGAAGGCGCACTCTTCGCCGGTCGGGTAGATTGTAGAACTATTCGGAATCTACGCTCCATTTTGTGCGTTCTGGAGGCAGAAAGCGTAAGACTCCGTAGAGTATTCCGGAAGGTTCAGAGTGGGTTGGGATGTTCTTTGACAACTGACGGACCCAGGGCCGGGGGCGCGAAGGGGGCGCGCCCCCGGCCTGGGGTGTATTCAGCGGCTGTGCTTGTACATCAGCTCGACGAGCTCGTCGTACATCGCATCCGCTTCGGCCGGACCGGTCTGGATCGCCTTGGTGGCGCAGTGCTTGAGGTGGTTCCTCATCAGCTCCCGGGACACCCCGCGCAGGGCCTCCTGGACGGAGGAGATCTGGGTGAGGATGTCCGCGCAGTAGCGCTCCTCGTCCACCATCCTCTGGAGGCCTCGGACCTGGCCTTCGATGCGGCGCAGGCGCTTCAGGTTCCGGTTCTTGATGTCGGGGTCCACCCCCGCCGCCTTGCGCTCGCCGTCGTGGGCGACGCCGCAGCCGCAGCCGGCGTGGTCGAGAACGGATTCGCTGTTCGTCGGTTCCATGGTGGTCCTCCCGGGTCAAGCAACCCGCGCACGGCGAAGGCGGAGACTGTTCGTGACGACACTGACCGAGCTGAAGGCCATGGCGGCGCTCGCCAGGATCGGGCTCAGCAGGATTCCGAAGACGGGGTAGAGCGCTCCGGCCGCGACCGGGATGCCGATCACGTTGTAGATGAACGCCCAGAACAGGTTCTGCTTCATCGTCCGCATCGTGCACCGGGAGAGCGTGATCGCAGCGGCGGCGCTGGCGAGATCGCCCCGCATCAGGGTCACGTCGCTCGCCTCGACGGCGATGTCCGTGCCCGTGCCGATGGCGATCCCCACATCCGCCTGGGCCAGGGCCGGGGCGTCGTTGAT
>DASQEB010000110.1:0-12710 GCA_035633875.1 Thermoanaerobaculia bacterium
TCCCCCTGGGAGAGGGAGCCGGAAGGTGAGGACTCGCGGCACGTCGGCCTGGAGAGAGTAGACTCTCCAGGGGAGGGGCCTTACCCGTTCGTTCCAGCCGCCGCCGGCTCCTCCTCCGCCCGCTTGATCTCGATCGGCTCGTAGACCGGGATCTCGAAATTCAGCGTCTCGTGGCAGAACTGCTTCCACTCGTCCGTGACGTTGTCGAAGATGATGTTCTCGTCCTTGAAGATGCCGTCGGTGACGACGTAGTTCTCCTGGAGATAGAGGATGGAGTCGTCGGTGAGTTGGCGCTCCACCTCGACCTCCTTGCCGTCGACCTCCTTCTTCTCCTTGCGCACGTTGGCGGCGTTCTCGGTCCAGCCCGGATACTCCCGGAACTGCTTCGCCAGGTACGCTTTGCAATACTTGCCCATCTCCGCCATGGTCGGTCCTCCTGAACCTATGAATCGGTTGGTCGTCGTCTGATGTCGCCGTTCGTCTCCGGAAGAGCCGGGGTCCACGATGATCCCCAGCCGGCTCGCGGGATGGAAGACGGGCGCTCTCCAGTAGTAGTGCGAGGAAAACCAAAGGCGTGACACCGCTGGTAGACTAGGCGCCCTGGCCGTCCGGCCCCGAACAGTTTGACACACAAACGACCACCATGCCTCTGCGCTTCGGCATCAACGGCTTCGGCCGCGTCGGCCGCGCCCTGCTGCGCACCTCCTGGAACGTCCCGGACGTCCAGGTGGCGGCGATCAACGACGTCGTCCCGGCGCACGTGCTGGCGCGGCTGCTGGCGCGCGACACGGTCCACGGGCCCTTCCCCCTCGTGGTCTACGCCGAAGACGGCGCCCTGGTGATCGACGATCGGCGTATACCGGTCTTCCAGGAGCCGGACCCGACCCGGGTCCCTTGGGGGCGCGAGGACGTGGAGGTGGTCGTCGAGGCCACCGGCCGCTTCACCGGCCGGCGGCGCGCGGCGGCCCACCTGCGGGACGGCGTGCGCCGGGTCGTCATCTCCGCCAACTCCGATGTCGGCGACCTGGCGGACGTGACGCTCTGCCTGGGGGTCAACGAGCGCGAATTCGACCCGGCGCGGCATGCCGTGCTCAGCAACGCCTCGTGCACGACGAACTGCCTGGCGCTCGTGGCAAAGGTGTTGCACGGCCGCTTCGGGGTCCGCCGGGGTCTGATGAGCACCGTCCACAGCTATACCGAAGGTCAGCGGCTTCTGGATCTGCCGCACCCGGACCCGCGCCGGTCGCGGGCGGCGGCGCTCAACATCATCCCGACCTCGACCACGGCGCCGCAGGCTCTCGGCCTGCTGCTCCCGGACCTTGCGGGCCGGGTCGACGGCTTCGCCGTCCGGGTGCCGACGCCCGGGGTGGCGATGCTGGACCTGGTGGCCGATCTGGAGGAGCCCGCGCCGGTGGCGGCGATCCGGCACGCCTTTCGCGAGGTGGCCCGCGGGCCTCTGGCCGGCTGGCTCGGCGTCTCGGAGGAGGAGCTGGTCTCCTCGGACTTCATCAACGATCCCCGCTCGGCGGTGGTCGATCTGCCCCTGGTCCAGGTGACCGACGGCCGGCTCGCCCGGGTCGTCGCCTGGTACGACAACGAATGGGGCTATGCCCACCGCCTTGCGGACCTGCTCGGGCTGATCGCCCGGCGAGCTTCGGCAGACTGAGAGGGAGAGAGAAACCATGGCTGATCTGCTGACACTGGACGACCTCGACCTGCCCACCCTCAAGGCCAAGCGCACCTTCGTGCGGGTGGACTTCAACGTGCCCATCTCCGAGGACCACAAGGTGCTGGACGCCACCCGGCTGGAGGAGGCCCTGCCGACGATCCGGGAGCTGACCGCCGCAGGCGCCGTCGTGATCCTGGCCTCCCACCTCGGCCGCCCCAAGGGAAAGCGCGACCCCCGGTACACCCTGCGGCCGGTGGCAGACGAGCTGCGCCAGCTCCTCGGCCAGGGCGTCCGCTTCGCCGGCGACTGCGTTGGGGAGGAGGTCGAGGATCTGATCTGCGCGATGGACCCGGGCGAGGTGATCCTGCTCGAGAACCTCCGCTTCCACGCGGAAGAGGAGAAGAACGATCCCGCCTTCGCCGGCCAGCTCGCGGCCCTGGCCGAGGTCTACGTGGACGACGCCTTCGGCAGCGCCCACCGCGCCCACGCCTCGGTGGTGGGCGTGCCGGAGCGGCTGAGCGCCAAGGCCGCCGGGCGCCTGCTGGCCCGGGAGGTGGAGGCCCTCGGGCGGCTCCTGGGAGAGCCGGAGCGCCCCTTCGCGGCCCTCCTGGGCGGGGCCAAGATCGAGGGGAAGATCGACACCCTGCAGAACCTCCTTCCCCGGCTCGACCTCCTCCTTCTCGGGGGGGGCATGGCCAACACCTTCCTGGCGGCCCAGGGCCATGACGTGGGAGGCTCGCTCTACGAGCCGGACCGGTTGGACGTGGCCTTGGGGATCCTGAAGGACGCGAAAAGCCGCGGCGTCGAGGTCCTGCTGCCCACCGACCTCGTCGTGGCCGAGACGCTGGACGATCCCGCCTGGGTCCGTACCGTGCCGGCCGACCGTATCCCGGCGGACACCAAGGCCTTTGACATCGGCCCCGACACCCGCAAGCGGTTCGCAGGTGCGATCGGCCGGGCGAGGACTCTGTTCTGGAACGGCCCCCTGGGCGTTTTTGAGAAGCCCCCGTTCGACGCGGGCACCCGGGAGGTAGCCCAGGCTCTGGCGAATTGCCCGGGCTTTTCGGTGATCGGCGGCGGCGAGACCGTGGCCTCGGCCCACCAGGCAGGGGTGGCCGACCGCCTCGGGCACGTCTCCACCGGCGGCGGCGCCTCTCTAGAGTTCCTGGCAGGCAAGACGCTGCCGGGCGTCGCCGTCCTGGAGAAGGCGCGATGAGCTCCGACCGCCGGCGGCCCCTGGTCGCCGCCAATTGGAAGATGAACCTCCTCAACACCGACGCGGCCGAGCACTGCCGGACGCTCCGGCGAGGCCTCGCGGCCCCGCCGCCGGTCGACGTCCGGGTGCTGATCTTCCCCTCCTTCCCGCTCATCCCGGTGGTGGCCCGGGAGCTGGTGGACAGCAAGGTGGAGGTGGGAGGCCAGGACCTCCACCCGGAGGACAAGGGGGCCCACACCGGCGACGTCTCGGGACCCCAGCTCAGGGACGCCGGCTGCACCTGGGTGCTCTGCGGTCACAGCGAGCGGCGCCAGAATCACGGCGAGACCGACGAGCTGGTCTCCCGCAAAGTGGCTGCCGCCTCCCGCCACCACCTGACGCCGATGATCTGCCTGGGCGAGACCCGGGACGAGCGGCGGGGCGGCCGCACCTTGGAGGTGCTGGAGCGCCAGCTCCGGGTGGCCCTGGCGAGCCGGCCCGATCCCTTCGCCCTGGCCTACGAGCCCGTCTGGGCCATCGGCACGGGCGAAACGGCCACGCCGGAGATGGCCCAGGAGGCTCACGCGTTTCTCCGCCTGCTCCTGGGAGAGATCCTCGACGGGAGGACCGCGGCGGCGGTGCCGATCCTCTATGGCGGGTCGGCCACCCCCGACAACGCCCCCGGTCTGATCGCCCAGCCGGACGTCGACGGCTTCCTCGTCGGCGGGGCGAGTCTTGACCCGCAGAAATTCCTGAGTATCATCCGTGGTTCTGATTGACGGCGCCGCGCCGCGGCACTTCGGAGGCATCGAACCGTGATCCTGACTGCGCTGCTGTATACGATCCACGTCCTGGTCTGCATCTTTCTGATTCTCGTCGTCCTGCTGCAGCAGGGGAAGGGCGCGGACCTGTCGGTCTTCGGTGGCGGCAGCACGCAGACGGCGTTCGGTGCCCGGGGCGCCACGACCCTGCTGCACAAGCTCACGGTGGGCTCGTTCATCGTGTTCACCCTGACCACCCTGGCCATCGGCATCCGCCAGGCGGGTCCGGGCGCCGCGTCCGTCATGAGCCGGGTGGTGCAGGAGGATACGGCGCAGCCCGCGCCGGCAGCTCCGGCGAATCCGGCCCCGGCAACTCCCGGCCAGCAGGCCCCCGCCCAGCAGCCCGCGCAGGGCGGCAACGGCGGCAGCCAGCAGCGGTAGCCGCCGGTCAGCCCGTCCGGAGCCTTCCCTCGGCCCGGGCGTGGTAGCATGCGAGTGTGTTCTTTGGGCCCAAGTGGCGGAATTGGTAGACGCGCACGTTTGAGGGGCGTGTGGGGCAACCCGTGCCGGTTCGAGTCCGGCCTTGGGCACCATCCCTCCCGGCTTTTCTCGATCTCCCCTGACAGCTTCCCGTAGGTCCTTCCGGCCAGCCCTGAGCTGACCTCTGGCCAGCGCTTGATTTTTAACTGCGCTGGTGGCAGTATCTCTTCAAAATTCGTGGATGAAGTTTTTTTCCGGTGTGCCGAGGTACGGTCGACCTGCATGACCTCCTCATGATTCGCCTGCGTTGACGCTCCGGGTTTCGAGCCTCGGGACCCGTGTCTTTTCAGAAAGGAGTCGCGGCAGATGTCTCAGCAGGGAACGGTGAAGTGGTTCAACAACGCCAAAGGGTACGGCTTCATCCAACCAGAGACCGGAGGGGAGGACATTTTCGTCCACCATACGGCGATCGTCTCCGAAGGGTTCAGGACGCTGAACCAGGGGGAACGGGTGAGCTACGAGGTCGTGCAGGGACCGAAGGGCCTCCAGGCCCGAAATGTTCTGCGCGGCTGACCCTGCTGGTCTCGAGAGTCAGATCTGCCCGACGTTGCTCAGAACCTGTAGGGGCGGTCCTGTGAGGCCGCCCCTACAGCCGCTTCAGGAACCGGCCGAGGGCCTCGTCGAAGGCTTCCGGCCGCTCGAGATTGGAGAGGTGGCCGGCGCGGGCAATCTCCACCAGCTCGGCTCCCGGCATCCGCTCCGCCATCGAGCGGCTCTCCTGCGGCGGAGTCAGCGTGTCCTCCTCTCCCACCACGATCAGCGCGGGGACGGAGAGTCTGGCCAGGAGGCCGGTGCGGTCCGGCCGCTCCGCCATCCCCCGGGAAGCCGCGGCGACACCCTCGGGCCGAGCTCCGGCGATCCATTCGGCGACCGTGCGCCGCAGCTCCGGTCTCTGCTCCAGCGTGCTCGCCCCCAGGAGCTTGGCCGGCATCTCTCCCGCCAGAAATCCCGGACCCTCCGCCAGAACCCGCTCCGCCAACGCAAGCCGCCGCTCCCGCCCCTCGGGCGCATCGGCGCCGGAGCGGGTGTCGGCCAGGACGAGCCCGCGGACCCGCTCCGGGTGCCGTTCCCAGAGAGCCAGGGCCACGTACCCGCCCATCGAAATCCCGCAGACCACGGCACGGGAGATCCCCAGGTGGTCCAGCAGGGCCACGGCGTCCGTGGCGAGCTCCTGCATCCGCGAGGCGCCCTCCCTGGGAAGATCCGAGGCACCGAAGCCCGGAAAGTCGGGGGCGAGACAGCGGTGCGATCCCGAGAAGGAGCCGAGCTGCGGCTCCCACATCCGGTGGGAGAGAGGAAAGGCGTGGAGCAGCAGCAGCGGCTCGCCCTCACCCTCTGCGCGGTAGGTGTGCCGGAGACCCCGGCGTTCGTATGTGGGAAGCGTCGTCTCCATGGCGCCATCGTATCAACCCGGCGTAGACTAGATTGCCCTCGGAGGACACGATGACCGAACCGACCGACGTCTCCTTCAAGCCGGAAGCTCCTGCCCAGCCGCCGAAGCCGGACAAGTCGCCCGGCAAGCCCACAGTCCCGGCCGGGAGTGCCGCAGCCGCCCCGGCCCGCGCCCTGCCCTCGCCGGAAGAGATCGGCGAGTGGATCCACGGCGCCGAGATCCCCACGCTCGGGGCCCTGTTCGAGGGGCTGCCCGTGGCGAAGTTCGACGCCCTGGTGCTCCAGGTGCGCAAGGAGGAGCTGGTCCCCCAGCACTGGCAGGTGATTTCCGAGCGAAGCGAGCTGGACGATCTGGACTTCGAGCGCCTCCCCGAAATCGGGCGCCTGCGGGTGCGCTACAAGAACCAGGAGCTCTCGCGGCGGCGGCTGCACAACCTGCGCTACGGCTGGCGGGAGCTGGGGGGCAAGCGGCCCGCGGTGTGGACGGTTCCGGACCTCTTCGCCGCCATGCGCCGGATCATCGAGCACGGCCATCCCGTGGATTGGACGGACTTCCTCAGCGCCCTGCGGGACATCTGGCACGACCTCGAGCTGCCCCATGGGCGGGAGCAGCTCGAGATCCTGTGGAACTGCCTGCTGCAGATGCGGAAGAGCACGAAGAAGTAGGAGGAGGTCCTACTTCCCGGCGGGGACGACGCTCGCCTTGGTGACCACCACCTTCTCGGCGGGCACGGCCTCGGAGAGGCTCCCCGGGGAGACCTTCACCTGCGCGATGGTGTTGACCACGTCCATGCCCTCCACCACCTTGCCGAAGACGGTGTAGCCCCAGCCTTGGGTGGTCTTGGCGGTATGGTTCAGGAATGTGTTGCTCTTCAGGTTGATGAAGAACTGGGCACTGGCGCTGTGAGGATCGTTGGTGCGGGCCATGGCGACGGTCCCGGTCTCGTTCCCCAAGCCGTTGTCCGCCTCGTTCTGGACGGGCGCCCGGGTCGGCTTCTGCTTCCCGGAGGTGTCGAAGCCACCTCCCTGGATCATGAAATTGTTGATCACACGATGGAAGATGGTGCCGTTGTAGTGGCCCGACTTCACGTAGGTGAGGAAGTTGTCGACCGTTTTGGGAGCCTTGTCGGCGTACAGCTCCAAGACGATGTTGCCCTTGCTGGTTTCCAACAGGACGCGGGGATTCTGATTCGGCTTCGCCTGCCCCTGCTGGGGGGCCGCCGAAGCGATTCCGGCCATGGCCAGAAGGCAGACGAGCGACGCTAGAGTCAGATTCATTGCGGGAATTCTCCTATGTCAATCAGTTGCGCGAGGCATGGTAGCCCGTGGGCCGCCTGAGAGCAAGGCCAATCGGCGTCGTCCTCGCGGGAGGAACCTCCAGCCGCATGGGGCGGGATAAGGCCCGGCTCCTTCTGGACGGCGAGCCCCTGGTCGCCCGCGCGGCGGCGCTCCTCGCGGCGGTCTGCCTCGAAGTGGTGGTGGCCGACCGAGGACGCGGGTTGCTCCCCGGTCTCGCTTCCCTGCCGGACGGTCCCGGCCGGGGGCCGGCGGCGGGCCTCCTGGGAGCGGCCCGGGTCTTCCCCGGCCGTTCTCTCCTGGCGCTCGCCTGCGACCTGCCCCTGATCCCCCGAGCCCTTCTGGAGGATCTCGCCCGCACCAAAAGCGTGGACTGGGCCGTCCCCCGCCGGGGCGGTCGCCTGGAGCCCCTCTGTGCCCTCTACACGCCCCGCGCCCTGGCAGCCCTGGAGGTCCGAATCGCGCGCGGGGAGTTCGCCCTCCATCGTCTGGCGGAAGAGGACCTCGCCGTGCGCACCCTGGAAGAGCCGGACCTCGCACGCTTCGGGCAGCCCGAGAAGATGCTCCTCAACGTCAACGCCCCCGAAGATTTGGAGAGGCTCCGGGAAATGGGCGTTAAAATCATCGAAGATCCAAGAGGGGAGGCTTCATGAAGAAAAAGCTCCCGAGGCTTCTCGCCTTTCTGCTGGTCTCGGCGATTGCGGTCTCCATTCCTTGCGCCGGGCAGGCTGCGGACGCTTCCCTCGGCGACGGCCGGGACGAGCGGCGTCTCGTCTTCCTCGGGCTGATCAACCGGGAGCGCGGGAAGCTGGGTCTCGCCCCCGTCCGCCTGGCCCCGGCCCTCTCCCGGGCCGCCCAGGCCCAGACCGACGACATGGCCGCCCGGGGCTACTACGATCTCGCCTCTCCCGACGGACGCGAGATCGACCACTGGGTCGGCGAGCAGGGCTACGCCGTCCAGCTCCTGACCGAGAAGATCGCGAAGACAGATGCCGCACCCGAAAGCATCGCCTCCCAGTGGGGGAGCTTCCCGGACTCGCAACGGGCGAGCCTCTTCCACCCCGACGTCGAGGAGTTGGGGGTCGGGGTCACCGACTCCGGCGGGCTCACCCTCTACGCCTTCGTCCTCGCCCGCTCGCAGGAGAGCTACCTCGCCGGCTATGTCCGCCACCTTTTTGAGGACCAGGCGAAGCGCTTCCTGGACACGGACGCCCTGCGGGAGGAGATGCTGGGGCTCATCAACGAGGCCCGCGCCGAGGCGGGGGCGCCGCCGCTCACGCTTCACACCGCTCTGAATCGGGCAGCCCAGGCCCACGCCGAGGAGGCGTTCCAGGCGCTCCGGCGAGGCGGGGAGATCCCGAAACCATGGCATCTGTCGAGACGCGTGCAGGCCGCGGGCTACCGGGCGCGCGGAGCCCTCGGGGAGACCATCGTCCAGGGGGCGCTCACCCCCGAAGAAACCCTGTCGGCCCTGCTCGGCGGCTTCAAACGGCGGTCGAATACCCTCGGCAAGGGCTACGCCCACCTCGGGCTTGGCCTCGCCTTCGAACAGACCGCGGACGGCTTCTTCGTCGTCTGGGTCCAGTGCCTAGCCCGCCCCTTCAACAGGACTCCCGACATGGAGGCCGGACCGGAAACGGATATGGCTCCCCCGGAAGGCGGCGGACGGCTTCCTGAGTTGATGGAAGGACAGACGACGCCCCGGATCTTCCCTTGACACCCCCTGCCCCTTCCCCGTAGCCTGCCCCGCGGCTTTGCCCCTTTGGAAGTTTCCAGCCCCGCGGGGCGTTTGTACGTCGGGCGCGGACTGCCCGCTCACTTCCGATCTCGATGACAGGGAAGGACATCCGATGAAACGAGCCCAATCGATCCTGTTCGGTCTCCTGCTGCTCACCGGCTTCCTGCCGCTGGCGGCCCACGAAGGACCTCACGGCCCCGGCGGACGGCACGACGCCCCCCGGGCTCAGCAGCCCCAACCGCCGGCTCCGGCGCCGGCTCCCGCTCCCGAGCCGCCCCCGGACGACGACCAGGAGGAGGCGCAGCAACGGGAGCAGGAGCCGGAGGAGAACGAGAGCGAGCTGCAGAAGGAGACCCAGGACAAGGCGGACGGGAAGGGTGCGGCTCCTACGGAGGAGCAGACGAAGAAGGACGAGAAGTGGGATGTGAACAACCCGCCCGGCCCGTGGTCTACGGTGACGATCGACACGACCGAGGGGACCTGGATGAGCCTCGACGTCAGCCCGGACGGCCGGGAGATCGCCTTCGACCTCCTGGGCGACATCTACGTGGTCCCCGTCTCCGGGGGGGAGGCGAAGGCCCTCACCAACGACATCGCCTGGCAGATGCAGCCCCGCTACCGCCCGGACGGCAAGTCCATCGCCTTCACCAGCGATCAGGGCGGGGGCGACAACGTCTGGGTCATGGACCGGGACGGCAAGAACCCCCGGCAGGTGACCAAGGAGACCTTCCGCCTCCTGAACCAGCCGGTCTGGACGCCGGACGGCGAGTACCTCATCGCCCGCAAGCACTTCACCGCCCAGCGCTCCGCGGGCGCCGGCGAGATGTGGCTGTACCACCGGAGCGGCGGCGAGGGGCTTCAGCTCACCAAGCGGCCGAACGATCAGAAGGACGCGGGCGAGCCCGCCGTCTCGCCGGACGGCCGCAACGTCTACTTCAGCCAGGACACGACCCCCGGCCCGATCTTCGAGTACAACAAGGACCCCAACACCCAGATCTACGTCATCCAGCGCCTCGACCGGCAGACCGGCAAGACCGAGACCATCGCCGGCGGCCCCGGCGGTGCAATCCGGCCGACGCCGTCGCCGGACGGCAAGCTTCTCGCCTTCATCCGCCGGGTGCGCAACAAGAGCGTGATCCACCTCCAGGACGTCCGCTCCGGCGAGGAGTGGCCCCTCTACGACGGCCTCGACCGGGATATGCAGGAGACCTGGGCGATCCACGGCGTCTACCCGGCCATGGCCTGGACGCCGGATTCGAAGTCCCTCGTCTTCTGGGCGGGGGGCAAGATCCACCGCCTGGACGTGGCCAGCAAGCGGGTCGCGGAGATCCCCTTCCACGTCCGCACCGAGAAGAAGGTGGCCCAGGCTCTGCGCTTCCCCATCGAGGTCGCGCCGCAGACCTTCGAGACGAAGATGCTGCGCTGGGTCGAGGTCTCGCCCAGGGGGGACCGGGTGGTCTACCAGGCTCTCGGCCACCTCTGGGTCCGCGACCTGCCGAACGGCACGCCGCGGCGGCTGACCCGGCAGAACGACCACTTCGAGCTCTACCCCTCCTTCTCCCGGGACGGCCGGCAGGTCGTCTACACCACCTGGGACGACGACAAGCTCGCGACCGTCCGGGTAGTTCCGGTCGCGGGCGGTGAGGGGCGGGTGGTGGTGAGCCAGCCCGGACACTACACGGCCCCCGTGTTTACGCCGGACGGCAAGCAGATCGTGTTCGAGAAGGTGCGGGGCGGGTTCACCCGCACGGATGCCTGGTCCCGGGAGCCCGGCATCTACCGCGTCCCCGTGGGCGGCGGCGAGCCGGTCCTGGTCACGGACAACGGCGGCTCGCCCCACTTTGGCGCGGAGAGCGATCGCGTCTATCTGTTCCGGTTCGGCGAGGAGCGCAAGCGGAACCTCGTCTCCCTGAGCCTGGACGGCAAGGACGAGCGGGTCCACCTCGCGAGCGAGAACGCCACCGAGTTCCAGGTCTCGCCGGACGGCCGCTGGGTCGCCTTCGTCGAGCGCTTCAATGCCTATGTCATGCCGTTCGTGGCTACGGGCAAGGCAATCGACATCGGTCCCAAGGCCGGCTCGCTTCCCCTGCGGAAGGTGACCCGCGACGCGGGCGAGTACCTGCACTGGTCGGGCGATGCGAAGCGGCTCCATTGGTCCCTGGGCCCCGAGCTCTACACTCTGGAGCTCCAGAACGCCTTCAGCTTCCTCGAAGGCGCTCCGGAGACCCTCCCCGATCCGCCGGCCTCGGGGGTGAACATCGGCTTCCAGGCCCAGAGCGACATGCCCAAAGGCACGGTCGCTCTGGTGGGCGGCCGGGTCCTCACCATGAAGGGAGACGAGGTGATCGAGGACGGCACGGTCGTCGTCGAAGGCAACCGCATCAAGGCGGTGGGGCCCCGGGGGCAGGTGCAGGTCCCGGCCGGCGCCCACGTGGTGGATGCCAAAGGCAAGACGGTGATCCCCGGCCTCATCGACGTCCACTGGCATGGCGGCTTCGGCGACGACGGCATCGTGCCCGAGCACAACTGGGTGACCTACGCCTCTCTTACCTATGGCGTGACCACCCTCCACGACCCGTCGAACGACACGGACACCACGTTCGCCGCGGCCGAGCTGGCGCGCGCGGGGCTCATCACCGCGCCGCGGATCTTCTCCACCGGCACCATCCTCTACGGCGCCACCACGCCCTTCACGGCCACCATCGAGAACCTGGAGGACGCCCGCTCGCACCTGCGGCGGATGAAGGCCGCGGGAGCCTGGAGCGTCAAGAGCTACAACCAGCCCCGGCGCGACCAGCGCCAGCAGGTGGTCGCCGCGGCCCGGGAGCTGGGGATGATGGTCGTCCCCGAAGGCGGCTCTCTCTTCCAGCACAACATGAACATGGTCGTGGACGGCCACACCGGCATCGAGCACGCGATCCCGGTGGCGAAGATCTACGACGACGTCCGCCAGCTCTGGAAGGCTACTGAAGTGGGCTATACGCCCACCCTGGTCGTCGCCTACGGCGGCCTCTGGGGCGAGAACTACTGGTACGACAAGACCCGCGTCTGGGAGGACGAGCGCCTGCTCTCCTACGTACCGCGGGAGATCATCGACGAGCGTTCCCGCCGCCGGAACACCGTTCCGGACGAGGAGTACAACCACTTCAACAGCGCCCGCATCGCCGCGGATCTCCAGGACCTGGGCGTCGGCGTCCAGCTCGGCGCCCATGGCCAGCGCGAAGGCCTGGCCGCCCACTGGGAGCTGTGGATGTTCGTCCAGGGCGGCATGACGCCGATGGAGGCCCTGCGCGCCGCCACGATCGACGGCGCCCGCTACCTCGGCCTCGACCGGGACGTGGGCTCGATCGAGCCCGGCAAGCTGGCCGACATCGTCGTCTTCGACGCCAATCCGCTGGAGGACATCAAGAATTCGGCGAAGGTGGGCGTGGTCGTCCTCAACGGGCGGGTCTACGACGGCATGACCTTGGACCAGCTCGCGCCCGAGGCGAAGAAGCGCCCGCCCTTCTACTGGCAGAAGGAGAAGCCGGCGTTCGCCACGACCACGCCGTAAGCAAACCAGGAAAACCCTTAAGCCCCTCTCCTTGGGAGAGGGGCTGGGGTGAGGACTCGCGGGCGGACGTCGGCATGAAGAACATCTCCCGGCCGCTTGCGCTAGACTACTCACCGCAATGTCGCACGAATACGAAGCGGTCATCGGGCTTGAGGTCCACGTCCAACTCCTGACCGAGACGAAGATGTTCTGTCGGTGCCCGAACCGGTTCGGGGCGCCGCCGAACACCCTCGTCTGCCCGGTGTGTCTGGGTTATCCCGGGACCCTCCCCGCGCCCAACCGACACGCGGTGGACCTGGCCGCGAAGCTGGCCCTGGCCCTGGGCTGCACCCTCCGCGAACGGTCGGTCTTCGCCCGCAAGAACTACTTCTATCCGGACTTGCCGAAGGGTTATCAGATCAGCCAGTACGACACGCCTCTGGCCGAGGACGGCGCCCTGCCGCTCACGTTCAGCGACAAGAGAGTGCGGATCGAGCGGCTTCATCTGGAGGAGGATGCGGGTAAGCTCCTCCACGAGATGCCCGGCGGCGGTGCGCTGCCGGGGGCTAGCCTGGTGGACTACAACC
>DASQEB010000111.1:0-1921 GCA_035633875.1 Thermoanaerobaculia bacterium
GGCGCATTCGAAATTCGCGGGGGCGCACTCGTCCCCAGATGGCGGGGAACGTCCCGGAGGGCCCGATGAAATGAAAGGGGCCTGCGCGTCACTAGAGGATGGATGCCCGGAGCAAGCTGGAATGCGCAAAGGCGAGACGTACCCTTCCTCGGCCTGGGCCCGTGAGGCCTCCCGGGTCCAGGCATCCCCCCTGCAACGCCTGGGGCGGGGGCTGCTGAACGGCCCCGGGAGGTGCAGGCATGACTCGAGGAGGGCGCGCAGCGCTTCTGTCGATCGCTGCCGCAGGCGCTGCGGCCCTGGTGATCGCACGCCGGCGGTCCCGTTCGCTTTCGTTCGAAGAGCCCCAGGGACTGCTGCGCAGTCTCTGGACCGAGGTGGACGGCGTGTCGATCCATTCCCGGGTTTCGGTGGGCCCCACCTCCGGCCTGCGGCCCGTGGTGCTCGTCCACGGATACGGGGTGTCGGGCAGCTACATGGTGCCCATCGCCCGGCGGATCGCGGCGGAGTTCCCGGTCTTCGTCCCGGACCTCCCCGGCCACGGGCGGAGCGAGAAGCCGGAGCGTACGCTCGACGTGCCGGAGCTGGCGCAGGCGCTCCGGGCCTGGATGGACGCCGTGGGCGTCCGGCGGGCGGCCTTCCTCGCCAATTCCATGGGCTGCCAGATCGTGGCCGAGCTCGCGGTGCGCCATCCCGAACGGGTGGACCGGCTGATCCTGGTGGGGCCGACGGCGGACCGCGAGGCCCGCACGGCGCGGCAGCAGCTCTCCCGCCTGCTGCGGACCGGCCCGGCGGAGCGGCAGTCGCTCATTCCGCTCCTGATCGCGGACTATCTCAGGGCGCGGCCCCGGCGGATCGTGGAGGAGCTCGAGGCCATGCTCGCGGACCGGATCGAGGAGAAGCTGCCGCGGATCGACGCTCCGGCCATGGTGGTGCGCGGCGAACGGGACCACATCGTTCCCCAGCGCTGGGCCGAGGAGGTGGCCCGGCTGGTGGGGGCGGACAGGGTGTTCGTGGTGCCGGGAGCCGGCCACGCCCTCAACTACAGCGCCGCCGACGAGCTGATGCGGCTCATCCGCCCGTTCCTCTAGAAACGAAAGGGCGGAGGGTCGCCCGTCCGCTTGGGGGGCCGGTCCGGTCCTCCGGAAAGGACGCTCCGTGGGTCGAAAGGCCGATTTTCTCGGAGCACAGCTCTTGCACCGCGGTAGAATGGGACAAACTTCGAAGCCGACCGGGGAGGAGGTAGGCCATGCCTCTGGTGATCCATGAGTCGAAGAGCGCCAGGCGTCTGGGTTTGGCTGCCGGCAAGGTGGAGATCCAGGCCGCGATCGTCGAGGAGGACGAGACCGGCCGGATCCTGTTCGATGCCGCCGTGCAGGTCGCCCCGCCTACCGGTCGGGAGGCGTCCTCCTGCGCCCATGCCCAGGTCGAGGCCGAGCTCCGCTTTTGCGTCACCGGACAACCCGTGTGGGTGGAGCTGTCCGCCGACGTGGAAGCGGAGCTTCGGGTCGAGCGGCGGTTCACCGGTCCGGTCTCGGGAGCGGGCCGGATCGAGGTGACGGCCCAGATCCAGGACGCCGCGGCGAACATCCTTGCAACGAAGCGGGTCGAGGACTGGCTGACGTTCGAGGGGAGGAAGAGGACCGAGGACGACAGCTCCAGGACGGTGCGCCTCGAACCCGGCACCTACACCGCGACCTGCAAGGCGGAGGTCCGAGCCCAGGCCGGCCGGCCGGGAAAAGGGTTCACCCGCGCAGTGCTCCGATCAGGGATCTTCCAGGTACGGGTCGCCAAGCCGCAGGCGGAGAGAAGCAGCGTCTCCGTGGCCGCGGAGGCCCATCTCCCGAAGCCGGAAGAGGTCTGCATCCCGGACGGCCCCATCCCGCGCTTCAAGGTCATTCGCGGGCTCGGCCTCGCCCCGGCG
>DASQEB010000112.1:0-2593 GCA_035633875.1 Thermoanaerobaculia bacterium
AAAGGGAAGGCTCAAGATCCATCGAGACAAGTACAACCCGTTTAGAAAAAGGAATCAGGAAATCACGTTCTTTGGCTTCGACTTGTTCGATCTCTGGATCGTTAACATTGGCTTCATCCTCACGATGGACCTACTCAACGACTCCGACGACCTCTACTTGCAGTCACTCGAAGTGAGCAACGCCACCTTCTGCTCGGAGGCGCTTGGCCAGTACTACCCATACACCTTGACGTTCGACAGTAGCGAGTGGGGCCTCCGGGGCTATTTCGCCTGCATCGATCCGACCTGCGTTCCACCGCCTCCGGAGGATCCCTGCGGAGGAAGTATTTGCTGCGGCCGGCCGGGCTGCGTAGAGCCTTGAGCCCACCCAAGCGGCGGCTGTTCCAACCGGGGGCAGCCGCCGCTTCGCACGTTCCGGAACGGACCGCCGGGGCTCCATGCCGGTTCGCTCCGGACAAGCCCCTCCTCACAACACCAGCGTCAGCCACCGCGCGAACCGGTTCCAGGCACCGGTGCCCCACCGTCCGCCCCGCCAGTCCGCGGCGGTGATCTCGACGGTGCTCTCCAGGTCGAGGTTGGTGGAGCCGATGAGGGAGAGATAGCCGTCCGCCACCAGGGTCTTGCCGAGGCGGTCTCGTAGTTGCCGCGTCCGGGCCGCGAGTCGAGGACGAGGATGCGGGCCCCGGAAGCCTCTCCCGCCTCGGCGGGAAAGGGCTCGATCTCGAACGGATCGCCTCCCGCCCGATCCCATCCTTCGGAGAAGACCACGGCCATCTCCCAGGCGGCCGGGCCGTTGACCCGCATGTGCGTGTCCCGCCACGCCTGACCCGGTTTGGGTTCGGGGAGCCGTACTCCTTGCCGATGTTCATGCCTCCGGTGAAGGCGATGTTGCGGTCGACGACGGGGATCTTGCGGTGGTCCCGGAAGGGCTGGTACCAGATCTCGTCGAGCAGTGAATGGAAGAGGCGGACCTCGATCCTCTTCTGCTCCATCTCGATCCAGAGCTCCGGCCCGGTGGTGAAGGACCCCAGGGCGTCCACCAGAACCCGCACGGTCACACCCCGGGCGGCGGCGTCCGCGGGCTCCTGGAGGAAGAGGCGGCCGGTGACGTCGTCCCGGAAGATGTAGGACTCCAGGAGGATCTCCCGCCGGGCCGCACGCCCCGCCTCCCGCATGGCGGCGAAGGCATCCCGTCCGTCGAAATAGACCTCGACCCGGTTGCCACCGTAGACAGGGGAGTGATCGATCCGCCGCAGGAGGACCTCGAATCCGTGGTCTTCGACTCCCCGGGGAAGGGCTTCCGCCAGCCGCCACACCTGCTGCGGGAGAAGCTCGGGCGGGAGCTTGCGGCCTGCCAAGGGGCGAAGGACCGGGCGGAACAGTCTGCGGGAAGCGGCCATCGGGCGTGGAGGCAGTATGACTGAAGTAGCATCACTCCAGGAGGCATGAATGAAAAAGGTCGTCCTTTCCTCCCTGGTCCTGCTTCTCCTTCCCCTC
The DNA here is from genome assembly GCA_035633875.1 of Thermoanaerobaculia bacterium. GTDB lineage: Bacteria > Acidobacteriota > Thermoanaerobaculia > Multivoradales > UBA5704 > DATARR01. The sequence continues at coordinate 1,498 of DASQEB010000112.1, forward strand.
CTGTCGCTGTCCCAGGACAAGCCGGACCTCCCTGCCGCCGCCACCGCATTCGTCAACCAGCTCGCCAGGGGCGACTACGAGGCCGCCGCGAAGCCGTTCACGGACAAGATGCGCGAAGCGGCGCCGCCCGAGAAGCTCGGCGAGATCTGGAAGGCGATCCAGACCCAGATGGGCGCCTTCCAGCGGATCACGGGCACCCGGGTGGAGCCCGTGGGTGGGGTCCAGGCCGTGTTCGTGACCAGCGAATTCGCGGGGGCCACGGTGGACCTCCAGGTCGCCTTCGACTCTGAGGGCCGAATCGGCGGGTTCTCCGTCCGTCCGACCGAGGCGGGAAAGGCGGAAGCTCCCAAGGAGTGGACCGCGCCGGCCTACGCGGACAGGGCCAGGTTCCGGGAGGAGGATGTGACGGTGGGCTCGGGCGAATGGGCCCTTCCCGGCACGCTCACGCTCCCGGTGGGAGAGGGGACGTTCCCCGCGGTGGTGCTCGTCCACGGCTCGGGCCCGCACGATCGGGACGAGACGATCGGCCCGAACAAGCCGTTCAAGGACCTCGCGTGGGGTCTCGCCTCGCGCGGGATCGCCGTGCTGCGCTACGAGAAACGGACGAAGGTCTACGGGCTGAAGCTGCTGTCTCTCCCCGGGCTCACCGCCAAAAGTGAGATCGTCGACGACGTGGTCGCCGCCGCCAACCTCCTGCGCGGGAGGAAGGAGGTCGATCCCAGGCGGATCTTCGTCCTCGGGCACAGCCTGGGCGGGACGCTGATCCCGCGGACGGCCAAGGCCGACCCCGGGATCGCCGGGTTCATCGTGATGGCGGGCGCGGCCCGGCCGCTGGAGGACCTCCTTCTGGAGCAGGTCCCCTACATCGCCTCCGTGGACGGTACGGTGACCGAGGCGGAAAAGAAGCAGATCGAGGATGTAAAGGCCCTGGTCGAGACGATCCGGACGCTCGAGGCGGGCTCGAAGGAGGCCCCGATGGGGGTGCCGGCCTCCTACTGGCTGGACCTCAGGGGCTATCACCCGCCCGCGGTGGCCAGGGACCTGAAGCAGCCGTTCCTCATCCTCCAAGGCGAGCGGGATTACCAGGTCACGATGG
>DASQEB010000113.1:0-3756 GCA_035633875.1 Thermoanaerobaculia bacterium
CCGCTCAACAGCATTCCCGCCACGACGACGCCGGAGGCGCTGCGCGTCAAGGTGGAGGCGGCGCGGGGGCAGTGCCGGGTCGACGTCGGCTTCTGGGGTGGCGTGGTGCCGGGCAACACGGGCGATCTGGCGGGTCTCTGGCAGGGCGGGGTGCTGGGATTCAAGGCATTCCTGGTCCCCTCGGGTGTCGACGAGTTCGAGCATGTTCGGGAAGCCGACCTGCGCGAGGCCCTGACGGTGCTCGCCCGCCTCGGCGCACCGCTCCTCGCCCATGCCGAGCTTCCGGGACCGATCCAGGCGGCGACCGGCGCCTGGGACGGCGGGGGGCCGGCCGGGCTGCGCGACTACGACCGATATCTGCGGTCCCGCCCCGACGCCGCCGAGGTCGAGGCGGTGGAGCTCCTGGTCCGGCTCTGCCGGGAGACGGGCGGCAAAGTCCATGTCGTCCACGTCTCCTCTGTCGGTGTCCTGCCGATCCTGCGGCAGGCCCGGGCGGAGGGGCTGCCCCTGACCGCCGAGACCTGCCCGCACTACCTGACCTTCGCGGCCGAGGAGATCCCGGACGGCGGCGTTGCTCTGAAATGCGCGCCTCCGATCCGCTCGCGGGAGAACCGGGAGAGGCTGTGGGAGGCGCTGCGCGAGGGTTTGATCGATCTCGTCGCGACGGATCACTCCCCAAGCCCGCCGGAGAGGAAGAAGGTGGAGACAGGTGACTTTCGCGGCGCCTGGGGAGGGATCGCTTCGCTCCAGCTCGCGCTGCCCGCGGTGTGGACCGAAGCGCGCAAGCGCGGATTCACGATCGCCGACCTGGCGGAGTGGATGTGCGCCGGGCCGGCCCGGCTTGCCGGGCTTACCGGTCGCAAGGGAGCGATCGCGCCGGGGCACGATGCCGACCTGGTGGTCTGGGATCCGGAGGAGCGCTTCACGGTCGAGCCCGGGCGCCTCCACCATCGCCACAAGCTCACTCCGTACGCCGGGCGTACGCTGGATGGAGTGGTGCGCCGGACCTTGCTGCGGGGAGAAACGATCTATGATGAGGGCGATTTTCCCGTCGCCCCCTCCGGGAGACCGCTGCTGAGAGAGTCGAGATGAGCGAATTCACCGACCTGGTGGACCTTGCCGCCGAGCGCCTGGGCGGGGCCGTGCTGGCCGCGAACGACGAGTTCTTCGCTCCGAAGGAGAACCTTTTGAAGGCCGGGGAGGCGGTGTGGATCGAAGGGAGGTACACCGACGTCGGCAAGTGGATGGACGGTTGGGAGACCCGGCGGCGGCGCGAGCCGGGATATGACTGGTGCATCGTCCGGTTGGGTCTTCCGGGCGTGCCGCGGGGGATCGTGGTCGACACCAGCCATTTCCGGGGCAACTATCCCGAATCGTGCTCGCTCGAAGCCTGCACGGTCGAGGGGCATCCGGCGCCCGAGGATCTGATCGCCGCCGCGTGGACCGAGATCCTGCCGCGCTCGCCGCTCGAAGGGCACGCGAAAAATCGTTTCCTTCTGGAGATCGATCCCGGCCGGGTGACACACCTCCGCTTCAACATCTTTCCCGACGGCGGCGTGGCGCGGCTGCGGGTCCACGGCGAGGTGGCTCCGGACTGGGAGCGGCTCCTGCGGCGCAATGGCGAGATCGATCTCGCCGGAATGGAGAACGGCGGGGTCGTCCTCTCCTGCAGCGACATGTTCTTCGGCAATCGTCATAACCTGATCCTCCCCGGCCCCTCATTGGGCATGCACGACGGATGGGAGACGAAACGGCGAAGGGGGCCCGGCAACGACTGGGCGATCGTGAAGCTGGGGATGCGGGGTGCCCTCCATCGCGCCGAGGTGGATACCTCTCATTTCAAGGGCAACGCTCCCGGAAGCTGCTCGATCGAAGCCTGCGACGCACCCGCGTCCGGAGACCTCGCAGGCTGGCAGGAGATCCTGCCGCGGACCCCTCTGCGCCCCCACACCCGGCACCATTTCGACGAGCTGGCGGGGGCGGGGCCGTTCACCCACGCGCGGCTGAACATCTTTCCCGACGGCGGCGTTGCGCGGCTGCGGCTGTTCGGAACGGTTGCCGCCCTCGACCGGCTGAACGTGCTGCCGCCCGGGGAGGCCGAAGCCGCGTTCCTCGCCTGCTGCGGGTCGCGAATGTGGGCCCGCCGCATGGCGGAGAGCCGGCCTTTCCGCGACCTCGCCGGGATGAAGGAGGCCGGAGACCGCCTCTGGTGGAGCCTGGGCCGCGAGGACTGGCTGGAGGCTTTCGCGGCGCACCCCCGGATCGGGGAGAGGGGGAGCCGCTGGTCCGAGGCGGAGCAGGCCGGCGCGCGCGGCGCGGACGCCGAAACCCTGGCCGTGCTGGTCGAGGCCAACCGGCTCTACGAGACCCGTTTCGATCACATTTTCATCGTCTGCGCCACGGGAAAGAGCGCGGCCGAGATGCTGGCCCTGCTGCGGGCGCGGCTGGACAACGACCCGGAGACGGAGCTCCGCATCGCCGCCGAAGAGCAGAGGAAGATCACGAACCTGAGACTGGAGAAGCTCCTGGCCTCATGAGCGGAATCACCACCCACGTCCTCGACACCTCGCGGGGCCGGCCGGCGAGCGGCGTCCCTGTTGTCCTGGAACTCCAGGGCGAGAACGGCTGGCGGGAGCTCGGGTCGGGGACGACCGATGCCGACGGCCGCATCCGACAGCTCCTGCCCGCGGGCTCGGCCCTGACCGAGGGGGTGTACCGCCTCACGTTTGGAATCGAATCCTATTTCCGGGCACAGGGGATCGAAGGCTTCTATCCCGAGGCCTCGATCGTCTTCCACGTGCGGGACGCGAATCAGCACCACCACGTGCCGCTCCTGCTGAGCCCGTACGGATACTCGACCTACCGGGGGAGCTGAGCGATGCCGGTGACGCTGACCGACAACAACTACGGCAAGCAGGCCGTACGCCTGGTGACCGTCCGCCGCGGGCCGGACCGCCACGAGATGAAGGACGTCACGGTCGCCATCCGCTTCGAGGGTGATTTCGCAGCGGCCTACGCGGACGGCGACAACCGCGGAGTCTTTCCCACGGATACGATGAAGAACACCGTCTACGCGCTGGCCGCCGAGCATCCGTTCGACGACGTCGAGGACTTCGGCCTCGCGTTGACCGATCACTTTTTGCAGGCGAGCCCGCGGGCTGAATCCGTCCGGGTGGACCTGACCGAGCATCTCTGGGAGCCGATCGAAGCCGGGGGCTCTCCTCATCCCCACGCCTTCCGGAGAGCGGGCGCCGAGCAGCGCACGGCGAGCGTGACGCGGAACCGGGAGGGAGCCAAGGTGGTGGCCGGGATTGCGGACTTGATCGTTGTGAAGACGGCGAAATCGGCGTTCGAAGGTTTTCTGCGGGACCGCTACACGACCCTCAAGGAGACCTCGGACCGCCTCCTCGCCACTGCCGTCCGGGCGACCTGGACCTATACGAAAACCGATGTCGCCTTCGGCCGTCTCTGGCGCGAGGTGCGGCGCCTGCTCCTCGAAACCTTCGCCGACCACGACAGCCTCTCGGTCCAGCACACGTTGTACGCCATGGGGGAGGCCGTCCTGGAAATCGCAGAGGTCGAGGAGATCCACCTCTCGATGCCCAACAAGCACCACATTCCGGTGGACCTCACCCCGTTCGGCCTCCAGAACCGCAACGAGATCTTCGTGGCGACCGCAGAGCCATACGGTCTGATCGAGGGGACGTTGCGGAGAAGGTCGAGCTAACCCCGCCGGTTCGCCAGGATCTTCACGAA
>DASQEB010000114.1:0-18177 GCA_035633875.1 Thermoanaerobaculia bacterium
GAAGCTCGAGAACCCGGCGTCGCGACGGTTGTCCTCGGCGGTGTAGAGCGAGCCGACCATCGTGCTGAGGTTCGGCTTGAGGAGCCCCGTGCCCACGACGATCAGGAAGAGCCCGAAGTAGAAGAAGGCGATCGAGTGGAGCGTGAGGCTCACGTGCCCCAGGGCGATGACGACGCCGCCCCAGAACACGGCGCGGCGCTGGCCGAGGATGCGGTCCGCGATCCAGCCTCCCGGCAGGGCGGTGAGATAGACCATGGCCGTGTACAGGCCGTAGAGGGGTCCCGCCTTGGCCGCGTCCCATCCCAGGCCGCCGGCCGCCGCCGGCGCGGTCATGAACAGGAGCAGGATCGCCCGCATCCCGTAGTAGCTGAACCGCTCCCACATCTCCGTGAAGAACAGGGTGGACAGCCCCCGCGGGTGCCCGAAGAAGCCCCGGTCCACCTCGGGCGCGGGCTTCTGGGCGGAAGGGGGATAGGGCGGAGACGGAGAGGGTTCGGGCTCGGGAACGAAAGCGGGAGATCTCGGATCTTTGGCCATCGGCATCGCTCGAATCAGTTCGTTGATCCTCCCAAGCGCGCCGGGTCGAAGCTCGATCCTCCCGTCGTACCTGGGAAACGGGTGCCTTCTGTGTGCTTCGCGGCCGGGAGATTACCACGCCGCGATCCCACCCTCTGCGTCAGAGCCGAAAGCAGCAAGGGTGGTGCCAGGGGGGGTGGGATCGGCGGCGCAGCGCCTCCTGTCCGTGGAAGAGGACAGCCCTGTACGGCCCAGCGTCCACTCCCGCGAACGGTCCCGGGGAAAATCCCTGCTGCGATCAGCGTTTATCCCCTGGCATCTACTTTGCTCCTTGGGTCTGTCGGGTAGTTTGGCAGTCGCAGTCAGAGGTAACGAGCCCATCCGACCCGCGGCAGCCGTATCGCCGCGCGGCATCTCAAAAGGGGGGCCGGGCCTCGCGCCCGGTCTCCCCTTCCCTCCTCTCCCTCGTCGTAGAATTGCCGCCTCATCGCTTCGGGAAGGAAGGTGCGCCTCATGAGCTCGTCCGATCCTCTCTCCGCCTTGCGGGACTCCATCGCCGACGTCGACCGTTCCCTCCTCGAGCTGCTCCGGCGCCGCATGGAGCTGGCTGCCGAGGTGGGCCGTTTCAAGGCCACCACCGGAGCGCCGGTCGTGGTGCGGGACGTGGAAGACCGCGTCCTCACCCGGGCCCGGCAGCACGCCGAGGCGTGCGGCGTCTCTGAAGAGGTGATGGAGTCGGTGTTCCAGGCCATCATCCGAGGGTCGGTCGAGCGGCAGTACCGGGTGGGGATCGCCTCCCGCGAGCAGCGGGGCGAGCGGGTGCTCGTCCTGGGCGGCGCGGGCGGCATGGGCCAGTGGCTCCGGGGATTCCTGGAGCTGGTGGGGCACACGGTGGACATCGCCGACCCCGCGCTCGCGAGCATGCCGCCGGCCCCGGGGCGCTTCACGGGCCTGGACAGGCTGCCGGACCTGGACCGCTACGCGGCCATCCTCGTCTCGGTCCCCCTCGGCCGCACGCCGCGGATCCTGGAGGAGGTCGTGGAGAGGTCTCCCCAGGGAATCGTCGTGGAGATCGCCTCGATCAAGGACCCGTTGACCGAGCCCCTCCGCCGGTCCCGCGAAAAGGGCGTCAGGGCCTTCGCCCTCCATCCCATGTTCGGGCCGGGGAAGTCCTATTACGAGCCGCTGACCTTCGTCCTCGCGGCGCAGGGAGACCCGGGCGAAGAGAGGTCCGCCCTCGCTCCCCTGCTCGCCCACCCCTACACGCGTCTGGTGACCGTCCCCTTCCCCCACCACGACCGCCTGATGGGATGGCTCCTGGGGCTCGCCCACCTCACCAACATCCTCTTCGGAGCAGCCCTCACCCGCTCCGGGATCGACCCCGCCGAGCTCCACGCCTGCGCCTCGACCACCTTCAATCGCCAGACCGCCACCGCGCTCTCGGTGCTCTCCGAGGACCCGGACCTTTACTTGGACATCCAGAACTTGAACCCGCACCGGCACGAGGTCTACGCCGCCGCGCGGGAGGCTCTGGACCGGATCGCGGGGTTGGTGGAAGGGCGGGAGCGGGAGGGATTCCGGGAGACGCTGGCGGCAGCGCGGAGGGCCCTCGCGGGGGAGGAGTAGGGGCCGGCCCGAATCAGCTATGATGGCTCGGCCCAAAAAACGAAAGGGAGAGCCTCTCCATGAGAATGCGACACTCGTTCACCCTGTGCGGAGCCTTGTCCATCGCCTTCGCCCCGCTTTTGCTGGCCGGCTCGTTGCGCGCGCAGCAGGCGCCGGCGCAGTCCACGGTACAGGCCGCCTACGTGCTGCTGGCGGAATCTCCCGCGGGGAGCACCGTCGCCTTTGCGCGCGCGATCGTCGATTCCGGTCAGAGCTGCCCTGACCTCGTCGGCGCGGGAGCAGAGCGGATCCCCATGACGCCGCGCCGCAATCCGCACGGGTTCGCGGTCAAAGTCTGCGAGGCCCGCTACCCGATCGGACGCTCGCTCACGGTCGAGGGCGGCCCACGGCTTCCTCCGGTGGTTGAAGCACCCTCCCGCATCGCGGTGTTCGGCGATTCCGGCTGCAAGCCCAAGGATCAGGACGGGTGTGGGCTCGACGACCCGCAGTGGCCGTTTCCGGCCCTGGCCCGGGCGGCCGCCGCGAGCCGGCCCGATCTCGTCCTCCATGTCGGCGATTACAACTACCGCGGCACGCCGAGCGGCTTCAAGGTCACGGTCGACGGCAAAGAGGTCCAGCGCTGGTATTACGATGCCGGAGATGGTGCCTCTCCCTCGGAGCAGTGCGGAATCCCGGGTCCCTACTACAGCCAGAACAGCACAGGGAATCCTGACGCCGACCTCTGGGAGGCCTGGTGGCTGGACTTCTTTCAGCCGGCCGGCGACCTCCTGACCGCGGCTCCATGGGTCTTCGCGCGCGGGAACCACGAGCTGTGCAGCCACGCGGGCCCGGGCTGGTTCTACTTCCTCGACGCAAGCTCGGAGCTGCCCGAGGGCGGAGGCAGACAGCTCGCCTGCCCGTCGCAGGACGGTGAAGGACCGGCCCTGCCCCATCTCCAGCTCGTCGAGCCCCAGGTGCTGCACCTCGGCGACCTCGACCTGTTGGTGGTCGACTCCGCCAACGCGTGCGATCAGTTGCCGGGCCTGGCCGAAATCTACCGGCGCCAGCTCATCACGGCGGCGAGGCGGCTCCGCGGCCGCAAGGCATGGTTGATGACCCACCGGCCGATCTGGGGAGTGGCGGACGCGGCGGCCCCGATGTACGGCTGCGACGGCCAGCCGGAGAGCGGCCCCGCGCTGCCCTACGGGGAGCTCAACCGGACCCTTCAATGCGCTTTGCGAGGCGAGGCCGGGAAGGCCCTGCTTCCCGCGCTCGAGCAGATCCTAGCCGGCCACATGCACCGGTTCGAGGCCCTCTCCTTCGCGGCCCCGAGCGGCCGCCCGCCGGTGCTCGTGGTGGGCAACAGCGGGGTCGCCGAGGACCCCGGACCGCCGGTCGGCGCCTTCGCCCAGACCGTGGATGGCGCGCCGGCCTCGGGGTTCTCGATCGCACAATTCGGCTATCTGGAGTTGGCGAAGGACAGCGGCGGTGCGTGGCACGGCTCGATGGTGGCTCTCGACCCCGCAGCCTGGTCGCCCTTTCTCTCTCCCTGCGCCGCGCCAGGGGCTGCGGACCAGGCCCTCTGCGTCAAGCCGGCCACTGCGCAGGCTCCGGGCGCAAACACCCAGACGGCCGGGAACCAAGCCAAGGTCCCATGACCCGCCTCGCGGAATCCGGGACCACCTCGCCTCGGTGGCCCCTCCGGGGGCCTCCGCTCAGCCGGCCCACCGGGAACGGAGCACCGCATACAGAACCGCGTCGTGGGCCAGCCCGTGCAGCACGAGGCGGTCATGAAGCAGGGCCTCGCGCAGCGCGCCCACCCTTTCGGCAACGCGCTGGCTCCGGTGGTTGCCCACGGCACAAACGATCTCGAGGCGGGCGAGGTTGGTCTGGCGGAAGGCGAACTCAATAACCTGGCGCACTGCGGCGGTCGCGAACCCCCTGCCCGTGGCCGAGGTCCGCAGCCAATACCCGAGATTGGCGAACCGGTACGCCTCGTTGATGCTGTTGAGGCCGCAGACGCCCAGGAAGTCACCGGCAGGATTGCTGATCACGAACTCGAAGTCGGTTCCCTCCCGGAATTTGCGTTCACAGGAGGTGACCCACTCATGGGCCTCCGCCGGGCTGTACCCCGGATGACACCAGGGCATCCAGGGTCCGATTTCGTCCACGGACTCGAGCACCGCCGCGCGCAGGGGCTCGGCGTCCTCGGGACGGTGCGGTCTGATCACGATCTGCTCATTCACCATTCATCACCCGCCCGCTCCCCGGAGCCGCCGATGGCCCACGCGCCGAATCCGATCCGGATGATGTCAAGATCGGAATTCCCCAGCCGTCTCGTCTCCAGGCAGCCCCCCTCTCGCGTCGGTCCTCCGTCCTTTTCTATTCTGATGCTAGAGAGAGAAGGGAGCTACCGTTCTGAGTCTGGGGCTCCAGCCCGCTCTGCCTGCGCAGCCACTCGACCTCCATGCGGAAGTAGCCGGGCTCGTAGCCGAGGATCCGGCGTTCGCCGTCCGCGGTCTCCTCGAAGCGCAGGATGCCGTGGTCGGCCTCGGGGAAGACGGCGATCTCGATGGGCCGGCCGGCGGCGCGGAGCCTTTCGAGCTTCTCCACCGTCCAGCCTGTGGGCATGCTGTTGTCCTCGCCGCCGAAGATCCACAGGCTCGGCGTGCCGGTGAGGGAGTCCACGGTGGGATAGGGATCGTAGAGCCGGTCGACGAAGGGCTCCTCGCCCGTGTCGCGGAGCCTCCAGGCGGCGTAGAGGCGCATCACCCAGCGCGGCATCCAGGTGCCGGCCACGAATCCGAGCATCGAGTCGCTCCCCTTGACCGCTTCGAACCACGGCTTGCCCTCGGCCTCGTCAAGGAGACGGTTGAGCTCGTCCCAGCGGTCCTCCCCGCGGTCGACGATCGCGGAGAGCACGGCGTCGAGCCGGTCCGCCTCGCGCAGGGCGTCCTCCCCGAAACCTTTTTTCTGCAGAACGTAGACGTACCCCCAGCGATCCTCGCCGGTGACGGGGACCATGGGACCGTAGCCGATCAGCAGGCTGCGGATGCCGTCGGTCTGCGAAGCCGCCAGGGGCGCGATCCAGCCGCCCTGGCTGTAGCCGGCGAGGTGGATGCGCGACGCGTCGATCTCCGGCCGGCCGCGGAGCCACTCCACCGCGGCCAGGACGTCCCGGGCCAGCACGTGGAAGTTCTGGGTGTATTTGCCCTCGGACTCGCCGGTGCCCCGCTTGTCGTAGACCAGGGTCGCGATGCCGTGGGAGGCGAAGAGGTAGGGATCTGCATAGTAGTCCACCGCGCTCTCGTCCCCGGAGCCATGGACGAGCACGACCGCGGGGAACGGGCCCTGGCCCTGCGGTTTCACCAGCTTGCCCCGGAGCGTCAGCTCGCCGCTCGGAAAGGTGAAGAACGTCTCCGGCAGGTCCAGGCGCCGGGCCGTCTGCTCGCCTCCGTCCCGCTTCCAGGTAAACCCCGTCGGACGCCCATCCTCCCCGAGCGCGCCGAAGGCGACCTCCACCTCGACGGGCTCGGGCTCGGCCCAGCCCGGACCGGCCGTGTAGGCACTCTCCCCCGCGGGCCAGAGGGCGCGGCTCTCGCCGTTCATCATCCGGTACCGGAGGACATCCCCTTCCCGGGGCGTCACGAAGACCAGGCGGCCGTCCTCCTGACGATAGGCACCGGTAAAGCGCGTATCGGCCGGCTCTTTACGAGACCAGAGGAACCAGGCCATCCCGCCGGCAAGCAGAAGCAGGGCGAGGACGATCCACCTCTTACGGGGCATCTTCATGAGCACCTCCCATGCGGTCACTACGGCGGGGGGAGGCGCAGGGTTACAACGGGGCGAGAGGGGTGGCGCGCCCCGATCGCCGGTTACGGCAACTTCCCGAAGACGTTCTTCGCCACGAATCCTCGTCGAAGATTGGGCTTCTGAAGAATCAGGTTCCACCTGGCCGCCCGCCTCTGTCCCGAATTCGGGACAGCTCTCCGTCTCCCCCGTCCTCCTTTCCCGAACGCGGGATTGGTATAACTTGCAAGTCTCGCTCTGTCAATGACTTGGCCTCTGGCTTCCCCCTTGCCTTGAAAGGGCGTCGAACACGGGGGTCGCCCCCCAGAACCCGCCAGTCGCTGGCAAAAGAGGGAGAGAATCATGAAGAAAATCGTTCTGCTCGCACTGTTCCTCGCCACGTTCGTCACCGTTTCCGCTCATGCGATCTCGGGCCCGAGACTCGGGGTCATCTACACCTGCTATTACAGCGACAACCATACGGGGGCCGCGGTCAACCCGGGCTGGTCGTTCTGGCAGAGGCGGACAGGCAGCAGCTCCACCCTCATCTACACGAACGAAACCTTCAAGACGAGCTGGGGCTCGGACACCTACATGGCGACCTGGGCCAACCCTTACGACGTGGGCTACCCCTACTACTATACCCGCTGGGAGCACACCTTCCGTTTTGGCACGCAGTGCAAGGACACCCGGGTCTGGGGAGGCGGCACCTACATCGAGTTTCTCAACTGCTCGGACGGCCAGACCCGGACCTGCTGGACCGAGGCGCCCTGAGCCGCTCGCGGCCGACTCCGGGGGCCGCTCCCGTCTGGGGGCAGCCCCCGTTGGTTTTCGTGACTCCGGCGCAAGGTGTCAGAACGCGGGGACAACCGAGAAGCCAAAAGCAAGGTTTGTCTTCAGACGCGAAGGCATGGCCGCACCAGCAAAAAGGGCCACCCCGCCGTCGGGGTGGCCCCTAAAATAGATCCGGCTCACGCCGGAATCCCCCTCTCCTCCCTCCGCGTGCTTCCCTCCCTTTCTCTCAGTCCATGGCTCAGGCCATGGCTGGAACGGCGGCCGGCTCGACCTGAGGCGGCGCGCCGAGGACTGACGGATCGAAGTCGAACATCCGCTGAATCGGCTCGGGCGCTTCGGTCTTGCCCCAGCCGATCATCCGCATGAGCTTCTCGGGCAGGAAGTCCAGGTGCCGCACTGTAGGGTTGCCCCACTGGTGGACGGGCGGCAGCGGGAGCTCGTTCAGCATGGCGAAGACTCCCGCTGCGCCCTGGTCCAGAGTGATCTCGCCCGCATCCGCCTTGTCGAGAAGCGACTCGGCGAAATCGTGCAGGTCCTGGAGCGGGTTCATGCCCGGCGGGCAGGTGCCCGGGAGCGGGTCCTGGTCCAAGCTGGTGAACACGGACTTGTCGCCGGTGTTCAGCGACTTGATGCAGAGGCGGAAGAGCCGCAGGTCGCCGAACAGGACGTTGGCGAGCCAGACCCGGACCCAGGCGTTCCACATCGGATAGTGTGCGAAGGAGCGGTAGGAGTTGAAGACCATGCGGTCGTTGGCGTGGAGCATGGCCTCCTGGAGCTGGCGCGGGTGCTCGAAGCGCTCCACCGCGAAATCGTCCGCCTTCAGGGCCTCGATCAGCCGCGGCACCAGGGCGTGGATGGTCTCGAAGGTGCTGATGAGACCGCGGGAGTAGAGCGCGTCGATGAAGCCGTGGGCGTGGGCCATCAGGAAGAAGCGATTGCCGACCGACGTCGTGGAGGAGTACTGGAGCCGGCCGGTGCCCACCCACGGGCGCACCGCCTCGGCCCCCTCGAGATGGGCGGCGATGCTCGGGTAGCGCGCCACGATGCTTTCGAGCTCCTGCTGCGGCGGCACGCCCCGGTGCGGGTACTTGCGCATGTCGAGGGTGAGGCCGATGCTGCAGAGCGGGTTCTCCGACCCCTTCTCGTTGTCGAAGGGGATGATCCAGAACCAGCCGCCGTCGAAGATATGATGGAGCGTCCCCTCGTACCAGTTGCGGGAGAGGCCTGGCTTCTCGTCGTCCCGCAGGGTGTCGTCATACCGTTTGACGCCGACCATGTGGGTGAAGATCGTGCGGGAGTGTGTCTTGAGCGGCGGCTCGGCCTGGCGTAGGCCGAATTTGGTCGCCACCGGCGACTTGTGGCCGGAGCCGTCCACCAGGAACCGGGCGTGGAATTCCTCGCCACCATCCGTGCGCAGGACGACGCCGTCGTCCCGAATGTCGAACTCCTGGACGTCGGTCTTGTCCCGGTACACGGCGCCATACCGGAGCGCCGCGTTCAGCATATAGAGGTCGATCTCCTGCCGGTACAGATGGCTCTCGGAGACCAGAGGTGTCGCCGGCGGCACGAGCAGGTGGCTCTTGGCCGGATCCTGCCGCTCGTCTTCCTCATGGTAGAGGAAGCCGATCGTCTTCTTGCAACCGCAGGTCGGCGAGACGTTCTGGAGGATCCTCTCGGTGCTGGAGAGGTTCAGGATCTCGGGGACGTCGTACTGCTGGCCGAGAATCCAGAGGAGCATGGAGCTCTGCGGCAGCATGGCCTCGCCGATGGCGAAGCGGGGGTGGGTCCCCTTTTCCAGCAGCAGCACGCGAAACCCCTGCTTGCCCAGGACGGCCGCCAGCACCGAACCGGCGAGCCCCGAGCCGAGAATGGCCACGTCGAACCGTTCGTTCTTCACAGACTCTCCCCCCAGGACGCCAGAGCGTCCGAAAAAACCGCAGCCGTGCGGCCGCGAGGTGACAGCAGATAAGTGAAACCCTTCGGTCAAGGAGTGCGCGAGCCCCCCCAAAGCGGGACAAGATTCACGAAGATTTTTTCGGGGGGATTTTACTGGGGAGCCGGGGAGGGGGCAAGACCAGGCCATGGGCGCCGACTTTGAGCTCAGAGTCCTTGGAGCCCCCGCGAGCGGCCGCCATCCGCTCTACACATCCCACTGACGAGGAGAGGCCGCAGACGCATCGGCAAGCTCGCTTCCCGCCCCGGGCGGCCCCCCTCCTGGTAGAGCCCCGCTGGGAGTTCAGGAGGACTCCTGTCGTCTCCAATCCGGCCACTTGCGGAGAGGCATCCTTTAATTAACCGCTCCCCTGGAGCGACATCCGGGCAACCCAGGCCGGAAACCCTGGGCGAGGGTGGGATTGGCCTGCTTCATTCCTCTTGTCCAGCAGCCCAGACTAGGATAAATTCAGCAAACAGAGCCCCGCTTTTTCAGTCCACCTTTTTCGCGCGAGGAGGAACTGCCGTGCGTTGCAAGTCCCTCGTTTCAACCGTCGTGTTGTGCCTGTGTCTCGGTGCAGGGAACGCCGCAGCCTTTCAGGCGGCACCCTATAGCGATACGTTGATGTTCGTGGACTGGTGGGTCCAGGACAAGCCGGACTACCGGAAGACGGTCCTGGATGCTCTGAAGACGTTCACGAGCTCCGTCAAGACCGGGGAGCCCGGGACCCGGATCTATCTCCTCTACACGCCCAAGGTCCCGAGCCAGCCTCCCGCCGGCACCGGCCAGATCATCTTCGTCGAGAATTACCAAGACGAGCAGGCGTTCAATACCCATCTCAACAACTTCAACGCCGCGATCCGCAACCGCTTCGGCGGGCTTTTCGTGCCCGTGCCGAACTCGGCCCTCGATCCGTTCATCCAGGTCACCAACGCGGACCGATACCGGTCCAGCCCGACAGCCCCGCCCGCCGGCTACATCCGGCCCGGCGCGCCGCACAGGGCGGCGATCACACAGAACGTCAGGTGGTGGCTGAAACCGACCGCGAATCGGCAGAAGGTCCTCCAGGACCTCGCCAAGTTCGCCGCCTTCTGCGAGCGGGAGGAGCCGGGCACGCTGATCTATCTCTTTTCGCTCCCCGAGGAGGGCCAGGTCTGGCCGCCTGCCAATGACGGGGAGATCGTGTTCATGGCGGCGTACGAGTCCCAGGCCGCTTTCGATCACCATGTCGACAACTGGAACAAGCTGTTCCTCGATCCCAACAAGGACGCCTTCGTCACTTCGCCCGACGGCGATTATCCGTTCATCCAGGTCCTCGATCTCGAATTCTTCGATGGCTTCGTCCGTCCCGAGGTGACCACCGGAGGCGGTTCCGAGGAGAAGCCATGATCCCGCAAGACAAGATCGATCTTCTGCGCGGCGAGCTCGGCGGCTTCGTCCTGCAGCCCGGCGAGCCCGGCTATCGGAAGGCCGTTACGATCGACAACGGCCGGATCCATCGTCCGCCCGCGGCGATCGTCTTCCCCTACGGCATCGAGGACATCCGCCGCACCGTGCGCTTCGTCCGCGACAACGATGTCCCGTTCACCATCAAAGGCGGCGGTCACAGTGCCACGGGCTACTGTCTCAACCGCGGCGGCCTCGTCCTCGACATGTCCACGATGAACCTGATGAAGCTCGACGCCGAGCGGCAGATTCTCCGCGTGCAGACCGGGGTGACCTGGCAGGACGTCTACAACTTCATGCAGCAGAGCGGGACGGGGCTCATCCCGGTCGGGGGCGGATGCCTGTCGGTGGGGATTCCCGGCTTCATCCTCGGCGGCGGTATAGGTTTCGCGTCCCGTTCCTACGGCATGAGCATTGACAACCTCCTGTCCCTCACCCTGGTGACCGCCGAGGGCGAGGTGAAGCGCCTCTCCGCCAACTCCACAGGCGCCGACGCCGATCTCTTCTGGGCCTGCCGCGGCGGCGGCGGCGGCAATTTCGGCATCGCCGTCGAGGTGGAGGTGCGGGTCCACCAGCCCAACTCTCCCACTCTCCTGGGAGGGGAGATCTATTATTCGCTGGACCGGATCGAAGAGATCCTGGGTTTTTATAACGAATGGATCCTGACCGTTCCCGACACGCTGGCCGTCTACGGCCTCGTGGGCAACCTCTCCTTGACCCCCACGGACTCGGTCAAGGCGATCCGCTTCGAGCCGGTCTTCAATGGTCCCTTCGAGGAGGGGCTCGAGCTGATTCAACCCCTGCTGAAGCTCAATCCCATCTCCGTGACGCTCGACAACGTCACGCTGATCGATTTCGAGAACATCATGGGTAACACGACCGCAGTTGGCGGCCAGAACGCCTACATCCGTTCGGGCACGATGAGGGCCGGCTCCCTGACTCCCGAGGTGGCGCGGATCCTCAAGACCTCCATGATTGCCTCGCCCTCGCCGGCGAGCTTCGCCCTGTGGATACACGCCGGCGGCAAGATGAGCGAGGTCTCCTCTACGGCGACCGCGTACCCGCACCGGGACGCGGAGTTCGTCTTCGAGCTCAAATCGATCTGGGAGACCCAGGAGGAGACCCGCCGCAACGTCGAGTGGGGGTATCACTTCGTGGAGCAGCTCCAGCCCTCGTTCACCGGAGCCTACGTCAACTACATCGATCCGCTGCTCCAGAGCTGGCAAGAGCGCTACTATGGAGAGAACTATCCGCGGCTGCTGCGGGTCAAGGAGCAGGTCGACCCCGACCGCTTCTTCCGCTTCCAGCAAGGGATCGGATCGCCCTTCTCGCCGCCGGGCGGCGAGCCCCTCGACCTGAGCCCGCTCAACCGGACCTTTCTTCCATGATGCTGGGCGGAGCGGCCATTCCGGAGGGGGACAGGAAGTCCCCTCCGTTTGCTCGCTTCCCGTGGCTCGTCCCACCCTCGTAGGCTTCCACCAGGTCGCGGAGCTCCTTCAGTCCGGCGTGGAGGCGCTCGTGCCGGAGGGCGTCTCCAGAGGGTTCCCCGTCCAGCAGAGCGCTCAGGCCGTCGAGCCGTTCGAGGAACTGCTCCCGCAGCTCTCCGAGCAGCTCGCTCTGGCGGTCGGCCCTTGCCGTGGCCTCCTCCAGGGCCCTCTCCGTGCGCTTGCGCTCGGTGATGTCGAGGTAGATGCCGAGGACGCCGATGACCTCGCCCAAGGCATTGCGCAACGGCACCTTATCGGTCAAGAGCACCTTTTCTCCCTCCGAGGTCCGCTGCGGCTCTTCGATATGCATCATCGGCTCGCCGCTCTCCATCACCTCCCGGTCGCAGCGCCGGTAGTGCTCGGCCTCCTCGCGGGTCCAGGGGAGATCGAAGTCGGTCTTGCCCACGATCTCGTCGGGGTGCGAGAGCGCAGCGAGCATGGAGAACCTGGCATTGGAGCCCTGATAGACGCAGTCGCGGTCCTTCCAGAACACGCCGTGGGGAATGCTGGTCAAGATGTTGCGCAGCACGGCGCTCTGCTCACGCATGGCGAGGGCCTCGGCCTCGGCGCGTCTGATCTTTTCCTGGAGGGCCTTGCGTTCCTCTTCTCTGGCGAGGCTCGCCTGAAGGAAGTCGATCGCGCTTTCGAAACCGCCGCCGTAGCGTTCCGCCCACGCCGCGTTGGGCCGGCCGCTCTGGAACCAGGCGCAGGCGGATTCGAGGCTCGGTCCGCTGTAGAGGTCCGCCTCGCCTTGCTCGTGGAGCTCGGCATTCTCCCGCAGGCGGCGGTAGATCTGCGCCGAACGCGCCTCCTTGTCGACCCACTCGCCGAGGCGGCGCCAGATCCGCATCAGGCTTTCGTGGGAGATGTCGATCCCCGACTCCGGAGTGAGCACGACGTGCTCGGGAGGCATCAGGAAGGCCCGTTCGGCGGCGCGGAAGGCATCGACCACCACCATCACCTCGTCGAGCCGCGCGCCGGTGACCGCGGCGAGGACGTCCAGGCGGGTGGGATAGCGGATCTCCCGGTTGTCGACCCGCATGGTCAGGCGCCGGAACACATCTTCGGCCAGTTGCTGCTGCTTCTCGTCGAGCTCGCCGAGGATCTGCTCGGCATGCTGGTTGAGCGCCTTCTCCACGGTCCCGATCGCCTCGTAATGCGCCAGGTCCATGGCGGGGTCATCGGGGTGCTGCCGCTGCCACAGGTCGAAGGTCCGCATGAGGGCGTGCTGGAGGATCGGCAACTGGTCGGCGGTGGCGTCGCCGACGTCGTTGAGCAGGCGCTGGACGAGGCGGGGAGCGATCTCTGCCCCTACCACCTGCATCGGGCCGGCGATGGCCGCCTTGCGCTCCGAGCGCGTCATGCGCGGCACGAGGTACTGCCCGTCGTTGATCGCCTCGGGCAGACCGTGGAATTGTGAACAATCGCCGAAGAAGTCCGAGCGCATGGTGATACAGACGTAGATCGGCAGCTCCCGCTGCGCCGCCGCCTCGAGCAGGAGGGCGACGAAGGCCGGCGCCTGATCGCCGCGGTCGGCGCGCGCGGCGCGGTAGCGGAAGACCTCCTCGAACTGATCGACCACGATCAGCAGGCGGCCGCGCCAGTCGGACTGGCGGACCGCCTGGATCAGGCCCCGCGAGCTGCGCCGCAGGGTGTTCTCGAGGAACTGCGCGCGGATCTCCTGTTCGGCGCCGTCGCCCTCGCTGCCGAGGACGTCCTGCGCATTGAGGGCCTCGGCGAGGTTGCGGATGGGCCCGCCCCCGGGGCGCATCGAGGCCACCCGCCAACCGGTGCGGCTGCCGGGATCCTGCCCCAGAAGGGCGGGCACCAGCCCCGCGCCGACCAGCGAGGACTTGCCGCTGCCCGAGGCGCCCACCACCGCCAGGACGCGCCGGTGGGTGAGCTTGCGGATCATCTCCTCCGTCCGGCCGTCGCGGCCGAAGAAGAGGTGGGCCTCCCGCGGGGAGAACGGCCGCAGGCCCCGGAACGGGTTCACCGGCGGCACGTCCCTCACGACTTGAGCTCCTGGACGAAGGCGTCGAGAGCCTCGACGTTCAGCTCGTCCATCGCCTGGATGACCGTCATCGAGTGCGAGCGGACCCGGGCCTTGCGCGGATCGTGAGGGGGCCCGACGTAGAGCGCCGCGGCCCGGAACGGGCGCTTGCGTCCGAATTCTGCGGCGTTCTCGACCTCGTGGCGCGCCTTGCGCAGCCAGGCCTCCCGCGCCGCGCCCTGGTAAAGGAGGACCGCGTCGCAGCTCCGCAGGTTGCGCAGGTGGTCCTCCTGCAGCTCCTCCGGGCTGCCGTCGAAGAGCGGAAGGACCGGTTCGAGGTCCTGGTCGTACAGGTACTGATCGAGCTGCTCGACCGCCTGAAGGTCCTCCGCGTCGCAGAGGATGTAGATCTGCGCCGGCCGGGCGGCGGATGCCTCGACCTCACTGTCGTTGCCGCCCTCGACCTCTTCCGGGGCCGCGCGGCGGGCGGCCAGCTCCTGGAGCTTCTCGTGGATCACCTGGTACAGCTCGTCGAGAGAGCTGCGGAGAAACTCGGTGCGGCGCTGTGAGACCGGATCCTCCTCGACGCGCCACAGGAACCGGCGCTGGCGGTCGTCGTCCGTCTCGCACTCCTTGGGAACGTAGAGGATGCGGGAAAACTCCCCCGTCGTCCGCGCCGCGCTGAGCTGCTCCTGAAGCTCCAGGACGGAGCTCTGCGAGCCCTCCGGCACGAGCCCGTACGCGCCGCCGATCAGGTGGATGGCGAGGTCGCACTGATCGAGCGCGTCCTCGACTTTCGCGACCAGCTCGTCGCGGGTCAGCGGCAGATCGCAGTCCGGCAGCACCCGGTAGCCGTGCTCCAGGAGCTCGCGCCGGATCTCGTCGCGCTGCTGCTGGAGGGCGTAGGTGGTATGGGCGAGATAGACCGTCAGGCGCCCTTCCTCCCCTGCCTGGCTGCCGGTGGCCGGCTGCGACATCTCGCTGATCTGCCGGTACAGGTCGAACGCCAGGTCGTCGAGCTGCGCGACGAAATCCTCCGCCGTGCTCGGAGACCGCGGGCGGAACTCCCGCAGCCGTCCGCTGTCGGGGTCGACGCGAAAGAAGACGTAGGACAGCGAGTCGCGGACCGGCGCCGGATGCTGCTCGTGCGGGATGCCGGTCTTGACCACCTTGAAGATCCGCCGGGGCTCGCGGTATCGGGAGTAGAACGTTTCGAGCTCCCGGCAGCACCACTCCGACTTGACGTACCGCGGCGAGATGATCGGGATCAGGTAGGTCGAATGCCCCAGGCGTTCGGTCAGCGTGTCGGTGATCGGAGCGTTGCCCGCCATCTGGGGATCCCGCCAGATCTTGGGACGCTCCCCGAGGAGCTGGGCCAGCCTCACCTCCAACATCCGGTGCAGCGTCGTGACCCAGCCCTCCTCGTCGGCGGTCAGAGGCTCGTTATCGATGTGCGCATAGCTGATGAAGATCTGCTCTTCAGGCATGCGGTTCCCTCCTCGGCCCGGCACGGGACATCAAGACCCACTCCTCGAAAGAGATGCACGAATGATAACACAGCGGCAGATCCGCCCGCTGCCCGGGGGACGTTCGGGAACGCTCCTCGCCCAATCGCCCAGGGTTTTCACCCTGGGCGAGGACGGCGGGCTCAGCTCTTTCCGGCGGTGAGGCGGTCGAAGACCTCGAGCACGGTCTCCGGCCGGGTGCGGACCCGGTAGTCCTCGGTCAGGTCCACCCAGCGCACCGTGCCGGTCGGGTCGATCAGGAGCTCCGCCGGCCGGGCGATCACCTGGTCGCCGACGGGATGGTGGAGATCGTAGAGACGGGCGGCCTTCGCTTCGGGGTCGCTGAGGAAGGTGTAGGTCCAGCCCATCTTGGCGAGGTGCTCGCGCGTCACCGCCGGCGGATCCACGCTGACGGCCACCGGCCGGATCCCGCGCCGCGCAAATTCAGGAAGGTGCTGCTGGAAGCTCCGCAACTCGGAGTTGCAGAACGGTCACCAGTAGCCGCGATAGAAGATGAGGACAACCCAGGAGGATGGACCCGCGCCGCCGACCGCCGGGCCGAGGAGGTCGTAGAGCCGCACGGACCGGCCCTCCGAATCCTGGAGGACGAAGTCGGGCACCTTCTCGCCGACTTTTGGCACGCCTGCGGCGGCCGGGAGCTGGCGCGACGCCATCGTGGTCTGGAAAACGAAGAACCCGACGACGGCGAGGCTGAGCACGGCGAGAATCGGCCCCGCCACCCGCCCGCGGTAACGCTCCGGCTGGCGGAACGGGCGGGCCAGGCCCGCGACCAGCAGCCCGACTCCGAGCGCGAAGAGGAGCCAGCTCGCCCAGGGCACGTCGCGGGTGGCCGGGAACCGGGAGAAGAAGAGGAAGTAGCTCAAGAAGGCGACGATGCAGACGAGAAACCCGGCCAGGGGAAGTACGTTGCGCTGGCGCGTCATGGCGGGGAGTGTATCAGAGCCCTGACGGGTTCTAGGCCGCGAGGACCCGTTCCAGCAGCGCCGCCAATTCGTCGAGTTCGAGCCCGCCGGGCTCCGGAGAGTCCACGGCCGGCAGCACGGCCGGATCGAGCACGTCCGCGTGGCGGCGGGACCACATCGCCGTGGTCGCGGGCGGCGAGGCGCGCGCCGAGACCCTGCTCCCGCAGGACACCAGGCGCCAGGTCGAGGCGGCGGATGCCGCCCTCGTCGTAGGGACGGATGCCAATGCTCGACGGAGCGCCCACGACAGCGATCGGGCGGTTCATGAAAGGGCCTCCTGGCTTTGAAAGACCACATCGAAGTGGCTGACCCGATCCTCCCTCTCGAGGAGGAATCGATCATCCTGGGGGTAGAACACGGCGCGGCCGACGTCGTCTCCCGCGAAGCGGCGGATCGCTTCCTCCGACTCCCAGAACGTAAGGAGAAGAAACTCCGCGCGCCCCTCGTGGAGGCGCCGGAGGGCGAGCACGCCGCGGTTTCCCGGTGTGGCGCGGTACTGGGTGAAGCCGGTCTCGTGGAGATACTGGAGGTACGCGTCCGCGTCTTCCGCTCGGGTCGCCCCCCGCCAGGTGCGCACGATCATGGGCCTGTCCTCCCGTCGCTCGGCCGGCCTGACCGGCTTCGCACCGATATCCGCCGATTTACCGGTGCAAGCGTACAGCCGGCGTCTGCACCAGTCAAGAGGCGAATACCAGTGCTACACTTCTCCACCATGCAAGCGCCGGTTGCCCTGTCGTCGCGCCCCGACCTGCCGTTCAAGTTCATCGGAGGCGATCCGAGCCTGGATCTGGTGAACACGGTCGACTGGACCCCGCGCGGGCTGGAGAACGAGCGGCTCACCGAGTACGACCGCCTGACCCGCTGGGCCGAGGCTGCCGGCCTCGTGTCCGGGCGCGAAGCCGGGCGGTTGAGACGGGCGGGCGAGGCGCGGCCGGCCGAGGCGCAGGCCGCCTACGACCTCGCCAGGTGGTTGCGGTGGGTGCTCCAGCGCACGTATGCCTCCCTCGCCGCCGGGAAACGGCCGGGCGCTCCGCTGGACGAATTCAACGAGCTGCTCGCCGACGCGCTCCGCTGGCTGCGGATCGCGCCCATGCCCCCAAAACGGGGCGCTCCCTCGAAAGTGGCGGAGTGGGCCTGGCACAGCCGGGAAGACAACCTGGGCTCGCTCCTCTGGCCCGTCCTCTGGTCCGCGGCCACCCTGCTGACCTCCGAGGAGGCGAGGCAGATTCGGGTCTGCGCCGGGCCCGACTGCGGCTGGATGTACATCGACCGCAGCCGGAACCGGCTGCGCCGCTGGTGCCAGATGGAGACCTGCGGCACCCTGGAGAAATCGCGCAGGAGGCGGGAGCGGGGCCATGGGGAGGCTGACGGCTGACGGAAGGCTGAGGAGAAAAACCATGAGCTCGATCCCTGACAGCGACAAGGTGCGGGTTGGAATCCTGATCTTCGACAACGTCGAGGTCCTCGACTTCGCCGGTCCGTTCGAGGTCTTCTCGCGGACCCGCCTCGTCCCCGGCGCTGACTCCCGCCGCAGTGAGGAAAGCGCTCCGTTCCAGGTGTTCACAGTGGCGAAAACCCGCAAGCCGACGACTGCAACCGGCGGGTTGATCGTCGTCCCTCACTACGGGTTCGCGGACGCACCGCGGATCGACATCCTCGTGGTACCGGGAGGGTTCGGGACCCGCCCCCTTCTCCAGGACGAGGAGACGCTCGATTGGATTCGCCGAACGGCGGAGGCAGCGCGGCAAGTCGCCTCGGTCTGCACCGGTGCCCTTCTCTTCGGCCGGATCGGGCTCCTCGACGGCAGACGGGCGACCACCCACTGGGCCGCTCTCGACCTGCTGGAGTCGGTGGCGCCGGCCGCAACCGTCGACCGTACGCAGCGGGTCGTCGACGACGTGGTGGTCACCTCGGCGGGCGTGGCCTCCGGGATCGACATGGCCTTCCACATCGTCGAGACCCTTTGCGGTCGTGAGGTTGCCGACGAGACGGCGCGATACATCGAGTACCGGCGGTAGCCCCCTCTCGCGCCTTGCAAGGGTAAAGACAGAGAACAGAGCTCCGCCCGCCCCTGGCGGAGCTCTGTTCGATTCAGTGGTCCAAGAACAGCCCCCTCCCAACCCGG
>DASQEB010000115.1:0-11319 GCA_035633875.1 Thermoanaerobaculia bacterium
CGCGGCGGCGCCATCCTGAAGCATGAAAGCGAGCCGCTCGGCCGGGTAGGCAGGATCGAGCGGCAGGTAGGCCCCTCCCGCCTTGAGCACGGCCAGAAGCGACACCACCATCTCCGGCGAGCGCTCCAGGCACACCCCCACCCGAACTTCGAGCCCTACCCCCAGCCGGCGCAGGTGCCGGGCCAGACGGTTGGACCGGGAATCGAGCGCGCCGTACGAGATCTCACCGGAGCCCGCGATCAAAGCGGTCGCCTCCGGGAAGCGCTGTGCCGCCGCCTCGAAGAGCTCCTGCAACACCAAAGAGCGACGCGCAACCGCAGCACCTGCGTTCCACTCAACCAGAGCCTGATGTGCCTCCACCTCTGAAACGAGCGGCAAGGTTGAGATCCGCATCTCCGGGGTGCAGGCCGCCTCGGCGAGCAGCGCGCCCCAATGCCGCAGCATGCGCTCGGCCGTCGTGCCATCGAGGAGGTCGGTGTTGAAGCGTAGCAAGGCGCCCAGGCCGCCCCCACGAAGCTCGGCCACGATCAGGGTGAGGTCGAACGGCGCACCTTGCGGTGCGAGGGGCAGAGACTCGGCCTCGAGACCGGCGAAGAGGAGCCGCCCCCCTTCCTCGCCTACTGCAAAGGCGCCAAGCTCGGAGGCCGTGGCGCCGCGCGCTTTTTCGAAGGCGAGCATGGCATCGAACAGGGGGGAACGGGCAGGATCGCGGTTCGGTTGCAACCGCTCGGCAAGCAGGGGGAATGGGAAAGCCTGGTGCTCGAAGGCCTCGAGAACCATTCGTCGCGTCCGCACTAAAAGCTCTGTAAACGAGGGATCGCCCGCAAGGTCGCCCCGCAGCACGATGGGGTTGACCAGATAGCCAACGAGGCCGGCCGTGCCGGCTGCACCCCGGCTGGCGGTCGGAGAGCCGATCGGCAGATCCTCCTGCCCGGTGTAGCGGTGGAGCAGGGTCTGGAACCCCGCGACCAAGGCCATGTACAAAGTCGCCCCGCACGGTGCACCCGCGGACGCCAGACGGTCGACGAGACTGGACTCCAAACGCAGGCGGCACGATCCACCGGCGTAGGTCTGGAGCGGCGGACGTGGCCGGTCCGTCGGCAGGTCGAGCGCCGGCAACGGCCCGGAGAGCCGGTCGCGCCAATAGACCCAGAGCCTCTCTCCTTCAGCTCCCAGGGTTCGTTCGGCCTGCCGTTGGGCCCAATCCGTATAGCGCAGCTCGAGAGGCGGCAGGACGGCCGCCTGAAGGCCGGCTTCGCGCGCGTAGAGTGCCGCCAAATCACGGGCCAGCACCGCCAGCGACCAAAAGTCGGCGATGATGTGGTGAATCGAGAGCAGCAACACCGGCCCACGGTCGGTCCGGAACAGGGCCAGCCGCAGTAGCGGTCCGCGTGCGAGGTCGAAGGGGCGGTACGCCTCGTCCTCCAGCCGCCGGAGCAATTCGTCTTCGCTCCAGCCCGAGCCGTCTTCGACGAGCACCTCCGGTGTCTCTGGTGGATGGACGCGCTGCACGGGGCCGTCCGGGCCCTCGGGAAAGGTCGTCCGCAGCGCGGGATGGCGTTCCACCAGGGCCGCGGCGGCGCGGGCCAGGGCGTCCGGGGCGATCTCCCCACCCCGCACCCGGGCGGCACCGGCCAGGTGATAGGCCCGACTCTCTGGCGCCAGCCGGTGGAGAAACCACAACGCGCGCTGCCCGAAGGAGAGCAGGAAGTCCCCCTCGGTGCCCCCCTCTGGGCAGAGTGCCCCGGCTGTGGGCGAAGCGATCCGGTCCAGCAAGCTGGTGGCGAGGTCCGTGACCGTCCCCCCGTCAAGCAACCCTGCCAAGGAGACGGAGGCCCCGCGAGCCTCTTCGATCCTGGCCTGAAGCTCGACAGCGGCGAGCGAGTCCAGGCCGAAGGTGGTCAGCGGCAGGTCGGGCTCCAGGCGGTCCGGAGGGATCCCAAGCACCCGTGCAGCCTCGGCGCGCAACCAGGCCGCCAGCAGCCTCCAGCGCTCGGCAGGACCCGCCGTCAGCAGGCCCTCCCGCTCGAGCTCATCGCGAGGAGTGGACCGGCTGGTCCCCTCCTCCGCCTCTACGGCGCTCCGCACAAGCGCATCGAGCTCCCCGGCGAGATACAAGCTGCGGCAGGTTTGGCGCTGAATCTTGCCGCTCGAGGTCTTGGGCACACCGCCGGGCCCGACCAGGACCACTTCGTGGACCTGCACCTCGTGCTCCTCGGCAACAGCGCGCCGCACCGCCTCGAGGGCGGCTGGAGCGTCCTTCAGTCGGTGCCGGTCGATCTCCTGGACGACGACCAGCCGCTCCTCCCCGGCCAACTCGACGGAGAAGGCCGCGCCGTTGCCCGGGCGCAGCGCCGGGTGGCTCTCCTCGGCGGCTCGTTCGATGTCCTGCGGATAGTGGTTGCGTCCGCGGACAATGATCAGGTCTTTGAGGCGACCGGTGACGAACAGCTCGCCCTCCGCGAGGAAACCGAGATCCCCGGTCCGAAGGAAAGGCCGGGGCTCCCCCTCCAGGCGGGCTCCGAAGGTCCGTGCCGTCTCCTCGGGGCTCTCCCAATAGCCCTGCGCCACACTGCGGCCGGCAATCCAGATCTCTCCCACCTCGCCCGGTCCGAGACGCCTCCCCGAGCCCGGCTCGACCAGCACGATTTCTTGACCGGCCCAGCCCCGGCCACAGCCGACCAGGCGCCGGCCAGACCGACCGTCCGTCCCGGGAATGCCCTGGCCGCGTTCCAGGGCCGCGGCCTCGAAGGCGCCCACAGAGGGAGGGCACCCCGCTGTACTACCGGTCACGAACAGGGTGGCCTCAGCCAGTCCGTAGCAGGGATAGAAGGCTTCGCGCCGAAAGCCCTGGGGGGCGAAGGCCTCAGCGAACCGCTCCAGCGTCTCGGCGCGGACCGGCTCGGCGCCGTTGAAGGCTACCTCCCAGCTCGACAGATCGAGCCTCTCCCGCTCGGCCGGCGCGATCCGGCGTACACACAGGTCGTAGGCGAAGTTGGGGCCGCCAGAGGTGGTCGCCCGATAGCGCGACACGGCCTCGAGCCAGCGCGACGGCCTCTGCAGGAAAGCCATCGGCGGCATGAGCACGCAACTCGCCCCGGCGTACAGGGGCTGGAGGACGTTGCCGATCAGCCCCATGTCATGGAACAGCGGCAGCCACCCGACGATCACCGAGCGCTCCGACTGACGAAACGCGCGCCGGATCATCTCCTCGTTGTGGATCAGGTTGCCGTGACTGACCATGACGCCCTTGGGCGTGGCGGTCGAACCCGATGTGTACTGCAGAAAGGCGAGGGCGTCGTCAGGGATCTCGCCAGGAACGGGCGGCTGCCAACCCTCTGCGGCAGAGGTCGGCTCGTCCGTGGCGAGCCAAACAGCCTGGCCGAGTTCCACAATCTGGGCAGCGATCGTCTCGTAGCGAGGGAAAATCTCAGCGGTCGTCAACACCGCGTCCGGCCGGGCATTCCGGGCGATGGCCTGTAGGCGCAGATCGAGACGGCGCCGGCTGGGCGGATAGGACGGAACCGCCACCACGCCTGCGTAGAGGCAGCCAAGGAACGCCACAACGAAGTCGAGGCCGGCGGGATACAGCAGCAGCGCCCGACGGCCGCGAAGCCCCAACTCGGCCAGGCGGGCGGCAACGGCGCGCACCTCGGCGTCGAGCTCGGCGTAGGTGAGCCGCCGCTCCTCTCTCGCGCCATCGGCCAGAAAGACGAACGCCGTGCGCTCGGGGTGTTGGAGAGCCCGCGCCCGCAGAACGTCCACCATCGACGTCGGCGTGTCATCGGACGAGAATAGACTCTCCCTCATGAACGATCCATCTACCTCTTCTCTTTTCCTGGCCGGTCCCCGATCGCCTCAGAGGCGGCCCGCCTCCGAGGTCGACCGGGTGGACTGGCGCTTGAAGCGCTTACCGTTGAATTATAGCTGTTCACGTGAGTCTCGGCTAAGATGTGCCTCGAGGACGAGTCCATGAGAGGCCTGCTGGAGGACCTGCGCTTCGCACACCGCAGGATGCTGAAGACCCCGTTGGTTACCCTCGTGATCGTCCTGTCCCTGGGCCTGGGCATCGGGGCCAATTCGGCGATCTTCACCCTTCTCAACACGCTCTTTTCCCGACCCTTGGAGTTGGGCGACACCTCCGGGGTCGTTGCCCTCTACTCCCGGGAGGCGGACAACCCTTCCCTGCTGCCCGTCTCCTATCCCAACTATCTCGACTACCGGCGCGCGGGGCGCCCCTTTGCCACACTCACGGCTTATCGTCCTCTGACGGTGTGGATGGCGGCCGGCAGCGAGCCTGAAAAGGTGACCGGCGAACTGGTCTCGGCCGATTACTTCGCTTCGCTGGGTTTGCGGGCAGCGCTGGGGCGCACGATCGTGCCCGGAGAGGACGAGCCGCCCGGCCGCCACGCGGTGGTCGTGTTGAGCCATGGGCTTTGGCAACGGCGGTTCGCGGCCGACCCGGCGGTGGTCGGCCGGACCGTCCGCCTGAATGGACACCCCTTTACCGTTGTGGGGGTCGCTCCGCCAGGGTTCAAGGGGCTCGATACCTTGAGCTCTCCCCAGCTCTGGGTGCCGATCGGGATGCGTGGACAGGTGCTCCGGGGGCCGATGCGCCAGGCTTTCGAAGCGCGCGACGGTCTGGTCCTTGCCGCTGTGGGACGCCTCCAGCCTGGCATGACCCTGGAGCAGGCCGAGGAGATCGCCAACGCCCTGTCCGCCGAAATGGAGCGCGAGCATCCAGAGGAGAATCGGGGCATGCGCCTGAAGCTGATTCCTCTCGAGCAGGCCAACTTGCGACCCGAGGTGCGACAGGCGTTCCTGTTGGGCGGTGGGCTGCTGATGGGGGTGACCGGGTTCCTGCTGCTCATCGCCTGCGCCAATGTGGCCAACCTGCTGCTCGCGCAGGCGTTGGCTCGCCGCCGGGAGATCAGCCTGCGGTTCTCGCTCGGAGCACGCCGCAGCCGGGTGGTGCGGCAGCTCTTGACCGAGGGGGCGATGCTCGCCCTGCTGGGCGGCGGCATGGGCCTGCTGCTCGCTTCCTGGGCGGGCGACCTCCTGTGGGCTTGGAAACCGCCTTTCATTCCGGACGTGCTCGACCCCGGCGTCGACGGCCAGGTCTTCGCCTTCACCCTGGCGGTCTCTTTGATCACGGGGGTTCTGTTCAGCCTGACACCAGCGCTCGAGTCCTCGCGCCTGGACCTGGCTTCCGTGCTGCGAGACAGCCGGCCAGACCGGCTCTTTTCCGGTTTCAGCCTGCGCAACGCCTTGGCTGTGGCGCAGGTGATGCTTGCCTTTGTTCTGTTGGTGAGCTCCGGCCTACTCCTGAGCAGTCTGCGAAGCCTGCAGCGCAGCGATCCTGGCTTCAAAACAGAAAACCTTCTGCTGATGACCATCGACCTCAGCCCGCGGGGTCATGGTGAGGCAAGCGGACGGGACTTCTACCGTCAACTCGTCGCTCGGATCGAGTCGATCCCGGGGGTGCGCTCTGTCTCCATGGCGTCGCAGGTTTTGCTGACCCGGGGTGGTCCTCTCCAGACGGTCTCCTCCGCGGAGCGGCAGGCGGTTTCGAGCGAAGGCGTGATGGCGCGGACCAATACCGTCCTGCCAGGGTACTTTGGGACGATGGGCATCCCACTGCTGAGCGGGCGCGACTTTGGCCCGGCGGATCGCGAGGGCTCGATCCGGGTGGTGGTCGTCAACGAGACACTGGCCGAGCTACTCTGGCCGGAGCAGAACCCGGTCGGCCGCACACTCCGGCTCCCGGAGATCGAAGGACCGATTCAGGTCGTCGGCGTGGCCAAGACCAGCAAGTACGTTTCCCTGGGCGAGGAGCCGCAACCCTATCTATATCTGCCGCTCGCTCACAGCTACTCCCCGGAGATGACCCTGCACGTCCGGACCGAAGGAGAGCCGGAGCGGCTCGTCGACACGGTCCGCCGCGAGCTTCGGAGCCTCGACCCGGCCCTGCCGGTGGCCGATGGCCAGACCATGCCCGCCATCCTCGAGCAATCCCTTTGGGCACCGCGGGCCGGGGCCAGGTTGCTCGGCTTGTTTGCTCTGCTTGCCCTGCTCATTGCGATGCTGGGAATCTACGGAGTCATGGCTTACATGGTTCAGCACCGGCAACGTGAGATCGGCATCCGGCTGGCGATTGGGGCGGACCGTGCCACCATCGTCCGCTGGGTCCTCCAGCGTGGCCTCCTGTTGGTGGGAACAGGCATTGGCTTGGGCCTGCTGATCAGCCTGGCGCTCTCTCCGCTGCTGTCGAAGCTGCTGTTTGAAGTCAGCCCGCTCGATCCTTTGGTTCTAGGCACGGTCGCCTCCGTGCTCCTGCTGGTGGCCGTGACGGCCAATCTCGTCCCTGCCCGCCGAGCGGCCTCGGTCGAGCCGCTCGAAGTGATCCGTCTCGGCTGAGCGCCGCCGCTCGAGCAGAGGGCTCGATTCCTGAGATTCAACTCGCGCTCCACCTGTCCGTTCCGGCCGGACTCCGTACCGGCAGGCGCCTTGCAAGAAGAAATGGGCGGCAATCAGCAGCAGTCAACCCGGGCCAAAGCCTGGCCCTTGTCACAGGAGGAGCGCGGAGATGGAAGAAATCCTGACCTGGCTCATCGTCGGCCTGGTGGCCGGCGTCCTTGCATCGTTCGTCGTCGGGGGCGGCTACGGGCTTCTGGGTGACATCGTCATCGGGATCATCGGTGCCTTCATCGGCGGCTGGCTCTTCCGCCAGCTGGGCTGGAGCTCACCGATCGGGGGACTGGCCGGCACGATCTTCGTCGCCTTTATCGGTGCCATCGTGCTCCTCCTCCTGCTGAGGCTCATCCGGCGTCGGACGCCGTAAGCCGCTTTTGCGCGGTCGGAAGGC
Source organism: Thermoanaerobaculia bacterium (assembly GCA_035633875.1). GTDB lineage: Bacteria > Acidobacteriota > Thermoanaerobaculia > Multivoradales > UBA5704 > DATARR01. Next base: position 6,866 of record DASQEB010000115.1, read on the forward strand.
GCTAAAAAAATCGGGAAGCTGTTAAAAAAGGGTTTTAGCGGCTTTCGTCCAGCCAAAAGCGGCTACAACCCATTCTTAGCTGCCTCCGTGTTTCCGGCAGCTCCTAAAAACTGGTTTTAGCCGCTTTTGCTGTCTTGAAAGCGGCTTCAGACGGTCTTTAGCTGCTTTCCGGCCGCCGGAAGCTGCTAAAGGCTTCTGGCCGTGCTCGCCGTCACAACGTTTTTGCTGATGGGCCAGCCGGAAGCGTCCGCCGCCAGCGGAAGCCGAGGCCAAGGCGGAGGGAAACGCCTATCAACGCATCGACTGCGGGATCGACGGCGTCTGCGGCGCGACGTTCGTCATCGATACGCCGTGCTACTGGGAGGAGCTCTGGCAGATGTATCAGGTGGACGGGCACTACAGCTATAAGTGCTACGTCTGCTTCTAGACTAGGCGCCTGGACCGGGGGGCACGCCGAAGCCGCCCCCCGCCCTGCCCGCATAGAAGGCCGCCACCTCTTCCGCCATCCGGACCACCTGATCGCGCAGGGACTCCGGCTCCAGCACCTCCACCCGGGGGCCGAAGCCCAAGGCGCACTCCGCCGCCTCGGTTTCGAGTTGGAAACGCATCCGGACCCGCGTCCAGCCCTCCTCGTCCGTCCCTTCCGTGGACTCGAGGCGCGCGAACCTTCCCGCGAAGCGAAGACGCGGGAGGACGTCCGGGTGGACGCGCAACGTGGCGTAGTAGCGGGGGACCGCCTCCTGGAATTCGGCCGTGGACTGCTGCCACCAGGCCGCCAGATCGAAGCCCTCGGGACGGACGCACGGCTCGTCGAGGATCCGTGCGTCCCGCACCCGCGAGATCCGGTAGCAGCGGACCTCGCCGTCCACGGCCGCGGCCAGGTACCACACGCTCCCCTTGGCCACCAGACCCAGGGGATCGACGACGCGCTCCACGTCGCAGCCGTCACCCCGCCCATAGGCGATCTCCAGGCGGCGCTCCTGCCAGACCGCCTCCTGGACGGTCTGGAGATGGGGAACGGCCTCCTCCGGCCGGCTCCAGCCCGAAACGTCGATGTGGATGCGCTGGCGCGCCGTCTCGGCGCCGCGGCGGGCGACCGACGGGAGGGCTGCCAGGAGCTTCAGGAGGGCGGCCTCGGCCGCCTTGTCCAGCTTCAGATCGGCCAGGAGCCGGGCCGGACCGGCGAGGAAGAGGGCCTGGACCTCGTCCCGGTCGAGACCCGTGAGGTCCGTCCGGTATCCCTCGAGCAGGCTCCACCCGCCGCCGGACCCCCGCTCCGCCACCACGGGCACGCCCGCCGCGCCCAGCGCCTCCATGTCCCGGAGAATCGTCCGTTCGGAGACCTCCAGCCGTCGGGCAAGCGCACGCGCCGTCAAGCGCCGGTTCACCTGGAGCAACAGAAGGATCGAGAGCAGCCGGTCCGCTCGCATGGCCTCCAGCTTACCCGACAAAGCTGACAGGGGGTGTCAGGAAAGGAGGGCGATGCTGCCCCCGAACGAGACACCGATCTGGAGGTGAGCCATGAAGAGCCTGGAAGGAAAAGTCGCGGTCGTGGCAGGGGCGACCCGCGGTGCCGGCCGGGGCATCGCCTGCGGTCTGGGCGAGGCGGGGGCCATCGTCTACTGCACGGGCCGCAGCGTCCGCGGCAAGCCGGCAGGAAAGCGCCCCGAGACGATCGAAGAGACCGCGGAGAGGGTGACGGCCCGCGGCGGCCTGGGGTTGCCCGTGCAGGTCGACCACGAGGACGAGGCCCAGGTCCGGGCCCTGTTCCGGCGGATCAGGAAGGAGCAGGGCAGGCTGGACGTCCTGGTCAACGTCATCTGGGGTGGAGGAGACTTCTTCGAGGGTTGGAAACCTTTCTGGAAGCTCTCCCCGGACAAAGGTTTCGGAATGCTGCAGCGGGCCATCCACTCGCACATCCTCACCAGCCGCTGGGGCGTGCCCCTGATGATCCCGCGCAAGCAGGGCCTGGTGGTCGAGATCACGGACGGCGACGGCCTGTACTACCGGGGCAACCTCTTCATCGACCTGTGCAAGGTCCTGGGAATCCGCCTGGCCTGGTCCATGGCCCTGGAGCTGCGGAAGCACAAGATCGCCGCCGTCGCCCTGACGCCGGGGTACATGCGCTCGGAAGAGATCCTCGACCACTGGGGCGTCACCGAGGCCAACTGGCGGGACGCCATCCCGAAGGACCCCACCTTCGCCGAGTCCGAGACCCCGCTCCTCGCCGGCCGGGCGGTGGCCGCCCTCGCCTCGGACCCGGACGTCCTGACCAGGTCGGGCAAGGCCCTGGCGACCTGGAATCTCACCCGGGAGTACGGTTTCACGGATGAGGACGGCCGTCAGCCGAACGTCGCGCCTCTGGTGACGAACTATCTGGCCAAATGGGAAAAGCAGGGCTGGTTCGCCTTCCCGGCGTAGGCGCGTCAGGACGGCTTTGTTCGCTCCGCCAGGTCCAAGGCCAGCCGCGCGGCTCCGAGCAGGGCCGCCTCGTCGTTGAGGATGACCCGCACGGGGATCCGCTCCAGGTACGGCACGTAGCGCCCTTTGGCTTCGAACGCCTGGAGGAAAGGGCCGCTCTGGAGGCGAGGGAGGACCTTCGGGGCGATCCCCCCTCCCAGATACAGGCCGCCGGTGGCGGTCCCCACCAGGGCGAGATTGCCGGCGACGGCGCCGTAGGAGGCAACGAAGAGGTCCATGGCCCGGGAGCAGAGCTCGCATCCGGCACCCGGGCCGGCGACCGCGGCCTCGCCGATCACCCGGGCCGGATCGGTCCCTTTTGCCAGCGCCTCCCGGACCAGGGGGGCTTCCGGCATCTGCCCGACGTCCCGGAGGTAGTTGTAGATGTTGAAGAGTCCCGGCCCGGAAACGATCCTCTCGACGCTCACGCGGCCGTAGCGCTCCCGCAGGTAGCGCATCAGACCAATCTCACTTTCCGTGCGGGGCGCGAAGTCCATGTGCCCCCCCTCCGACGGCACCGGAACCCAGCGGTCGCCGATCCGGGGCAGGAGCGCCATGCCGAGGCCGGTGCCGGCGGCGATCAGAGCCCGGTTACCAGCGGGCTCCGGCGTGCCCTCCTGGAGCGTGGAGAGCTCGCCCTCCACGAGGAGGGGGATCCCTTCCGCCGTGGCGACCAGATCGTTGACGAGGAGGACGGTGGGAATCCGCGCCTCGGAGGCGACGAAGGCCGCGTCGATCTGCCAGGCCAGGTTGGGCGTGCTCGACCGGTTTCCGATCACGGGTCCCGGAACGCCGAAGCAGGCCGCCCGGATCGGGCCTCCCCCCTCTTCCAGGAAGCGGACGACCATCGCGGCGAGCCCGGCGAACTCCGCGCTGCGCAACCGGGCGGAGCGCACCAGACGCGGGACGCCGTCCACGACCTCGAACAGGCCGAGGTTCGCCTTGGTCCCGCCGATGTCGCCGGCGAGGATCCTGAAGTCTCCGGCGCTCATCTCATAGCCCCAGGCCCACGTCCTGGAGGAGGCGGTCGAAGGCCATTTCGGGGTCGACGCCCAATTGAAGCCGAAGGACCCGCCGGCCCCGCCGTTCGAGGGCCTTCCGGTCGCCGTCGGCCTGGGCACGGATCAGCTTGCCGAAACCGTAGTCGGTCTCCGGCACGGCGAGGTCCTCCTTCGGAACGTCCACGAGCTGGAGGAAGCGGCCGATGGCCGGGCCGCCCTTGTGGAGCTGGCCCGTGGAGTGGAGGAACCGCGGGCCGTACCCGAGCGTGACCGCGAGGCGGGTCTTTTCATGGAGGAGCCGCTGGAGGGCCCGCAGCACGTCCGTCATGTGCGGCGTCGGGGGCAGGTAGGCATGGATGCCCAGGTAATCCCCGGGGCGGGCACCGTCCAGCCAGTCGCGAAGAGCACCCCCGACGGCCTGCGAGTCCTTCACCTCGACGGCTCCCTGCGCCGCCAGGGCCCCGGAGGCTCCGGACTCTTTCATGGCCTGGCTGGCCAGCTCCTTGGCAAACTGCACGTCCGGCTGGTCGAAGGGGTTGACGTCGATCACCGCCGACGCCGCGGCGGTCGCCACCTCCCAGCGGAACATCTCGGCGCCCAGGTCGCCGGCCTCCCGCATCCGGAGGCGGGCCACGGGATGGCCGGCCGCCTCCAGCCGGGAGAGGGCGCCGTCGATCCCCCGGGAGTCTTCCCCCAGGAAGAGACCGACGAAGAACCGGTCCTGCCCGTAGACCTCCGGCGAGCCCGGGACCTCCCCCGCCACGGGCACGATGCCGCGGCGGACCTCCCCGCCTCCCGTGAGGGTGGCCTTGCCGGTGCTCTCGGCGATGAGCTGCTCGATCCAGTCGGGAAAGGCCTCGACGGCCGGCGTGGTGAAGAAGGTCACCTTGTTGCGTCCGGCGAGGGCCAGCTCGCCCATCGCGGCCCCCAGGCGCAGGCCGGGGTTGTCCGCCGCAGGGATTCGGGGGCCGCAGGCTACTGCCATGGACCGCC
>DASQEB010000116.1:0-45021 GCA_035633875.1 Thermoanaerobaculia bacterium
AGGTGCTGGTGCTCCGCCGCAAAGACAAGCAGGTGCAGGCTTGGGCGAGCCCGGGCCTGAAGGGACATCTCGAGAGACTGACTTCGGAGGTGGCGATCCGGTTCGAGTGAACAACCGAGGACGGTGGGCGCTGGAGGGAACCGGACAGCCCACCGCCCTCACGAACCGCGCGGCGCGCCAACGCCGCGCCAGTCCAGAGGAGACTTTACATGACTTTGCTTCGGTGGAGGTGCGCCGTGCTGGCGCTCGCAGCAGTTCTCTTCGCGGGGTCGCCGGCCCGTGCGCAATCGACGGATGCCCGCGTGCAGGAGCTTGAGAGGCAGGTGCAGGAGCTCCAGGCCGAGATCGCGGCTCTCAAGGGTGGGTCGGCGGGGGGTGACGCCGGCCGGCTCGCCGAGCTGGAGCGGCGGCTGGAGATCCTGGCCGGGGAGATCGAGAAGATGCGGATCGGCGAGGCTGCGGCCGCGGCCGACGAGAGCGATTACGGGCTCGGGCCCGCGGCGTCCAAGGTCTACCGGACCGAGCGGGGCCTGTCCATCGGCGGCTACGGCGAGCTGCTGTACCAGCGGTTCGACGATGAGCGCGATGACGGGGCGGCCTCCGGCCGCAACGACCAGTTCGACCTCCTGCGCGGCATCCTCTACTTCGGCTACAAGTGGAACGACCGCTGGCTCTTCAACACCGAGATCGAGTACGAGCACGGAGGCGAGGAGGTCGCCCTGGAGTTCGCCTACATCGACTATCTCTGGCGGCCCCAGGCCAACTTCCGGGCCGGCCTGGTGCTGATCCCCATGGGCTTCATCAACGAGCTGCACGAGCCCACGGTGTTCCTCGGCGCCAACCGGCCGCAGATCGAGCGCGTGATCATCCCGTCCACCTGGCGGGAGAACGGCTTCGGTCTGTTCGGCGAGGCCGGCCCTGTGTCCTACCGGACCTACATCGTGAACGGGTTCGACGCCCGGGGCTTCACCGCGGGCGGCCTGCGCAATGGCCGGCAGAACGGCTCAGAGAGCAAGGCGGAGGACTTCGCCTGGGTGGGCCGCCTCGACTTCACCGGAGTCCCGGGTCTGCTCGTGGGAGGCTCGGCCTACGTGGGCAACGCGGGCCAGGACCTGACGACCCCGGCCAGCGGCTCGGTCGACGTGGGCACGACCCTCCTCGAGGCGCATCTCGAGTGGCGCTGGCGGGGCCTCGAATTCCGTGCCCTGGGCGTCCAGGCCGACCTGGACGACGTGACCGCCCTCAACGCTGCCTTGGGGCTCACCGGCAATCAGTCCGTGGGCGAGACCCTCAAGGGCCACTACCTCCAACTCGGCTACGACTTCCTGGCCGGCCGCGGCGGCGAGAGGGCGCTGATCCCCTACGTACGCTGGGAGGCCTTCAACACGCAGGACGAGGTGCCGGCCGGCTTCCGCGCCAACCCCGCCAACGACGTGGAGATCCTCACCGCGGGCCTCGCGTTCAAGCCGATCGAGCAGCTCATCCTCAAGGTGGACTATCAGGATGTGGACAACGAGGCCGGAACCGGCATCGATCAGTTCAATGCTCTGCTGGGGTATGTCTTCTAGCAGGGCCCGGCGCCTCGCCGCCGCGCTCTCCCTGGGGCTCGCGCTCCTGGGCGGGGCGGCGGCGCGGCCGGCTTTCGCCAAGGTCTTCCTCACCGTGGAGGAGGCGCTCCGGCTCGCCTTCCCCGGCTGCGAGGTGACCCGCCGCACGGCCTATCTCACGCCGGAGCAGGTCCGCAGGGCGCGGGAGCTCTCGAGAGGCGAGGTCCCCAGCGCTCTCGTGACCTCCTACGCGGCGACCCGCGGCGGCCAGCCCGCCGGCACCGCCTACTTCGACACCCACCGGGTGCGGACCCTGCCGGAGACGCTGATGGTGGTGGTCGACCCTCAGGGCAAGGTGGCACGGGTCGAGGTGATCTCCTTCCGCGAGCCAGAGGAGTACCTGCCCCGGGGGGCGTGGTACGAGCAGTTCCAGAGCGAGGCGCTGGACCGCGACCTTCAGCTCAAGCGCGACATCCATCCGGTGACCGGCGCCACTCTCACGGCCCGGGCCACCACCAACGCCGTCCGCCGGGTGCTCGCCCTGCACCGGGTGATCTCCGAAGGAGGCCGGCCATGACCCGTGCCGAGCGACTGCTCCTCCACATCTCGACGATCCTGGTCGGAGGCACCGGCCTGGTCTACGCCTGGATGCTCTACCTCGTCCGGCCGTCCGAGCCCTACGCGGTGGTCAACCACCCGCTCCAGCCGCAGGCGCTCCATCTGCACATCCTCGTTGCGCCGCTGGTGGTTTTTGCCGCCGGTGTGGTCTGGCGGCGGCACATCTGGGCGCACTGGCGGCGGCGCGTGCGCCGGGGACGGCGGAGCGGGGCCTCGATGATGCTCACCATGGTGCCCATGGTGGTGTCCGGGTACCTGATCCAGACCGCCGTGGAGGAGTCGTGGCGGACGGCCTGGGTGACCATCCACCTCGTCGCCTCGGGGCTGTGGCTGCTCGGGTATCTGGCGCACCAGGTGCCAATCATCCTGGCTTGGCGCCGCAAGCGAGACCGAGCGGGAACGAGCCCGGCCGCTATTTTTTCGGAACCTGGGACCAGCGGTACTCGACCTGCAGCGGGTGGCCTTCGCCGGTCCCCATGAACCAGATCACCGAAGGCCGGGGCTGCAACGACCCCAGCCGGAGCTGACCCTCCCGGGGGCCGGTGACCGTGAGGACCGCCGCGAGCGCCTGAGCATCCAGGGCCGAGGGCGTCGCCGCGGCCGTGGCGACCACCCCCTGGACCGGCTTGCCCGTCCGGTGGTTGAGGGAGGGGCGTTCCGCCGGCAGGACGATCGACAGGGAGCTGTCGCGCAGGAAAATCCGGCCCGCGGCTCCTCCAAGCCCGGGCACCGCCGGGAGGGTCACCGGCCAGCCCTTGCCGGCGGGTCCCTCGCCGAAGCCGCGCCACGTGCTCCCGAGGCGGACGAGCCCATTGACGACGCCCTGCTCCCGCAGGACCTCCACCGCCCGGTCCACCGCGAATCCTTCCGCGAAGCCCCACAGATCGAGACCGCTCCCCTCGTCGACCGCGGCCGTCCCCTTGGCCGGATCGAGGTGGAGGCGCTCGCAGGCGGCGAGGGCCACCGCGCTTTCGATGCGCTCGGGGTCCGGCGGCTCGGGAGCCGGGGAGCGAAGCCCCCAGGCCTGGTAGAGGCCGCGCCCCAGGGGGCCGTGGGCCACTTCCGACCAGACGCAGAAGTCGAGGGCGCGTGTCAGCACGGTCATCAGGCGGGGATCCACCGCCTGATGACCCCGCCCGGCGGCGGTATTGAGGGAGGTCAGCCCGCCGGCGGGCCCTTCGGAGCTCGTCAGGCGCTCGATCTCCGCCACTTCGGCGAGGGCCCTGGCCACCGCCCGCCGGGCCGGCTCTTCCGGAAGGCCACGGACCTCGACCTCCGCCGTGGCACCGAAGGCGGGAGCGGTCGAGCGGACGGGCTGTGCTGCAGGGCCCGTCGGCGCTCCGAGAAGGAACGCGACCAGAAGCAGGAACATGGGGAGCAATGATAGCGAAGGGGGCCTACCGACCCTCCGCCGGCATGAAGAAGCAGTCGAGCACGATCCGGAAGGCGGCACGCAGCTCGGAGCCGTCGTAATGGGCCGGGAAGTTCGCCCGCTCGGCGAGGAGCTGGTCCCGCAGCAGGCCCTCGAAGGAGCCCACCAGCGCGGAGCGCACGGCCTCGACGTTGAGGTCCTGCCGGAGCTCGCCCGCCTCCCGCAGCTCCCGCAGCAGCGCGTCCACGGCCCCCAGCAACTGAAGGAAGCCTCGGGTCAGCAGGACCATATGGCCGTGCCGGCGGATGCGACGGCCCTCGAGGAGCATCAGCGTCCGCAGCTCCTTGTCTGTTTCGAGGGCGCTGATCAGCAGCTCGGTCAGGGCCTGGAGCTTTTCCCGGGGGGACGCGTAGCGCTCCAGCACCTGGCCGATCCCCGCCCCCATGCGTTGCCACGACTGGTCGAAGATCGCCTCCAGGAGCCCTTCCTTGCTGCCGAAGTGCTTGATCAACTGGGACTCGCTCGTCCCGGCCTTCCGCGCGATCGCCGACGTGGTGGCGTTCTCGTATCCGTCCGTCGCGAACAGCCGGCGGGCGGCTTGCAGGATGCGGTCGTGCGAGGAGAGCTCGGCAGGTAGCTGCTCGTCCGTGCCGTGCACAAAGGTCGGGGAAGAAGGTCTCTCCATACGGCTTGGAGCATGTTATTCCTTCTTCCTTTGGGGCGCAACAGTGGTACCACCACTATGGGACACCGGGCTTTCAGCGCAGCCGGACCTTCGCGAAGCGGCGTTTGCCGACCTTGAAGAGGTAGGGCTCCGGGCGGGGGGCGAGCTCCAGGAAGGGTTCTCCCGCCCGCTCGCCGTCGATGGCCACCGCCCCCTGCTGGATGAGCCGCCGGGCCTCGGCGTTGCTCGGGGCGAGGTCCGCGGCCGCGAGGAGCTTGACGAGGGGCCAGGTTCCTTCGAACTCGTGCTCCGGCACGTCGTCCGGCACGCCGCCTCCCGCGAAGACGCTCTCGAACTCGCTTTCCGCCTGGCGGGCGGCCTCCTCGCCGTGGAATTCCGCTACCAGGCGGCGGGCCAGCTCCGCCTTGACCTTCTTCGGGTGGAGCTCCCCGGTCTCCACCTGGGCGCGGCGCTGGGCGATCTCGCTCTGGGGAATATCGGTGAGGAGAAGGTACCAGTCCCACATCAGGGAGTCGGGGATCGACATCGTCTTGCCGTAGATCTCCTTCGGGGGATCCTCGACGGCGATGGCGTTGCCCAGGCTCTTCGACATCTTCTCGGTGCCGTCGAGCCCCACGAGGAGCGGCACGGTCAGGACGACCTGGGGCTCCATCCCCTCCTCCTTCATGAGGTCGCGCCCGACGAGGAGGTTGAAGATCTGGTCGTGCCCTCCGAGCTCCACGTCCGCCTTGAGGACGACCGAGTCCCAGGCCTGGGCGAGGGGGTAGAGCAGCTCGTGGAGGTGGATGGGGCGGCCCTCCTGGAAACGGGTACGGAAGTCCTCGCGCTCCATCATCCGGGCCAGGGTATAGCGTCCGGCGAGGCGGACCATCCCGTGGGAGCCGAGCTGGCCCAGCCACCGGTCGTTGTTGTCGATCACCGTCTCAGCCTCGTCCAGGATGTGGAAGACCTGCCGCTGGTAGGTCCTGGCGTTGGCCTCCACTTCCTCCTCAGAGAGCTGCGGCCGGGTGGCCTTTTTGCCCGTGGGGTCGCCGATGCGGGCGGTGAAGCCCCCGATGAGGAAGATCACTCGATGGCCGAGCTGCTGGAAGTGCCGCATCTTGCGGATCAGCACCGTGTGGCCGAGGTGGAGGTCGGGCGAGGACGGGTCGAATCCCGTCTTCACGGTGAGGGGCACGCCGGACTGGCGCGACCGCTCAAGCTTGGCGCGGAGCTGCGCCGGGTCGACCAGGTCGACGGCTCCTCTCTGGAGCAGCTCCATCTGCTCGTCGACGGGGGGGAGCTCGCGTTGACTCATCAGAAGTTGATGTATTCGAGCTCGGGCCGGAAGGGCGGGGCTGCCGCGGAGGCCGTGCGCAGGTGCGGACGTTTGAGCTTCAAAGCCATCCAGGCCCCGAACACGGCTCCGAACATCCGGAACCGGGCGGAAGACCCCTGGACGAAGCCGCGCTTCTTCTCCTTGACCAGATGCTTCAGGTTGTACATGACCGTGGTCGTGATCCGGCCGCCGAGCTGCCGGCAGGCCCAGTTCAGACCGGTCTCCACCGCGAACCCCTCCAGATGGCTGTCGGGGACCGCTTCGAAGATCTCCCGCCGGAGGCAGCGGACGCCCGACAGGAGCGGCCCCGTCTGGGGATGGACCGCGTCGATGAGCCATCCCCGGTGCCGGATGCCCACATTCATGTCCGACCGGCCGGCCAGGACCGGCTCCACGAGCCGGTTGAGGAGATCCCCGGTGAGGTTGAGGATATCGCCGTCGACAAAGAGCAGGATCTCGGCATCCGTGTGGGCCACGCCGATGGCCATCGCCCGGCCCTTGCCCTGGTTCTCCCGCACGTGGATGGCGCGGAGCCCCATCGTGCGGGCGATCTCCACCGTCCCATCGGTCGAGCCGTCCGAGATCACCAGGACCTCGTGGAAGCACGGGGTCGCCTTGAGGACCGCCAGGACCTCGGCCAGCGTTGCTTCCTCGTTGTATGCGGGGACGATGGCCGCGACGCGCAGATCGGTCCCGGGTGCGCTCCTCATCTCCAGCCCTCCCGCTGCTCTCTGGCTTGCAAGAATGTGGCCGATTGGAACGCCACGGCCGACACGGCGAAGGATAACGGATCTGCTGCTTGCTGGGGAGGGGAGCGGGTTTATCTCCAAGGGGGCAATGCCGCCCCCACCCCGGCTCCCGGCAGCAGCTCGCCCTCGGCCACCACCCGGGCGTCTCCCGCGAGCGACCAGCGCCCGGCCTTGGGGTCGCCGCCCACCTCCAGCTCGAAGCCTCCCTGGGTGGTCACCCGGAGGGGGAGCGCCGCCCGCCCCAGCTTCAGGCCGGTGGCGGCCCCGGCCAGCACACCGGTGCCGCAGGAGAGGGTTTCGTCCTCCACACCCCTCTCGTACGTCCGGATCTCCATCCGGTGCTGTTCGGGAAAACGGACGAAGTTGACGTTCGTCCCCTCCGGAGCAAAGGCGGGGTGATGCCGGAGGGCCCGCCCGAGCGGGACGACGGGCGCGTCCCCCAGACCCTCCGGCTGGTGGAGGACGAAGTGGGGCACTCCGATCAGGAGAAAGAAGCCGGCGTGCGGCTCCCCGTCCACCTCCACCGTCCGTTCGCGGGGCTCTTCGGCCGGGAACGGCAGGTCGATGGCGGTCCGGTTCTCGTCCAGCCGGCGCGCACCGATTCCGCCGGCGCCGGTGTCGATCCGCGCCGCGGCCTCCGCCCAGCCGAGGTGGAAGGCGAGCTGGGCGGCGCACCGGGTGCCGTTCAGGCAGAGGTCGGCGGGCAGGCCGTCGGCGTTGAAGTAGTCCATCCCCACGCCGCCTTCCCGGCGGCGGAGGATGAAGAGGCCGTCGGCGCCGAGCGAGATGCCGCGCCGGCACCAGGTCCGGATCCGCTCCGGCGGCGGTGTTTCCCCGGGCTCGGCCAGCGCCAGGAAGTCGTTTCCGCTGCCGGAGACCTTGAAGAACCGGGTCATGGCAGGGTGGACCGCACCTCGCCTCCGGGATCGCTCTCGTTGCCCGCCTGGTCTACCGCCGTCACCCGGTAGACATAGGTCTGGCCCGCAGCGACCGCATTGTCTACGTATTCGGTCGCCTGGATCGGCTGCGCAGTCAGGCGCACGAAGTCGCCGTCCTCCGGACTCCGGCGGTAGACGATGTAGCCGGCCAGGTCCGCGGCTTCGCCCGAGCGCCACACGATGCGCACCCGGCCGGCCTCGGCCAGGGCCACCAGGTCGGACGGCGGCGGCGGCGGGAAGCGGTCTGCGTAGCGCACCTCGCGCTCGCTGCCGATGGCGCTCTCGATGGCTGGCTCCCGCTGGGCGAGGGCGGTGACGGTGTAGATGTAGTTCTGGCCGAAGCGCGCCGTGGTGTCGAGCCAGCTCACTTCCCCCGGTGCCGCGGTGTGGATCGGCCGGCGATAGCTTTTCTCCTGGGCGTCGCGCCGGTACACGGAGTACCCCTGGACCCCGTCCACCGGGGTCCACTCCACCAGGATGCCATCCGCGCGGGCGACCGCGTTGACCCTCTCGGGGGCCCTCGGGGGCGTCTTCGGCAGGACGGCGGCGATGTTCGAGAGGTCCGAGCGGTCCCCCTCCTTGCCGAAGGTGCGGACCGCGTAGTATCGCACCGGTGGCACCGCGGGAGCTTCGGTGCCGGCGGGGGCTTCGGGCAGTGGCAGGTCGGTCAGGATCCGGTCGCCGAAGACCACGGCCTGGAGGTCCGCGCCTTCGAGCCGCTGGCGCATCTGTGCAGCCGGCTCGAACTGCCGCGGGTCCAGGGGCGGAACCTTCCCGTCCGGCGGTGCCGGCCGCTCGACCTCGAAGAGCTCCACCGCCGCGATGCCCCCGAGGGCGGTCCCCGCCGGGGTCGTCTGGGGATAGCTGAACCCCAGGAGCAGCCGGGACCCCTGCTGGATCACCGTGAGATCTCTGACCGGCGCCGGTACGACGCGCAGCGGCGGGGCCGGATCGCCCTGGTTGCCGCAGCCGGCGGTCAGGACGGACACCGCCAGCAGGACGGCCGCCGCGAGATGACAACTTCTCGATTGTGAGGTACGCCGCCCGGAATCAGAGCACATACCGGGAGAGGTCCTGATCCTGGACGATGCCCTCGAGAGCCCGGCGGACGTATGCGGCGTCCACCTTTACGCTGACGCCGGACATGTCCGGCGCCTCGAACGAAACCTCGTCGAGCAGACGCTCCATCAGCGTCGAAAGCCGCCGTGCGCCGATGTTCTCGGTCGTGGAGTTGACCTCGACGGCCAGGCGCGCGAGCTCGGCCACGGCGTCAGCCGTGAACTCCATCTCGACGCCCTCGGTCGAGAGCAGGGCCGCGTACTGCTTGGTGAGCGCGGTCTCCGGCTCGGTCAAGATGCGCACGAAGTCCTGCTCGGTCAAGGGGTCCAGCTCCACCCGGATGGGGAAGCGCCCCTGGAGCTCGGGGATCAGGTCCGAGGGCTTGCTCACGTGGAAGGCCCCGGCGGCGATGAACAGGATGTGGTCCGTCTTCACCATCCCGTACTTGGTCGAGACGTTCGTCCCCTCCACGATCGGCAGCAGGTCGCGCTGCACGCCCTCGCGGGAGACGTCGGGACCCCGCGTCCCCTCGCGGCCGGCGACCTTGTCGATCTCGTCGAGGAAGATCATGCCCCCCTGCTCCACCCGGTGCCGCGCCTCGCGGGCGACCTGGGTGCGGTCGATCAGCTTTTCCGACTCCTGCTGATGGAGGATCTCCTTCGCCTCGGCGACCGAGACCTGCTGCTTTTTCTTGCGGCCGAAGATGTTGGGCAGCATGTCCTTGATGTTCAGGCCGACCTCCTCGACCCCCTGCGGCGTGAACATCTCCAGGCTGGGGTAGGAGGTCTCGTCCACCTCGATCTCCACCTTGCGGTGGTCGAGGGCGCCGGCGCGGAGCTTTTCGCGGAACTTCTCGCGCGTGGCCGCGAGCTCGTCCTCGCTCTCCTCCGGCTCCGGGCGCAGATAGCTCGAGATCGGCCGCGGCGGCACCAGGAGCTGGAGCAGGCGGTCCTCGGCGCGCATCGCCGCGGCCTCGCGCACGGCCTCCCGCTTCTCCTCCTTCACCATGGACACGGCGATCTCCACCAGGTCGCGCACCATGGACTCGACATCCCGGCCCACGTAGCCCACCTCGGTGAACTTGCTCGCCTCGACTTTGAGGAAGGGGGCCTTGGCCAGGCGGGCGAGACGCCGCGCGATTTCCGTCTTGCCCACGCCGGTGGGACCGATCATGAGGATGTTCTTGGGCGTGATCTCCGATCGAAGCTTTTCGTCGACCTGCAGGCGGCGCCAGCGGTTGCGCAGCGCGATCGCCACAGCGCGCTTCGCAGCCTTCTGCCCGACGACGAACTTGTCGAGCTCGGCCACGATCTGCCGCGGGGTCATGTTCTCGATCGCGAGGCCTGCCGGGGCCTCGCTAGCTAACTGAATGGCCATGGCTTCTTCTCAGAGTTCCTCTAGGTTCAGGCGGTCGTTCGTGAAGACGCAGATCTCGGCCGCGATCCTCATCGACTCGCGCACGATCTCGGGCGCGGACATGGGGGTGTGGCGCATCAGGGCCCGGGCGGCGGACAGGGCGAAGTTGGAGCCCGAGCCGATCGCGAGGATGGGCTCGTCCTCGTCGGGCTGGAGAAGCTCGCCGGCTCCGGAGACGAAAAAGCTCTTCTCCTTGTCGGTGACGATCATCACCGCCTGGAGCTGGCGCAGCGCGCGGTCCGTGCGCCAGTCCTTCGCCAGCTCGACGACGGCCCTCTCCAGATTGCCGCCGAACTCCTCCAGCTTCGCTTCCAAACGGGTGAAGAGGGCCAGGCCGTCCGCCCCGCCGCCGGCGAAGCCCACCAGGACCTTTCCCTTGCCGGCGCGCCGGATCTTCCTGGCGCCACCCTTCACCACGGTGCTGTTGTTCATCGTGACCTGGCCGTCGCTTCCCATGCACACCTTGCCGTCGCGGCGGACGAGAAGGACGGTGGTCGACCTCAAGGTATCCATGGGGTGAGGATTGTATCTCACGGGTCAGGAAACCGGCGCCCCGCTCTGGATCGGCTTGGTGCCAGGCGAGGAAATGCGTTTCCGCCCCGGTGAGCTCCTCCTGCCCCCGCGAAAGGCGTGCCGTCCCCGCGCATGTCGCGCCGGCGCGGATAGATCCCCTCGGGAGGGCGAGCCCAGGATTCTCCAATCCTCCGTGAGGACCACGCGGGGAGGAGGAGGGGCGATTTCTTCCATCGATCCGCTCTCGCCCACTTCCCTTCGGCACGGGGACACGGTATCTTTGACTCCCAGAGAGAGACCTCCTATACTCGGGCCATGGCCGAGCCCGTACGGAAGCTGCCGCTTTCCCTGGAATGGGACGAGGACGATTCGCCGGATCTTCCCGTGCTCCAGCGGTGGGTTGCGCGCCCGGATGGCGAGATGGAGTTGCTGGAGTTGCCTCTCACACGGGAGCTCTTTCTCAATCCGGAGCTCGAGGACAGGATCCTGCAAGGGAAAGTTCACGGCCACGTCTGCCTCGCTCTGTTCGGATTGCTGCTGGACCGGTACGAGGGCCGGCCGGACGTCGAGGTGCTGTTCGACATGAAGCACTTCCTGGGCATCCCGGAATCGGCGCCAGGGCCGGACCTCTCGGTCATCTTCGGAGTGGAGCAGCAGCCGTTCCTGAAGAGTTGGGACGTAGCCAGGGAAGGTGCCCGACCCAGCCTCGTGATCGAGGTGATCTCTCCAGACAGGAAGGAGATCCGGGACGTCGATACGGACGACAAGGTCAGGATCTACGAGCGAGCCGGCATTCCGGAATACATCCTCACCGACCCTCCCCGGCCGCTGAAGCCCGGGTTCATGGTGTGGGGCTACCGGCTCGATCCCCGGGGTCGATACCAGCCGATCGAGCAGGATGCGGAAGGGTACATTCTCTCCGAGACGACCGGGCTGCTGTTTCCGGTCTCGACCGAAGGGGACCGTCTGTTCATCCTGGACGCGAAGACGCGCCTTCCGTTGCCCTACCCGAATGATTTGAAGGCTGCCCGTAGGGCCGCAGAGGAGCAGGCTTTCCGAGAGGCGGAGGCCCGCAAAGCCGCCGAGGAGAGAGCTGCACAGGAAGCGGAGGCCCGTAAAGCCGCCGAGGAGAGAGCCGCGCAGGAAGCGGAGGCCCGCCAGGCTGCCGAGGCCGAGATGGTCCGCCTTCGGGAAGAGCTGGCGCGGTTGAAGAACGGGTGAGGCGGCCCGTCACGCGTTTGCGATCGCTTCCAGGAACGCCCCCGGATCGTCCGGCGTCACGATCAGCCGGCTCTCTCCCAGGTCGACCACCACGGCGTTCTGGAGGTTGGTCGCGTAGAGGTCGAACTCGCCCAGGCGGTGGGACTCGAAGCCGCCGGTGCCGGCCGCGACGCCGCCGGACGTGGTCAGGGTCTCCAGGTGGGCGACCTCGTCCGGGGTGAGGCGCCAGGCTTCGGCTCCGGCCACGGCGAAGCGCTCGCGGCGGCGGCGCATCTGGACGACGAGCCAGCCGTCCTCCAGGTCCAGCCAGAGAGGGTCCAGGTCGCCGCTCATCCGCCAGGCGGTCCAGGGGATCAGGGCCACGAAGAAGGCGAGGAGGGCGGGCCAGAAGCGCCCGGCACCCCACCAGGTCACCGCCGCGACCACCACCATCAGGAGGGCGAGGCCGACGAGGAGGAGCTTCAGGCGCCGCCGTCCCCGGAGGATCACCCCGCCGGGGGTGCAGGGGAAGCGGGCGGCGGTCAATCCCCCTCCCGCCGGGCCCGGGGGTGGGCCTCACGGTAGACGGCGAGGAGCCGCTCCACCTCCAGGTGGGTGTACTTCTGGGTGGTGGAGAGCGAGTTGTGCCCCAGGAGCTCCTGGATCGCCCGGAGGTCCGCGCCGTTCTCCAGGAGGTGGGTCGCGAAGGTGTGCCGCAGGGTGTGTGGGTGGACCCCCTTGGCGAGGGCCGCGGCGTCCACCCACTTGTCGATGAGGTGCCGCACCGCCCGGTCGCCGAGGCGCACCCCCCGGGGGCTCAGGAAGACCGGCTCGGAGTCGTCCACCGGCTTGCGCACGCTCTCCCAGACCTCTAGCCAGCGGCGGAGAGCTTCGCCGGCCGCCCGTCCGAAGGGCACCATGCGCTCCTTGCCCCCCTTGCCCATCACGCGGAGGACCCGCGCGGAGAGATCGATGTCTGGCCAGTCGAGCCCGACCAGCTCGGAGACACGGAGGCCCGAGGCGTAGAGGAGCTCCAGGATGGCCCGGTCGCGCCGGGCCAGGGGCTCGTCGCCCTCCGGGGCCTCGATGAGGTTCTCGATCTCGCCGGGCCGCAGGTGCCGGGGGAGGGTCTTCGGGATCTTGGGGCTCCGCACTGCCTGCGCCGGGTTGGCGGCGAGGAGCCCCTCCCGGCAGGCGAAGCGGAAGAGGCTGCGGACGGCCGAAAGCGCCCGCGCCTGGCTCCGCTTGGCGAGGCCCCGGCGGGTCATGGCCGCCAGGAACGAGCGCACGGCCAGGGCGTCCACCTCCTCCGGCCGGACCTCCCGCGGCTCCTTCCCCAGGAAGTCGACGGCCAGGAACTCCAGGAACAGGAGGAGGTCGTGCTCGTAGCCGCGGACCGTCTGGGGCGAGAGGTTTCTCTCCTCCCGGATGTGCTCGAGGTAGCGATGGATCAGGCGGCGCATTCCTGCACCCCCACTCCGTTCCTCTCCGCCCAGGCCGCCAGCTCCGCCCGGGCTCTGGCCACATAGGCGGCGCGGCGCTCCTTCTGGCGTACGCGGCCCGGCAGCTCCTCGAACAGGCCGTAGTTGATGTTGGCCGGCTGGAAATGTCCGGGGTCCGACTCCGTCAGGTGCCGGGCGAGGGCGCCCAGAGCCGTGGTCGCCGGGAAGGGCACGGGCTCGCGACCCTGCCGCTCCAGGGAGATGTAGAGGCCGATGGCGAGGCCCGTGGCCGCCGACTCGAGGTAGCCCTCGACTCCGGTGATCTGCCCGGCGAGGCGCACGCGGGGCTGCGCCTTCACGCGGTAGAGCTTGTCCAGGTGGGTGGGGGCGTTGATGAAGGTGTTGCGGTGGATCTGCCCGAAGCGGACGAACTTCGCGCTTTCGAGACCCGGGATCATCCGCAGCACCCGCTCCTGCTCGCCCCACTTCATACGGGACTGGAAGCCCACCAGGTTGAGCTGGCTCTTCGCCAGGTTCTCCTGCCGGAGCTGGACGACCGCGTAGGGCCGTCGGCCATCGGGCAGGGTGAGCCCCACCGGCTTCATGGGGCCGTAGCGCAGCGTATCCACTCCGCGGCGGGCCAGCTCCTCGATGGGCAGGCACCCCTCGAAGAAAATCGCTTTCTCGAATTCGTGAGGAACCGCCACCTCGGCCTCGGTGACCGCCCGGTGGAAGGCGAGGTACTGACCTTCGTCGAAGGGGGCATTGAGGTAATCCTCCCCCTCCCCCTTGCCGTACCGGGACTGCCAGAAGAGCTTGGACATGTCGAGGCTCTCGGCCTCCACGATCGGGGCGATGGCGTCGTAGAAGTAGAGATATTCGCTCCCCAGGAGCTCCTGCAGCCGGGCGGACATGGCCTCGGAGGTGAGCGGGCCGGTCGCGAGGACCACCTCGCCTTCCGGGATCTCCGTCGCTTCCTCGCGCCGCATCTCGATCCGGGGATGGGAGGCGATGGCCGCCGTCACCAGGGCCGCGAACCGGTCCCGGTCCAGGGCGAGGGCGCTCCCCGCGGGCACGGACGCCTCCCGGGCCTTGCCGATGATGAGAGACCCGAACGCCTCCATCTCGCGTTTGAGGAGCCCGGCCGCGTGGAAGGGGTCGTCGCTGCGCAACGAGTTGCTGCACACCAGCTCGGCGAGATCCCCGGTTTTATGCGCGGGCGTACCCTTGACCGGCCGCATCTCGTGGAGCACCACCTCCACGCCGCGCTCCGCGAGCTGCCAGGCGCACTCCGATCCGGCCAGTCCGCCGCCGACGATGTGGACGGGTCCTTGCATCGGGAGTGGATTATCGGGTGTCCGCCGGCGGGAGGCAAACGGCTCCCGGGTGCTACTGCGATGCGTCGTTCAAATCCCAACTGTAGTCGGCGAACTCGATCTTCAGCTGGCTGCCGGCCGCCGCGATCTGCCTCTCCTTGTCCGGCGTCACGTAGCGCCTGATGAAGGGGAGCGTGCCGCCGCCCCACCTCTCGAAGTCACCTTCGAACCACTCCATGATCTTGGTGACATGGAGGACGAGGGTCGAGCCCTTCTTCTCCAGGCGGACGCCGTTCGGGCCGTTCAGGAACTTCCGCGTCTGGTCGTCGAGCTGCTGCTTGAGCTTCGCCCCGACGAACGGCTCCGGCCGGATGGGAGGGCAGCTCTTGGCGGCGCAGTTGATGGCGAAGTGGATCCGGGGGTCCTTGAAGCCCTCGCGGATCTTGTCGTTCTCGACGTCGTTCAGGGACATCGGGCCGGTCTTCGTCCGGACATAGTCCTTCTTAAAGACGTTCAAGCGCACGAGGGGATCGGTCGAGAGGTCGCGGATGGAGTCCACGGGATAGTTGTCCACCACCACTCCGACCGTGGAGATGTTGTAGAGGTTGATCCAGTAGGCGAGTTGGTCCTCCCGGGAGAGGAACCGGGTGTCCACCGCCGCCATCTGCTGGCGCAGCGTGTCCAGGGTCGCCTTGTCCTGCTCCTTGAGGGCCTTGTAGTCCATCCCCCTGGCAGGATCGTAGTACTTCTGGAGGAGCTCCGACCACAGCTTGTAGTCCGGGGGAGGGGCGGCAGCGGCGGGTACGGCGAGGGCCGCCAGGAGGGCAAGGAGGGTGGGGATCGTCCGGGTCTTCATGTCCTGATTCTACGTTTGGAAGGGGGTGCGAGATTCCAGTGAGGGGAATCCGGCCGCTCGTTCGTTTTTCGGGGGGAAAGGAGACCCCAAGACATGAAGCACGCAATCACCCGTTCCACCGCCCGGAAGGCGCTCTTCGCGGCGCTGCTGCTCGCCGCCGCCCTCGGCGTGATCGCCCCCGTGACCGAGGCCGCCCCGCCGACCAACCAGCTTTGTACCTACTACGACGACTTCGGCAACGTGGTCGGCCAGAGCGGCTACGACTGCTGCGGCAACAAGGTGGAGTGGGGCGTCACCACGAAGCGCGCGGAGTGCTACGTGGAAAACTGCCTCTGGTGCCCGCCGACCGAGTAAAGCCCTGTTCCGTGGCGTAGGGGCGGCCCTATGTGGCCGCCCCTACGACCTTCAAGCCCCGCTCCCCGTCTCCTCGATCCGCGACGGAACCCGCGCCCTGCGCAGGAGGTCGCCGAAGTGGCTGGTGACCCCGACGCGGCCCACGAGGACGATCCCTTCTCCGGTCCCCTCGACAGAAGCGATCAGGGAGCGCAGGGCCTCGATTCCCCGCGAGACGGGGAAGGGATGGAAACGATCCGCCGTCCCGGGAAAGATGGTCTGTCCCGCCGCGGTGGCCGCTCCGCGGTGGAGCTGGACGATCCAGGGGCGGGCGCCGTCGTGCGCCCACTCGAAGCGGACCGGCCCCAGGGCGTCGGCGGCCCGGCGGTAGAGACTCCGCACGGAGCTCGCGATGTCGGGCGGGAGGGGCTCCGGGGGACGCCGGCCGAGCATGAAGTCGTCTCCCCGGCCGGAGACCCCTTCGACCACGGGCTCGCCGTCCGGGCCGGCGAGGAGGGCGCCGGAGAAGCGGGCCTCCACCCCTGCCTGGGCGAGGACCGTGGCGATGACGCTGCCGTCGGGGTCCTCCTCGCGGAGGAGGCGGAAGGGGTCGGTCCAGCCGCGCCGGGTCGTGAAGCGGCCGGGGACCTGCTCGCGGGGGCAGGTGCGGATCCAGGTCTCGGCGGTGCCGGTCGGGGTGCCGAAGGAGAAGGGCGCGAGGCCGCGGGGGATGGCGAGCGTGCGGGGGACGGGGAGACCCAGGGCCTCGGCCACCAGCAGGCCGAAGGTCTTGTCCCCGACGTGCCGGCTGAAGAGGTTGGGCCAGTCGACCCGGGGGGCGCTCGGGGGGACCCCGGGCTGCTCGATCTCCCAGACGATCACGTGCTCGTGCCGGAAGCCCCGGCGCAAGGGATGGAGACTGAATTCGACCCGCAGCCCGGGCTTCCCGGGGAGCGTCAGGGGGAAGCCGTAGACCGTCTCCAGGACGCGCCGGCCGAGCGCCCGCGGCAGCGCGGCCGTGCCGGGCTTTTCGACACAGCGGGGGGTGTCCCCAGGGGCGAATTCGAGGGTGCTGCCGAACGCCACGCCGGAGACGCCGCCGTCCTCGACGTCCACGGTCTCGTTGAGGATGGTAGATAGGCCCTGGCCGGCGAGGCGGCGGATCTCGGCCAGGACCTCCCCGGCCTCCCGCCGGCCATAGAGGAACTCACGGCCCTTGGGGTTCTCGGGCTGCCAGCTCCGGACGTTGACGGCCCCCTCGGGCGCGGCGGCCAGAAGGGCTGCGACCGCACTTTCGACGGAGCCGAACCGATGGTTGGGAGGGAGGCCCCGGAGCCAGGCAAAACGCTGGACGAGGTCCGGCCCGAAGCTGACGAACTGGGCGACGTTCGCCTGCCGGGCGATGCGGTCGAGGATTTCGTCCTTGAAGTGGCCGGTCACGGGGGAAGGATATCGCCTCGATCAAGAGGAAGGGGGGCCCGGAGGCCCCCCTGGTGGACGCGAGGTCGAGGACAGGTCTACCTGCAGGTCTGCCGTCCCGGCTTGCCCTTGCAACTCCCGGAGCAGCACTGGGAGTTGCTGGTGCAGGATGCTCCCCGTGGGAGGAGGAGGCAGCCGGTGGGGCCGCCACCCCCGTCGCCGTAGAGGTCATTGATGGCGGCATTGTCGTCCGCCGCGGTCGTGGCCGGGCCGTTGTTGCAGGACGACACCGAAGGGAACATCGTCGCGCCGGAGACGTTGGAGTGGCCGAGGCCGAGCAGGTGGCCGACCTCGTGGACCTGGACGCCTTCGATGAAGAACTCGCTGGCACAGCCGTCCGCCTCGCCCTCGGAGGTCCAACTGAAGGACGTGTTGGTCACGATGTCGGCGTCGAAGATCCGGACCGAGCCGTCGGGACGAGTGGTGAAGAAGCCGGTGAAGGTCGCGGCGAGGCAGGTACCGGTGCAGACGTTTTCCGGATCGTCGAAGTTGAGCATCGGGATGCCGTCGCCGAGTTGCCAGGAGGCGACCGATCCGGCCTGGGCGTTGACCACGGTGCCCTGGCCGGCGCCGTTCCACGCCTGGCTGGAGGTGATGGCGGCGACGGTGCGGGAGACGCCGCCGTTGCCGTCCGTCACGCTGGACAGACCCCGATTGTCGACGATGATGGTGGGGGCGCTGTCCCACGTCCTTTGCGGGGAGAGGAGGACGTAGGCGGAGATGGACCCTGCGATCAGCAGGGCGAGGACGGCGAGAACCAGGGAACGGGAAAGAACGGCTTGTTTCATGATTCAGTCTCCTTTCCGTAGGGTCCTAGTTCTCGAGGGGGCGGACGCGCTCCGCCCGATCCCGGATGTGCGCCTTGAAGGTGTCGAGCCGCACCGCCTTGGGGGCGGCGGCGGGGGTGCCGTTGCGATGGAGCAGGCGGACGCCCTCTCCGAGCGCCGGCATTGCCATCTCGACTCCCGCCTTGTCACGGACGATGCGGTACTGCCCTTGCCGGTAGCCCGTCACCTCGGCCGTGCCGTCCGCGCCGCTGACGAAGAGCACGACCCTGTCACCCACGTCGAACCTGGGGAAGCCATGGGCCACCACGCTGTAACCGCCCACCGTTCCGCCGGCGGTCCGGAGGATCACGACGCCGGGTGCCCTGCCGGCGATGGTCTCTTCCACCTGGACCATCGCCTCGGTCACGATCAGCCGGCCGGAGGGGGTCCAGAAGGAGCTCACCTTCAGGACTCTCCCCTGAATGACCGCGTCCGATTGCGCCACGAGCTCGTCCGGGCTCAAGGCCACGAACGTCGAGGCACCCACCGGGATGAAGGCGGCCAGCGCCAGCGCCAGGGCGATCCACACGGATCGTTTCATTGAAACCTCCTTTTCCTTACGTACGACTGCTACGACCATTGAACAAATCCGCGGCAGGGGCCGCGGAGCGGAAGGGCGGGAGGGTGGGGAACATCATGGCATCTCCGATCGAGGCGCCGGGTGCCACCGGTAAAGGAGGTGGATGAAATCCGAGGACTCCAGAGGCAGGGGAACGAACCCAGCCCTGCAATGATAGGAGCCGTGTCCGTCGAGGTCAATCCATTGTCGCCGCGTCCTGCTATGGCGTGAGCGCTGAAGAGGCCTCGATGGGCCGTCTCTCGCCGCCGATCTCCTGCTCCTTGAACTGGAGCTGGTAGAGGCGGTAGTAGATGCCGCGCAGGGCGAGGAGCTGCTGGTGGGTGCCCATCTCGCGGATCTCGCCCTTGTGCATCACCAGGATGCGGTCCGCCTTCTGGATGGTGGAGAGGCGGTGGGCGATGACCACGCTGGTGCGGTTTTCGAGCAGGCGCTCGAGCGCCTTCTGGATGAGTTGCTCGGTCTCGGTGTCGATCGACGAGGTCGCCTCGTCCAGGATGAGGATCCCGGGGTCGAAGGCCAGGGCCCGGGCGAAGGCGATGAGCTGCTTCTGCCCCACGGAGAGGCCGGCCCCCCGCTCCTTGACCACGGTGTCGAACCCGCCGGGCAGCCGCTCGACGAAGGGGAGGGCGTGGACCTCGCCGGCCGCCCAGCGCATCCGCTCCTCGTCGATGGTCGCTTCGCCCAGGCGGATGTTGCCGCCGATCGTGCCGGAGAAGAGAAAGACGTCCTGGAGCACCATGGCGATGCCGCGGCGCAGCCGGGAGAGATCCCACTCGCGCACGTCGACGCCGTCGACCCGCACCGCTCCGCTGTCCACGTCGTAGAAGCGCAGGAGGAGATTGGCCAGGGTGCTCTTGCCGGCCCCGGTGTGGCCGACCACGGCCAGGGTACTTCCCGGCTGGAGGTGGAAGGAGATCCCCCGGAGCACCGGCTCGCCCTCCTTGTAGGAGAACCAGACGCGGTCGAACTCCACCTCGCCCCGGATCCGCTCGGGTGCGTAGGGCCGCTCCGGGGTCGCGATGGTCACGGGCGCGTCGAGGAGCCGGAAGATCCTTTCCGAGCTCGCCATGGCCCCCTGGAGGAGGTTGTACTTCTCCGACAGGTCGGCCAGGGGCTGGTAGAACCGCTGGGCATATTGGAGGAAGGCGATCAGGGCGCCGATGGAGAGCGTCCCGGCCAGGACCTGGCCGCCGCCCACCCAGAGGAGCAGGCCGATTCCCAGGGCGGTGATCAGCTCGACCCCGGGGAAGAAGACGGCGTAGTAGAAGATGGACCGGACGGTGGCCTGCCGGTGGGCGTCGTTGATCCCCGTGAACTCCCGGTAGGCGGTCTCCTCGCGGTTGAAGAGCTGGACGACCGGCATGCCGGTGACGTGCTCCTGAAGGAAGGCGTTGATCCGGGCGATCTTGACCCGCACCTCGCGGAAGCTCTCGCGCACCCGGGCCTTGAACCAGAGGGTGAGCAGGAAGAGCAGCGGCAGGATGGAGAAGGAGACCAGGGCCAGCCGCCAGTCGAGCCAGAAGAGGACGCCCGCGATGCCGGCCAGCAGCAGGATGTCTCCAAACACGGCCACGAGGCCGGAGGAGAGCATCTCGTTCAGGGCGTCCACGTCGGTCGTCGCCCGGGTGACCAGGCGGCCGATGGGGTTGCGGTCGTAGAAGGAGACCGGCAGCCGCTGAAAGTGGCCGAAGATCTGCCGGCGCATGTCGTTCATCACGTGCTGCCCCATGAGCTGCATGAGGTAGCCCTGGGCATAGAGGGCGGCGAAGGTGAGCATCATGACGCCCAGCAGGACGGCCGCCACGGCGACCAGCCCCGGTTCGGCCACCCGGGCCGGATCGATCCCCCGCTCGAGGAGGAGGCTGCGGACCCAGCGGCTGGGGGCGGAGATCTGGGTGCTCTCCCCGGCGGGGCGGATGAAGAGGTCCAGGGCCACCGCCGTGAGGAGGGGGCCCATGAGCTGGAGCGCGGAGGAGAGGAGCATGAGCACCAGGGCCGCTGCAGTCATCCCCTTGTAGGGCCGCAGGTAGGTGAGGAGGCGCCGCATGAGGCGGGCGTCGTAGGCCTTCCCCAGGACCTCCTCTTCGTGCTGGCTGATCGGCTCGCCCATTCCGGTACGATACCCCAACTCCGCCCGGCCCTCCCAACCGGGCTTATGTCCTTTCATCTATTCCCTCAATGGTGTAGACTTCCCCCAGTTTTCGAAGTCAGTCGTCTGTTCGTAGGAGCTCGTCGCATGCCGCCGACGTTGAACCAGCTTCTCAAGTCGATGGTGGAGCAGGGAGGGTCCGACCTGCACATCACCACGAACTCGCCGCCCCAGGTGCGGGTGGACGGCCACCTGCGCCCCTTGAGTCTGCCGCCGATGACCCCGTCGGAGACCAAGCAGCTCGCCTACTCCATCCTGACCGACAACCAGAAGCACCGGCTGGAGGAGAACCTGGAGATCGACCTCTCCTTCGGGATCAAGGGGCTCGCCCGGTTCCGGGCCAACATCTTCCACCAGCGCGGCGCCATCGCCGCCGTGTTCCGGCAGATCCCCTACGAGATCAAGGGCTTCCGCGAGCTCGGCCTGCCGGGGATCGTGGAGCGGCTCTGCGAGAAGCCCCGCGGGCTCATCCTGGTGACCGGGCCCACCGGCTCGGGCAAGTCCACCACCCTCGCGGCCATGATCGACAAGGTCAACCGGGAGCGGTCGGAGCACATCGTCACGATCGAGGACCCGGTCGAGTACCTGCACTCCCACAAGAAGTGCATCGTCAACCAGCGGGAGATCAACGCCGACACCCACGGATTCTCCCAGGCGCTGCGCTCGGCCCTGCGGCAGGACCCCGACGTGGTGCTGATCGGCGAGATGCGCGACCTCGAGACCGTGGAGTCGGCCCTGCGGATCGCCGAGACCGGCCACCTGACGTTCGCCACCCTGCACACCAACTCGGCGGCGCAGACGATCAACCGCATCATCGACGTCTTCCCGCCTCACCAGCAGGGGCAGATCCGCGCCCAGCTCTCGCTGGTGCTCGAGGGCATCCTCTGCCAGACCCTGCTCCCCAGGACGGGCGGCAAGGGCCGGGCGATGGCGATGGAGATCCTGATCCCCAACTCCGCCATCCGCAACCTGATCCGCGAGGACAAGGTGCACCAGATCTACGGCATGATGCAGACCGGCCAGGCCAAGCACGGCATGCAGACATTCAACCAGGCCCTGGCCGCCCTCTACTTCAAGCGCATGATCACGCTGGAGACCGCGATGTCGCGCTCCTCGTTGCCGGACGAGCTGCAGGAGATCATCAACCGCGGCCCCGCGGCCCTGAACCCCAACATGTTGCAGTAGCAGGAGTCGACGCCGATGCCGAGTTTCGCTTGGAAAGGTCGTACCCGCAGCGGGCAGGTCCAGGAGGGAATCCTGCTGGCCGACACCCGCGACGCCGCCGTGGCCGTCCTGCGGCGTCAGCAGATCCAGGTCACCGCGATCCGCGAGAAGGGGAAAGAGGTCAAGCTCCTCCCCCGGTTCCCCCAGGGGATCGGCGCGAAGCGGATCGCCATCTTCACCCGCCAGTTCTCGGTGATGCTGGACGCGGGCCTGCCCCTCGTCCAGTGCCTGGAGATCCTGGGCGAACAGGAGGAGAACCGGGTCTTCAAGGCGGCCATCAACCAGGTGCGCACCGACGTGGAATCCGGCGCCTCCCTCGCCGACTCCATGCGCAAGCACCCGAAGGCCTTCGACAACCTCTACACCAACATGGTCGCGGCCGGCGAGGCGGGCGGTATTCTCGACGTCATCCTCCAGCGGCTGTCGACCTACATCGAGAAGGCCGTCCGGCTGAACAGCCAGGTCAAGTCGGCGCTCATCTACCCGGTGGCGATCATCGTCATCGCCGCCCTGGTGGTGACGATCATCCTGTGGAAGGTGATCCCGGTGTTCGCCCAGCTCTTCGCCGGCCTGGGCGGCGAGCTGCCGCCGCTGACGCAGATCGTGATCAACGCCAGCAACTTCCTCGGCAACTACTTCCCCCTGATCGCGATCCTCATCGCGCTCGGGGTCGTCGCCCTCCGGAAATGGCACGAGACGCCGCACGGCCGGCGGATTCTCGACGGCCTGCTGCTGAAGATCCCGGTCATCGGCATGCTGCTCCGGAAGATCGCCGTGGCCCGGTTCTGCCGCACCCTGGCGACGTTGACGTCCTCGGGCGTGCCGATCCTGGACGGCCTGGAGATCACCGCCAAGACGTCGGGCAACGCGATCATCGAGGATGCCGTGATGGCCGTCCGCAAGAGCGTCGAGGAGGGCAAGACCATCAGCGAGCCGCTGGCCCAGACCAAGGTGTTCCCGGCCATGGTGGTGCAGATGATCAACGTCGGCGAGCAGACGGGCGCCCTCGACCAGATGCTGTCGAAGATCGCCGACTTCTACGAGGAAGAGGTGGACACGGCGGTGGCCGGTCTGATGAAGCTCATCGAGCCCGTGATGATCACCATCCTGGGCGCGGTCATCGGCACGATCGTCGCGGCCATGTACCTGCCGCTCTACCAAGTCCTCTCGAAGATCGGGTAGGAGGCGGCGGAGCGCTTGAGACATCGCATGCCCGGAGGCGGCCGGCGAGCCGCCGTCTTCGGGTTTTCGCCGTCACCGGACGTCCCCATGCCTGCGCTGGCCCGTCATCTCCGCTGGTACATCGCCATCCGCCTGGTGGCGATCGTGAGCGTCCTGCTGCCGTACGGTCTGCTGCAGCTCTCCACGTCCGCTCCGGGTCCGGGGATCCCCGAGGGGATCATGGGCCCCCCGGCTCCCGAGGGTATGGTGCAGCCCCCGCCGCACTCCCGGTCCCACGAGGTGCTGCCGGGCCGCGTCGTCCTCCTTCTCGGGGGAGCCACTTTCGGCGCGACGCTCGTCTACATCGCCCTGTTCTCCCTGCTGCGCCGCCAGCCGGCAGCGCAGGCCTACGTCCAGTTCTTCGGCGACCTGCTGCTCATCACCGGCCTGGTCTACTTCCTGGGCGGGGCCGCGAGCCCGTTCTCGCTGCTCTATCTGATCGTCATCGCCGTGGCCTCGACGCTGCTGCGCCGCCGGGCCGGCGTGATCGTGGCGAGCCTCGCCTTCGTGCTCTACGGCGGCCTGATCATCTCCCTCTTCTACGGCTGGATCCGTCCCGCCAACCCGGGCCAGGAGGCGGTCTCCTTCTGGCGGGTCTCCTATAACCTGGCGGTCCATGGCTTCGGCTTCTATGCCGTGGCCCTGCTGACCTACTACCTGGCCCACAACGTCACCCGGGCCGAGCGCGAGCTCGAAGAGAAGAGCGAGCACCTGGCCGATCTCCAGGTCGTGCACCGGGACGTCATCCAGTCGATCAGCAGCGGCCTGATCACCACCGACCTCACCGGGGTGATCACCAGCGCCAACCTCGCCGGGCTGGAGATCCTGAAGAAGAAGGAGGCGGAGCTCCTGGGCGTGCCCATTGCCGAGTCCGGTCTGTTCTCGGCGAAACAGTGGAGCGAGGGGACCGCCGCCTCCGAGCACACCGGGCGCGTGCGCTCCGAGGTCGAGCTCGCGCTCGACGGCGAGACCCGCTACATCGGCTTTTCCATCTCCCGTCTGACCGACGCCGAGGCCCACCACCGGGGCTACATCGTCATCTTCCAGGACTTGAGCCGCTGGCGCCGGATGCAGGAGGAACTGCGGATCAAGGACCGCATGGTGGCCGTCGGAGAGCTCGCGGCCGGGCTCGCCCACGAGATCGGCAACCCCCTCGCCGCGATCTCGGGCTCCGTCCAGATGCTCTCGACCTCCTTCGACGGCAGCCCCGCGCAGAAGAAGCTGGTCGACATCCTGCTCAAGGAGAGTCACCGGCTCGACCGCACCATCAAGGGCTTCCTGCGCTTCGCACGCCCCCGGGAGCGGTCGAGCGTGTCGTTCGACATCGCGCGCCTCCTGGCCGAGAACTTCGAGCTGCTCAGGAACAGCGAGGAGGTCTCCGACCATCACCGGCTGCTGGTCGACCTCGACCCGCCCTCGGCCCGCCTGTTCGCCGATCCGGACCAGATCAGCCAGATCTTCTGGAACCTGGCCCGGAACTCCTTGCGGGCCATGCCCGACGGCGGCACCCTCCGGGTGATCGGCCGGCTCGCCGGCGACTGCTACCGGATGCAGGTCGTCGACACCGGGCGGGGTATGACCGAAGAGCAGCGCGCGAACCTGTTCCACCCCTTCCAGTCGTTCTTCGACGGAGGCACCGGGATCGGCATGGCCATCGTGTACCGGATCGTGCAGGAGCATGGCGGACGACTGCGCGTCGACAGCCGGCCGGGAGCCGGCACGACGATCACCGTCGAGCTGCCCACGGCGGGGGCCAACGTCACCCTCGTCTCCGCGGAGGTGCCGGCATGAGCTCGCGCCCCCGTCTGCTGATCGTCGACGACGAAGCGAGCCTGCTCGACTTCCTCTCGCTCCTCTTCCAGGAGGAGAGCTACGACGTCGACACCGCCGTCTCGGTCGAGGACGCGCGCCGGGCCCTCGAGCGCGGCAGCTACGACCTCGTCCTCTGCGACATCCTGATGCCCGACGGCAACGGGCTCGACCTCTTGAAGGACATCAAGTCCAACGGCAGCCACAACACGGCCGTGGTGATGATGACGGCCTACACCTCGACCAAGTCGGCCATCGAGGCCATGAAGCTGGGGGCGGCCGACTACGTCTCCAAGCCCTTCGACGTCGAGGAGCTGAAGATCGTCGCCCAGAAGGCCCTGGAGAGCTCGCAGCTCGCCAGCGAGAACGTCTACCTGCGCCGGGAGCTGGAGCAGAAGTACACGTTCAACAACATCATCGGCAAGAGCCCGCGGATGCAGGCGATCTTCTCGCTGATCGAGCGGATCGCCCGCACCAGCTCCACCGTGCTCGTCCACGGCGAGAGCGGCACGGGCAAGGAGCTCATCGCCCGGGCCATCCACTTCGCCAGCCCCCGCTCGGCCCGGCGCTTCCTCTCGATCAACTGCGGGGCCCTTCCCGAAAACCTCCTCGAAAGCGAGCTCTTCGGCCACGAGCGCGGGGCCTTCACCGGAGCCGTGCGCGAGAAGAAGGGGCTCTTCCAGGAGGCCGACCGCGGCACGCTCTTCCTCGACGAGATCGGCGAGATGACCCCCTCCATGCAGGTGAAGCTCCTGCGGGCCCTCCAGGAGAAGGTCGTCCGCAAGGTGGGCGGCACCGAGGAGGAGCAGGTCGACGTGCGGATCATCGCCGCCACCAACCAGGACCTGGAGGCCCGGATCGCCACCGGCGAGTTCCGGGAGGATCTCTACTACCGGATCAACGTCCTGCCCATCCACCTGCCTCCCCTGCGGCAGCGGCGGGAGGACATCCCCCTCCTCGTCGAGCACTTCCTCCAGAAGTACTGCCGGGAGATGGACCTGCCGCCGCGGCAGATCTCCATCGAGGCCATACAGATGCTGGAGAGCTACGAGTGGCCCGGCAACGTCCGGGAGCTCGAGAACGTCATCGAGCGCGCCCTCGCCCTCTCCCACTCCGAGACCATCATCACCCGGGACCTGCCGGTCCACCTCCTCACCAACCGGCGGACCCACCCCGACCTGGTCCAGCTCCCGGAGGACGGGCTGGACCTGGAGGCCTATCTGGAGGACATCCGGGCCCAGCTCATGGTCCAGGCCCTGGAGCGCACCCGGGGCGTCCAGACCCAGGCCGCGGAGCTCCTGGGGATGAGCTTCCGCTCCTTCCGCTACTATGCCAAGAAGGCAGGGATCAAAGGGGGGGAGTAGCGCTCCCTCACGAAACCGTCAGATCCTCCAGCGACTTGCCCGACGCGAGCGCCTCGGCCACCCAGGCCGGCCGCTTGCCCCGGCCCGACCAGGTCAGATCCGGGTTGTCCGGGTGGCGGTACTTCGCCTGGACGCCGCCGCTCCCGCCGCCGCCTCGCTTCTCCATCCGGAGCACCTCCTCCAGGGTCATGCCCAGGCTGCCCGCCAGCTCCCGCATCTGCTGGAGCACCCGCTCCCGCTCCGCCTCCTTGCGGGCCACGATCTCGGCCTGGACGTCCCGGGCCAGGATCTCGAGTTCCTCGATCGAGAGCTTGGAAAGATCGATGCCGCCGCTGTTGCCGCTCTTCGCCATCGCTTGTCTCCTCCTGTTTCAGTGAGCGGCGGGAGTATAGATCAGGCACGTTCCGCCAGAGCCAGAAGCTCCGTCCTTTCCTCCGGGGTCAGGAACGCCGCCTCCAGGGCCGTCTCCTGCAGCCGGCGGAGGGCGTCCTCGGACAGCCCCAGCTCTTCGGCCGCCACCCGGTACTCATGGGCGAGGTCGATGCCGCTGATGCTCGGGTCGTCCGTGTTCAGGGTCACCGCCACTCCCCGCTCGATCAGGGTGGGCAGGGGGTGGGAGCGGAGATCCGGCACCGTGCTCGTGTGGACGTTGCTCGTCGGGCAGACCTCCAGGGGGATGCGACGCTCGACGAGGAGGTCCACCACGGCCGGGTCCTCCAGGGCGCGAATGCCGTGGCCGATCCGCTCCGCGCCCAGCTCCAGCACCGCCTGGCGCACGCTCGCGGCCCCGGCGGCCTCTCCCGCGTGGGCGATCGTATGGAGTCCGGCCTCGCGGGCCTCCTGGAAATGGCGGACGAACAGCTCGCCGGGGTAGTGGGCCTCGTCCCCCGCGAGATCCAGGGCCACGACCCCCCGGTCCCGGTACCGGATCGCCGCCTCCAGCTCGATCCGGCCCACGTCCGGCCCGTAGTGACGGGAGATGATACCGATGAGCTTTGCCCCTACCGGGATTCGGCCTCGGGCCTCCTCCAGGGCGTCGGCTGCCGCCTCCACCACCCCGAACGGGTCGAGCCCGTGCTCCTCGGCCATGAAGTAGGGGCTGAAGCGCAGCTCGATGACGTCGATTCCCTCCCGGGCGGCGTCCTCCAGGTTCTCCCGAACGATCCGCCGCACGGCGTCGTAGTTCACCATCACCTTGCGCAGCAGGGCGAACTTGGCGAGGAAGTGGACGAGGCTCGGCTCCCGCTCGGTGATCTGGACGTGGGGCCGCAGCTCCTCGACCTCCCAGGCCGGCAGCGGGATGCCGTGGCGGCGCGCGAGGTCGAGGACGGTCTCGATCCGGACGTTGCCGTCCAGGTGGCGGTGGAGCTCGACGAGCGGGTAGCCGTTGCGCATCCGGGGCTCTCCTTCTGGGATCGGGATCTTATGCCAGAGAACTCGATCCCCGTCCGTCTACCAGAGCGCCGACCGTCACGCGACAGACCCGACATGGAAACCCGGATGAGGTCGCTCCTCAAGCTCCGCCAGCGCCGCCGCCACCGGTACTGGCTCCGCCTGTACCGGTGGGTGCGGTCGAGCCGGAGGTGGCGGTGAGTTGCTGGCGAATTGGGACCATGCAGCAGCCGAGCACTGGCTAAAATTGATCCTCTGCGTTGAGGAGGCACCCCGCCACCCTGCATGACTGGCCGATGCATGAGGCCGCTCTGCGGGAACTCGCCAAACGGTGGGCAACGGCGGGCGTGCCGTAGAACTCTTTGCGGTCCCCCTTCAGAGGCACTCCTCCCCCGAACAGTCCCGCAGCCGGGCGAGCCGGGCCGCCAGGTCTTCGCGCACTTCGGCCGTGGCACGGAGGGCGTGGAGGCTCCGGACCTGGTGCGGATCGTTTTGGAGATCGTAGAGCTCCCGGCCGCCCGTGGCGTACTCCACGTAGAGCCAGCGGTCGTCCCGCACCGCCGCGTATTCCGGGCTGTTGGAGTTGAGCCGTGCCCCTTCGAGGAGCAGCGTCCGGTCCCTTCCCTCACCAGGGTCCGCGGCCGGGAATTGGAGCGGCCGGCCGTCCATGACCCGGGCAGCGGTGACTCTCTGGGTCCAGTGGACGATCGTCGGAGCGAGGTCGACGTTGGAGACGAGCTGCGTCGCCGTGTGGCCTTCGGGGAAGTCCCGGCCCCGGACGATCAGCGGCACCCGGCTCGACTCCTCGTACGGGAGGAACTTGCCCTTGGGGACGCGGTGCTCGCCGAGGAAGAAACCGTTGTCGGACGTGAAGATGACGAGGGTGCGGTCCATCTGTCCGGTCTCGTCCAGGGCGCGGACGAGGCGCTCCACCAGGTCGTCCACGGCGAGAAGAGAGGCGAGCCGGGCTTGATTGAGCTGGACGACCTCCTGGACTTGCGCAGGATTCAGGCGGGGACGCCTGCGAAGATGGGCCGGCTTGTCCCGCACGTCGGCCTCGTTGAAGGAAGGCTTGGCAGGGAGCGGCTCGTTCGCGAAAGCCCCTTCGTGGCGCGGCGCGGGCCGGGGCGGGGTCTGGTTCCGCCCCTGCATCTCCAGGTGGGGCGCCACCGGCGTCACCCAGAGGAAGAACGGCTGCTGCGCTCCCGCCCGGGAGCGGATGATCCGCTCGGCCTCGGCCGCCAGCACGTCCGTCTGGTAGTCCGCCTCCCGGTCGCCGTACTGGACCGGGACGCCGTCCACGCTCACCTTGTAGCCGTAGAAGCGGTAGGTCGACGGGTCCATCAACCCGAACCACCGGGACCAGCCGGGCGGCGGAGCGGGAGAATTCATCCCGTAGCCGTTGAGATATTTCCCCACCAGGGCGGTGTAGTAGCCGGCTGCTTGGAGCCACACCGCCAGGGTATTCGAGTGGTCCAGCCGCGGATAGCCGCCGAGAGGAGGGGCGTTGGCCCGGACTCCGTGGTTGTGCGGGTACTGCCCCGTGAGGAGGGTCGCCCGGGACGGACAGCAGAGCGGGTAGGATGCGAAGGAGTTGACGAACGTCGTCCCCCGGTCGGCCAGCAGCGCCCGGGTCTTCGGCAGCGCCACCATGTCCGCCTCGGTCTGGTCGTCGGTCATGATGACAAGGACGTTGAGCGGTTCGGGGGCGGGGGAGTCCGTCCGCCCGGAGGGCGCGGGCCCGAGCAGAGAGGCGAAAACGACGAGGAGAAGGAACTTCCAGCGGCTCATCGCAGCATTCTAGCGTCACCCCTGACGACTCTGCTGCTGCCGCAAAGAACCGGATCTACGGGAGGACCACCGGAGGTTATGCGCCAAACCGGGTGATTGCCAGTCTTGAACAGGCCTGCCATGCCTCTCTTCAACATTGATATGCGGCATATTCCTCTCCTGGTGCCGCATACCACTGTATATACGCGTCATTGCATCGAAGATATGCGGCAAATCGAGAGCGAGGTGCTGCGTATTCAGCGTGCGATGCCGCGTATCGATAGGTCATCGACGCGTAGAAAGGGAGATGTGCGGCAGGTTATCAATGAATTGACGCAAAACAGAGAAGTTACGAGTCAAATCCTCGAGTGCATGCGGCACTTCGAGAGAATTCTGCTGCATATCCTTCTTGTCCAGACGCCGCGAGACCGGTTTATGCGGCACGAGGACGCTCCAGGGTGACAGGATATTGGCTCGCGTCCTGCTACAGTTGAAAGCTCGCGCCATGAAAGAGATCAAGCCCCCGAAGGAGACCTTGAAAGAACAGCGGCGGAAGGCCGAGAAGGTGGGAGTTCCCTGCCTCCAGCGGCACATCTTCCTCTGCTGCGATCCCACCAAGGCCAAGTGCTGCAGTCGCAAGCGGACGATCGAAGCCTGGAAGTTCCTCAAGAAGAGGCTCCGGGAGCTGGGGCTCTCCCGCAAGAAGGGCGTCTACGCCAGCCGCGCGAACTGCCTGGACATTTGCTGCGGGGGCCCGATCCTCGTCATCTACCCCGAGGGGACCTGGTACGGCCATTGCGACCCGCCGGTCCTGGAGCGCATCCTCAAGGAGCACCTGATCGGGGGCGAGATCGTGCGGGAGTTTCTGATCGCGGAGCGGCCGCTGCCCGAGTCTCAGCCCAGCCAGTCGCGGTAGAGCTCCGGCCGCCGGTCCCGCCAGAAGAGCCGGCGGGCGGTGGAGCGGGCGCACTCCGAGAGATCGACGTCCGCCAGGACGAGGTCCTCCTCCAGGCTACGCCCCCGGGCGATCACCCGCCCTTCCGGATCGGCCACGAACGACTCTCCGGAGAACTGCAGGTTCGCCTCTTCGCCGACGCGGTTGGCGAGAGCGGCGAAGTAGCCGTTCTGGAAGGCGGCGGTGCGGATTTCGGCCTCGTAGAGCCCCTCGGGCCACTCGCCCACCGTCCCTGCCTGAGGGATTACCACCAGCTCGGCTCCGGCGACACCCAGGGCGCGCATCACCTCCGGGTAGTGGCGGTCGTAGCAGATGGCGACACCGATCCGCCCCACGCGGGTGTCGTAGACCGGCACGCCCTTGTCGCCGGGATGGTAGTAGTCCCGTTCGTGGAAGCCCTCGTAGTCCGTGATGTGGATCATCCGGG
Organism: Thermoanaerobaculia bacterium; assembly: GCA_035633875.1. GTDB lineage: Bacteria > Acidobacteriota > Thermoanaerobaculia > Multivoradales > UBA5704 > DATARR01. The sequence goes on from DASQEB010000116.1 coordinate 30,560, forward strand.
TGACGCCGAGGAGCCGGCCGTCGGCGTCGAACACCGGCGAGCTGTCGAACCGGCATCCGCGCTCGTCGAGCTCATAGAGGTTGAAGACGGTCACGAGCCCGAGCTCTCGTGCCCTGGCGGCAAGCCGCTCGCTTGTGGGGCCGGGGACGGGCTCGGCCAGGGCGAGGGCCTTCTCATCGCCGGGGTGCTGGGGAAAGAAGCGGTCGAGGATCACTTCGGGGAAGGCGATGAGCTCCGCCCCGGCCTCGCGAGCCCGGCCCATGACGGCGAGCGCCTTCTCCAGGTTCGCGGACCGGTCCGGTGAGGCGGAGAGCTGGGCGAGGGCGATCCGCACGCTCATCCCCGGCTCCGCCGCTTGAACGACCAGGTGAAGACGAACCGGGCGGCCACCGTGCCGTCCGGCAGGCGTCCCACCGTCTCCATCCGCGCCGTGGCGGGCTCGCCCGTCCGGACGGTCTCCGCGACGGCGGCGAACGCCTTCGCTCCGTCCTCGCAGGTGAACGCCGTGAGCGCCGTGGCCTTCTTTTCGAAGCTCGCCTCCAGGTTCGTGATCAGCAGCGCCACGGGCTGGGAGGCGAGCTCCACGGCCATCATCGCCAGGGCCCCGGTGGAGAGCTCCGCCGCCATCGAGAGCGCCGCGAAATAGGTCGACCGGAACGGGTTCGTCGACCGCCAGCCGTAGGGGACGGTCGTGACGCACCGTTCGGTGGTGAGCTCCCGCACCCGCAGGCCCGCCACCAGGGCGAGGGGGAGCTTGGCGAGGAAGAACCCCCGCATCAGGAAGGGGCTGAGCATCCGGCCGCGGATCTTCTCGGCGGCCGGCGTGGGTTTCGGAAGGGCCATGGGTTCGGCCATGAGGGACGTCCCTACAACTACAACTACAACACCACCTCGTACCCCTCGAACACCGGATGCCCCGCGAGGGTCCCCTGGGGCGAGCGGGCGTCGCCGTGGGCCTTGCGGAAGGCGTCGGACTCGGTCCAGGCGATGAACGCGTCGCGGGAGGCCCAGGTGGAGTGGGAGAGGAAGGTGGTGATGCCGTCCCGGGTCTCGCCGCGGAGGAGGTGGAAGGTCTTGAAGCCGGGGACCTCGTGGAGGTAGGTGTCGCGCTTCCTCCAGATGCTTTCGAAGACCTCTTCGTGACCCTGGTTGACCTGGAAGCGGTTCATGGCGATGTACATGGCGGATCTCCTGGAGGTCAGTCGTCGAGCAGGCCCTTCTCTTCCATCCAGGCCTTGTTGAGCTTCGAGAGGTAGCGCTCCCCGGAGTCGGGGAGGAGGGTGATGACGAGATCGCCCTCGGAGGCCGTCCGGGCCACCTGCCGGGCTCCGGCCACGGCGGCGCCGCCGGAGGAGCCGGTGAAGATGGACTCCGTCCGCGCCAGCTCCATGGTGGCCCGGTAGGCGGTCTTGTCGTCGATGGTGATGACCTCGTCGATGTAGTCCCACCAGATGGTCGCGGGGATGAAGTCCTCGCCGATGCCGTCGATCAGGTACTGGTGGATCTGGTCCTCGGGCAGCAGCTCCCGGTGCTCGTGGTAGTTCTTGAGGGTGCTCCCCACGGTATCGACGCCGATCACCTTGATGTTCGGGTTCTGCTCCTTGAGGTACTTGCCCGCGCCGCTGATGGTGCCGCCGGTGCCGAAGCCGACCACCCAGTGAGTGACCTCGCCGCCGGTCTGGCGCCAGATCTCCGGGCCGGTCGTCCGGTAGTGGGCTTCCGGGTTGGCTTGGTTGTAGTACTGGTAGGGGAGGTAGGCCCCCTCCTCGTCCCGGATGCGCTCGGCGACCTTGTAGTAGGAGCGCGGGTCGTCCGCCGGGACGTTGGTCGGGCAGGTGATGACCGTGGCCCCCAGGGCCTCCAGGAGGGCGATCTTCTCCTTGGGGATCTTGTCCGCCGCGGTGCAGATGAGCCGGTAGCCGCGGAGGTTGGCCGCCAGGGCGAGTCCCACGCCGGTGTTGCCCGAGGTGGGCTCGACGATGGTGCCGCCGGGTTTGAGGAGCCCCGCCTTCTCGCCGGCCTCGATCATGGCGATGCCGATCCGGTCCTTTACGCTGGAGCCGGGGTTGAAGAACTCGAGCTTGGCGGCCAGGGTGGCACCGCTGCCGGAGTGGAACCGGCCGAGCTTGACCAGGGGGGTATTCCCCAGGGTTTCCAGGATGTTCTCGTAGATCTCCATCGCTCTCCGTTTCCTCTGATCAGCTCCGCCAACATTGAGTGTCTTGATCTCGGCAAACCGTGCCCCAGGAGCAGGCGGTCCTCGCCGGAAGGTGGGACGGGCGGCAGGATGCTAGCACACCCGCTCTGGCCTCCGTCTTGCAGTGATCCTTGGCGAGCGGGCCCGTTCGGACGCAGAGCGCAAACTTCTGAACCGTCAGCAAGGAGGAGCATCATGGCAGACGAGAAATACGGAACGCACACGGATGTGACGGATACGACGACCGGAGAGCACCACGACAAGGTCCACCCGGTCGGCAGCGGCGTGGGGGCGGCGGCCGGAGCGGCCACGGGCGCGGCGGTCGGTACGGCGGTGGGAGGACCGGTGGGCACGCTGGTCGGCGCCGCCGTTGGCGCAGTGGCGGGCGGTCTGGTCGGCCACGGGATCGCCGAGGGGGTCAACCCCACGGAAGAGGACAACTACTGGCGCGAGAACTATCGCAGCCGTCCGTACGTGGACGCGAGCCGCACGTATGACGACTATCGCCCGGCCTACCAGTACGGCTGGGAGTCCCGAGCCCAGCACGGCAATCGTCGCTGGGACGAGGTCGAGCCCGAGCTGGAGCGCGGCTGGAACGACTACAACCAGGGCAGCTCGCGGCAGACCTGGAACGAGGCGAAGCACGCCACCCGCGACGCCTGGCACCGCGTCGAGAGCCGGCTGCCCGGCGACGCCGACCGCGACGGCCGGTAGGTCTTACCAGGGCGGGGTGGGGGTCGTCCCTACCCCTCCCAATCCCAGAAGAAATCTTTGTTCGTGAGCGTGGTTTCCTCTTCCTCCGCCTCGGCGGGCTCCCCATAGGCAGCGGCCTCGGCGGCACGGGCCTCGCCGCGGATCACCGCGAGCTGCTCCTCCAGGTCCCGGGTCTCCCGTTCCCAGTACTCGGGGGTGCCGAAGTGGGGCCAGGCGGCGGGGAAGGCCGGGTCGTGCCAGCGCTTGGCGAGCCAGGCGGCGTAGTGGATGATGCGGAGACCCCGCAACGGCTCGATCAGCCGCAGGGTCGAGCGGTCGAAGTCCCGGAACTGGATGTAGCCCTCGAGGAACCGCTCCCGAAGCTGGAGAGTCCAGGGATCCCGGCCGGGCAGCGCCAGCCAGAGGTCCTGCACCGCCGGCCCCACGACCATGTCGTCGAAGTCCAGGACGTGGAGCAGGCCGTCCCGGAAGAGGATGTTGCCAAGATGGAGGTCGCCGTGGATGCGGTGGGTGGGGACTCCCTCCATCAGCCGGTCCGCGATGGCTGCGATGGAGAGCGCCGTGTCAAAGTAGCGGTCCCGGAGGTAGGCCGGCAGCACGTCGTGGGCTTCCAGCCAGTCCAGGTTCTCGCGCACGTAGGTGTCGGCCTCGAGCCGCAGCCGGCGCTCGGCCTCGCGCCGTGCGCCCACGTTGTGCATCCGGCCCACGAGCATCCCGAGCCGCCGTGCTCCGGCCTCGTCGAGCTCGTCGGGAGCGCGTCCGCCGCGGCGGTCCGAGACGCAGTAGTAGATGTTGTCGATCTGCCGCAGGGTGCCGCCGCCCGGAAAGTCGCGCATGGTGCAGACGGGGATCTCCTGCCAGGCGAGATCCTTGAGGAACAGGTGCTCCTCCAGAATCTGCTCCCGCGTCCACCGGCCCGGCCGGTAGAACTTGGACACCACCCGCGAGCGGTCCTCCAGCTCCACCTCGTAGACCCGGTTCTCGAACGAGTTGAGGGGATAGCAGACGGGATTGCACCGAAGCCCCGCGGCCTCCACGGCCTCCAGGACCTTCTCGGGGGTCAGGGAGAGGAAGAGATCGGTTTCGGTCTGCGTCTGGTACTGCATGCCGGCCACTGTAGCACGGCCAGAAAAAAGGGGGAGCGGACGTGCCCGCTCCCCCCGAGATCCAAACCGCTCGGGACCCTACAGGGCCGGCGAGAGCTCCAGCGCGAACCGGAAGTTGAAGTTGGTGACCCGGCTGAAGCTCACGCCGTCGGTCGAGGTGTAGGACAGGCCGAAGATCGGCACGTCGTTGACCGCCACGCCGCCGTCGAGGCCGATGACCGGCGGGGTGACCGACACGCCCGGGAACGGACCCGGGGGCAGGCGCAGCACGAGGAAGAGGTCGGTGATGGCACCCGACGCGATCCCCTCGCGCACGCGCTTGCCGAGCTCGTGGGGGTTCTTGAAGTAGAGCGGCGCGAAGTCGTTGTCGGCCGCGAGGAACCCGGTCGCCTTCTCGAGCGGGTTGACGAGGTCGAGGGTGGCGGCGCCGGTGCCGGCGTCCACGCTGCCGGTGGTCAGCATGGCCTCGGCCCACATCGGCACGGTCGAGGCGTCGACCAGGCTGGTCTCGAAGAGGCCGGCCTGGATGTAGATGTCCTGGCCCGGGAGGATCGCCGAGACCTGCGAGGCCGGGATGCGCACGGCGTAATAGGTGCCGCCCGGCTGCAGGGTGAAGCCGATGAAGTTCCGGTTGCCGAAGTTGGAGATCTTGATCGTCTGGTTGGTGACGAAGTCGATCCCGGTCTCGACCTCTCCCTCGTTCACATGGACGTTCTTGGCCTCACCGGCGCGCTTCTCGACAGCGCCCTCGTTGTTGCCGTTCCAGTACTCCTCGTCGTAATTGAGCTGGCCGAAGAGGCTGCCGATCTGACCGGTGAGGCTCACGTTGGCCGCCGGCACCGGGTTGCCATCCATGGCCTCGACGAAAACGTCGTAGTTGCCCTTCGGCACGGGAATCACGTAGTTGCCGTTCAGGATGTTGTACGCCGGGTCGACCAGGAAGAGGCCGCCCGTGGGGCTGCGGGAGAGCTGGGTCGTGCCGCTCAGGCCGTTGGCCACGACCTCGCCGGTCTGGCGGTTGATGGCGGCGACGCTGGCGCCGGCGACCGGCTCGTTGAACACGCCGTGAATGACCTCGCCGGTGATCAGGCCGTACGCAGCGTTGAAGGCCACGTCACCCGGCTGGAGCGCGGCCGGCCCCGAGGCCGCCGTGCCCTCCTGGTAATAGTAGGAACTCCAGGCGATGTCGTCGCTGTCCAGGGTGCGCTGCTGGAGCTCGGCCTCGCGATCGCTCGTGTCGATGAACGGGAACATCGTGGGAGAGCCGCCGTCGGCCGCGCTCTTGTTGTTGACGACCACGTGCGACAGACCGTGGGAGTGGCCGAGCTCGTGGATGGCCACGGCCTCGAGGTCCACCGAGCCGCTGATGTTGTCCGCGGCGGCCGGGTCCGTGGTGTAGCGCAGGGCGGTGCTGAACTGGACGTCGTTGTCCAGGATGGTGCCCGCCTTGTAGAAGCCGGCGGGGAACTCGACGTCGCCGTCACTGTCCACGTCGGTGCAGACGCTGATCGCGCTCGACACGTCGGAGTCGCCGTCGCCGTCGATGTCGAGACCGTGCGTGAACGTCGAATCGGCGATCAGGCTGGTCGAGGGCGACGAGGCGATGGCCGTGAACCCCGGCGGGGTCCGGAAGGTCAGCTCGTTCTTCATGTCGAAGCCGCGGGGGCTCAAGTTGGCGACCGTCCCCACGATTTGCATCTCGATGAACGAGGTAGGAATCGAGTTCCACGAATCCATCGAGCTCTGGAAGGCCGCCGTCGCGTCCGCCAGGGTCAGGAACGCCGGGCCGGCAGGGTTGGGAATCGGATTCAAGGTGTTGTTCATCCGATACTGCACGGGGATGCAGCGGGCGTCCCAGACGATCGGGACGAGTCGGGCGTTGACGTGCCCCGCGATCGGGGAGGGGACGTTGCCCGTGATGTCGACCTGCTCCAGGGCGCCGCCGGCCAGGGCCGGAGCAGCGCCGATCGAAGCCGCCAGCAGAGCGGCCAGGGTGATCTTCGCGAACAAATTGCGCATCGTTTCTCTCTCCTCAGGGGTGAGATCAAAATCCCGGTCCGCTTTACTGCTTCTCGACGTCGAGGGTTTCCTTGACTTTCAGCCGGAGCTGCTTGAGGGGGATCGCCTTGGCGCTGCCGCGCGTCACCTGGCCGTTCCGGCCCCGGAGGTTCAGCTCGCCCAGGTTCTGGGTCGCCACCTTCTCTCCCCCGGCGGTCTCGACCACCGAGTACTTGCCCTGGGAGAAGCCGACGATGGAGTAGCCGCCCGCCAGGCGGCCCTCAGAGGTCAGGAACAGAAGGACGTTCTCCTGACCGAGCAGCTCGGGAGCCGCGGGATACGTCATCGCAATCGGGACCGGCCGGTTGGTGTCCACGCCGCCGGGGACGACCACCGTTACCTGGGCTCCCGGGGTGCCCTTGAGGGCCTCGGTGACCGAAACCGTGACCAGAGTGACCAGGTCCCTGTCGATCCACCGGCTCTCCTGGCCTTCCACGCGGCCGACGACGATGAGCTCGGCGTCCTGGATCAGGTCGGTCTCGGTACGCTCCACCGCCGTGGTCGCCCACAGGCCGGGAACGGCGAGGGCGGCGACCAGAAGGCAGAGGCCGATTCGTACGGCTTGTCTCATAACATGTCCTCCTCTTGGGGTTGGCTGACAACAGGGCCGTGCGCAGGATGCCCATCGGCCCCCAACGTTGAAATCGCGATTGCTACTGCCATAGTGCGTGAGAGCGAGAAAACGGGACAAAGCAGGGCCGCGACGATCGCACAAGATGGGCTTCTGCGCAAGTCCAAGGTAAAGTAAGGGATGCGAAGGTACGTATAGGCCATCGGCGATGCCCGCCATCGGCAAAAGGAGCTGCGGCGTTTTCTCCCTGGGAGAGTCCGCGCGATCCCGCCTACTCGCGATAAGATCGCCCTCCTGTCCGGGCTGTGAAGCGGGTGTTCGACCTTCAGTGCCGCGCCCGCGCCGTCTACGCCGCCCGCCACAACCAACTCCTGTTCCTCATCGACGGCGGCCGCTTCAAGGACGCGAGGACATTCCGGCTGCGGCACTCCCGGCAGCTTGCGAACCACCACGGCCGGGTCAAACGAGATCCGGTTCCGTGGCCTGGAGGGGAGGGTCGAAGCGGGCTTCCAGAGGTACGCCCGGGCTGAGGCCATTTTCCGTGAGGTGAAGCAGGCGTTCGAGGAGGAGGTCAAGCGGGCCTACCATGCCGCCCTGGTCTCGCTCGATCTCTCGGCCGTCCTGCTGGCGCGGGGGAAGATGGGGGAGGCGGCATCCACACATCGACTGCGGAATTGAGGCTGACAGAGGCATGCCCGTGCCCGCCGCGACCAGCCGGCTCTCCTCGAGCTCCTGAAATTGGTGACGGCGCCAATCCTCTTCAATGCCATGGCTGACTTGTTGAGAGCGCCTATAATATCCTCTCGAGGGGGAGGTGCCCCGGAGGGGTTTGGGAGTAGAGCCTGGCCTTTCAATGCCAGGTAGGCGTCCCCCATATACCAAAGTCCCGAAGGGACGGCGTCATCCCGCAGGCCTTCAGGCCGTCCCGGTCTTCAATCTCTACCTTTCCGGGAGCCCGTCCACCCCCTGGTGCTGAAGCGCCAGGATCATGCCGTCGTCCCTTCGGGACTTGAAGGGGAGGGGGCGTCCGTTCCTGGCATTGAAATGCCAGGCTCTACGCCCAGACCCCTTCGGGGCCTTCAAGCGCTCTGTCACGAACAGAGGGTTTTGATAGGCGCTCTAAGTCTCCTTTGTCAGAGAGCGGCCGAGAGAGGAGGGAGACAGTCAGGAGATTTGCTCCCCCTAGACAAGAGGCTGATCAGCAGGCGCACCTGCATTCCAGAATGCATTGTCCCATGCAACCGATTTGCGCACAGGAATCGTTGCACTCCTCGATTTGCTGGAGGGTGCAATGCGGGTGTGCCTCCACGCCCGGAGTGTCCGCGATCAGAACGAAGGACAAGGCGAGCAAGGCAACGCAACAGAGAAGCTTGGCGATTCGCTTCATCGGGCTCTCCTTTCAGGGCTCGTCGGGCGAGACGTCCCCGTTATATCACGGTGCCTCCGGACGGCACAATCGGAGCCTCGAATAGGGGACGGCGTCAGCCGGAAAGCCTTCCAAAGCCCTGCACTTCGTATCGTTTTTCCTGCTCGTCCCTGCTGCCGGCGCTTGCCCGGACGAGCCGGATCGAGCTCATCTCTCAGGCCTACCACTTCCGGCATATTGACGCTTTTTCCCCGGCGGCGGAGACTTGGGGGGTATCCCAACAAGGAGAGCCCATGGATCAGACGACCACCTCCACCGCCCCGGACCTCGCCGCCGCGACGATCGGCCAGATCGCCGTCAACATCCACGACCTTGACCGGGCCGTGGCCTTCTACCGCGACACCCTGGGGATGCGGCTCCTCTTCCAGGTGCCTCCCAAGATGGCCTTTTTCGACTGCGGCGGCGTCCGGCTCATGCTCTCCCTGCCCGAAGAGGCCGAATACGACCACCCGGGCTCCATCCTCTACTACAAGGTGGACGACATCCAGGGGACGTATCAAACCTTGCGGGACCGGGGCGTGGAGTTTCTCCGCGAGCCCCACCTCCTCGTCCGGATGCCGGATCACGAGCTGTGGATGGCCTTCTGCAAGGACAGCGAGGGGAACACCCTGGCGCTGATGAGCGAGGTGCGTCCCGGTTGAACCAGCGGGGGCAGGAGCCTGGGAGCCGGTGCTAGCATCCGGGCCATGGACACCTCCCGACGCCAGATCCTGGCCGGCGCCGCCGCCATGGCGCTCGCCGGCTGTCTCCCTGTCGAGACTCCCGTCCATGCCGCGGCCGGCGCGACGCGCGGGGTCGTCCGGCCGGGCCGCCTGAGGCCCGGGGACACGGTGGGCCTGGTGAATCCGGCCGGCGCGATCTGGGAGCCGGTCCAGGTCGAGATCGTGACCGAGTCTTTGGCCGCCCTCGGCTTCGCTGCGAAACGGGGGAAGCACCTCCTGAACCGCCGGGGTTATTTCGCCGGCACCGACGAGGAGCGCGCCGCCGACCTCAACGCCATGTTCGCGGACCCGGCCGTGCGGGCGATCCACTGTGTCCGCGGCGGCTGGGGCTCCGCCCGCCTGCTGCCCTTGCTCGACTGGGATGTCATTTCGCGGAACCCCAAGATCCTGCTCGGCTACAGCGATATCACCGCCTTGCTCCTGGCGCTCCATGCCCGGACCGGCCTCGTGACCTTCCACGGGCCTGTCGGCACCTCGCAGTGGAACCCCTTCAACGTCGGCTGGATGAACCGGGTGCTCCAGCAAGGCGAGGCGGTCACCTTCGAAAACCTGAAAGAGATCGACGAAGACGATCTCACGGTGGTCGAGAACCGCGTCCAGCCCCTTAAGCCGGGGATTGCCCGCGGCCGGTTGCTCGGCGGCAACCTGACGGTGCTCACGTCGCTCGTCGGATCGGCCTACCTGCCGGAATGGGACGGCTGCATCCTTTTCCTGGAGGACATCGAGGAGGCGCCGTACCGGATCGACCGGATGCTCACCCAGCTCCGCCTCGCCGGCATCCTCCAGAAGGCCCGGGCCGTGGTGTGGGGGACCTGCGCAGACTGCGAGCCGGGCCGCGGGTACGGCTCCCTCACCGTCACCGACGTGCTCCACGATCACCTGGTGCCCCTGGGCGTGCCCGCCTGGCAGGGCGCCATGATCGGCCACATCGATCGCCAGTTCACGCTGCCGGTCGGGATTGAGGTCGAGGTCGACGCCACGGCCGGCACGATCCGGATGCTGGAGGGGGCGGTCGATCCGGCAGAAGCCCAGACTTCGGCGATCTGATCAGGCCTGCTTTGTCCGATTCCCACCGCGGCCCCGCCTTCGAGGCGAACATAGACTCGGGCAGGAGGGCAGAGGCCGCAATCTGACAAATAGAGTCAGGCGCGCTCCTACGGCATCCGCCTTGCGAGCGACCTCCCGCTCGCGTCCGCCGCGTCGCTCCAGAAGCTTCCGCGCAGGGCGGTGCGGTCGGCGGAGAGCGTCCAGGAGAAGCCGCCGCTGGTGGATCTCCGCGTCCCCTGCTCGGTGAAGGTCAGCTTGATCTCGCGGCCGTCGATGGTCCCGGTGACGGTGATCGGGGTGCGGGCGGAGGAGGGGAGGGTGCGGCCGTTCTCGGTCCATTTCTGGCCGCGGCCCACGATCCTGTCGCCCTCCTGCTCCAGTTGGATGCGATATCCCAGGCGGAGTCCCTTGTAGGCCGAGTAGTTGGTGGATTGAATGGTGTTCGTCATCTCCCACCAGCCGGAGAGGTCCGTCTCCGGCGCGGCCTCTTCCGCGTCCTCTTCTTCCTCTGGGTCGTCCTCTCTGTCGGCCGGGCGCTCCTCCTCCTCGCGCTCCCGGGCGGCCCGGGCTTCTTCGTCCTCTTTCTCGCGGGCGCGCCGCTCCTCGTCCAGGACCCTGGCGATCCGCTCGTCCTCGGTTTCTCTGGCCGTCTCGTCCTCCCCGGTGCGTCGCCCACGCCGGAGGGCGTCCTCGCGGGCCTCGATCTCCCGCTCCCGGAGGTCGGCCTCGGCCTCGGCGCGGGCCAGCCGCTCCTTCCGTTCCCGGAGCTCGGCGGCCTCGCGCTCCTTTCGCTCCTTCTCCTGCTGCTTCCTGACCTCGGCCAGCCGTGCCGCCTCCCTCTCCTTCCTTTCTCTTTCGGCGGCGGCCTCTTCCTCGCGGCGCTTCTCTTCGGCCTCGGCGCGGGCGATCCGGTCCCGCTCCTCGCGTTCCTTCTGCTGGGCGAGCAGGGCGGCCTTCTTCCTTTGCTCTTCCTGCTCCCGGGCCTCCTGTTCGGCCCGCTGTCTGGCCTCGGCGATCTGGGCGAGCCGTTGCTCCTCCTGGCGCTTCTGGGCGGCGAGGAGGGCCTGCCTCTCCTTCTCCTCCCGTTCTCGCCGGGTCCGGGCTTCCTCGGCGGCGCGGCGCCGGGCTTCGCCGATTTGGACGAGGCGGTCCTCCTCTTGCCGTTTCCTCTGCTCCTCGGCCAGACGGGCCTGCCTCTCGGCCTCCTGCCGCTCCCGCAACCGACGCTCCTCGGTCTCGCGGGCCTGGGCCAGGAGGGCCTCCTCCTCGGCCTGCCGGGCCTTCCGCTCGGCGATCATCCGCGCCGCGGGGAAGCCGTCGCGCGGTGCGCTCTCCTTGCCGGGACAGTAGGCTGCCGGCTCGATCCCCTCGACGAACAGCTCCTCATAGGCCTGACCCCTCGTCGGGGAGCAACCCGGTTCGAGGAGCAGGCCCGTCTGGGGATCGACCCGATGGGAGACCACACCCGGGGGAGTCTCCCAGGACTTCGGCCGTGGGCGCCTCTGATAAGCCCGGCGGACGATCCGCCCCCAGACCGGCGCTGCGAGCCGGCCGCCGGTGGCCTCGTCGGACCCGTTCAGGATCGGCCGCGGCTTGTCGAAACCGATCCAGACGCCTCCCACCAGGTCCGGCGTGTAGCCGACGAACCAGACGTCCGCGCCGTCGTTGGTCGTGCCGGTCTTGCCGGCCGCGGGGGCCTGGACGCCGACCTCCCGGACCATGGTCCCGGTGCCGCGCTCCAGGGCTTCGGAGAGCACGTCGGTGACGAGGAAGGAGACCGGCGGCTCCAGCACCTGCTGCCGGCTGGGACGGGAGGACCAGAAGACCTTCCCCTCCTCGTCCTCGACGCGCAGCACGAGACGCGGCTCGACAGCCTCCCCGAGACCGGCGAAGGCCGAGTAGGCCGACGTCAGCTCGAGCGGCGAGACCGCCACCGTCCCGAGCACCATGGCGGGCACCTGGGTGATGGGCTCGATGCCGGCCTCGCGAGCGACGCCGGCCACCTGGCCGAGGCCGATGGCGGTCGCCAGGCGCACCGTGGCCACGTTCTTGGAACGGACGAGGGCGTCGCGCATCGTGACCCGCCCCTCGTAGCGTCCGGAAAAGTTCTTCGGCTCCCAGACGCGGCCGCCGGGGAGACGCACCCGCACCGGCCGGTCGACCAGCGGCTGGCTGAGGACGAAGCCCTCCTCCAGGGCGGCCGCATAGACGAACGGCTTGAAGGCGCTGCCCGGCTGCCGCCGTGCCTGGGCGACCCGGTCGAACTGGGAGTGGGCGTAGTTGCGGCCCCCCACCCAGGCGAGCACGTCGCCGCCGCGGGCATCGAGCAGCACGAACGCCCCCTGGAGATATGGGGTTCCATCCAGGGACGAAGCGGCGAGGGCGGAGTAGCGGGGACCCTGGAAGGTGCCGAGCTCGCCGCTCTCGAGGAGCTTGAGCTGCCGGAGCAGCTCTTCTTCGGCCGCGCGCTGGATCCGGGAGTCGAGCGTCGTCACCACCCGGAGCGGCCGGGTGTAGAGGGCGGGCCCGAACCGCTCCTCCAGCTCCCGGCGCACCTGCTCGACGAAGTAGGGCGCGAGGCCGGACTCCACCCGCGCCTGCCGCGGCGCGGGGGCGAGCCCGAGGGGCTCCTTGCGAGCCTCCCGGGCCTCGATCCAGGGGATGCGGCCCTGCTCCTCCATCAGAGAGATCACCAGGTTGCGGCGCTCACGCGCTTTTTCGGGGTGGCGCCGCGGGTCGTAGTGGGTGGGGGCCTTGGGGAGCGCCGCGAGCAGGGCGGCCTCCGGCAAGGTCAGCTTCTCGGCCGGGTGGCCGAAGTACTGGTGCGCCGCGGCCTCGATGCCCCGCGCCCGGTTGCCGAAGTAGATGTGGTTGAGGTACAGCTCCAGGATCTCGTCCTTGGAGTACTCGTTCTCGATCTCCCGGGCCACCCGGACCTCCAGGAGCTTGCGCCGCGGCGTCTGCTCCTCGCCGGGGATGCGGTTGGGAAAGAGATTCCGGGCGAGCTGCATGGTGACCGTGCTGAACCCCTGCGAGAAGTCTCCGGAGCGGAGATTGGCGAGCACGGCCCCGCCCACCCGACGCCAGTCGATTCCGTTGTGCTCGTAGAACCGCTTGTCCTCCACGGCCAGGAACGCCTGGGACACGTGGGAGGGGAGGGAAAACAGGGGCACGACCTCCCGTTCGACGGGGGTCAGGTCGGCGAACACCTCGCCGTTGCGGTCGAGGAGCACGGGGGCTCCCCCCGGCTGATAGGCCGCGAGGCTCTTGACGTTTGGACAGCCGTCGAAGAAACACTGCGACCAGGCGAAGGCGAGGAAGAGGACGATTCCGTAGGACACGGCGAGCACGATGGCGACTGGCCGGCGAGCCCGGTGCCAGCGCTCGCGCCAGGAGGTGCGGCGGGGGAGCGTCATCGCGTCCATGACGCCCCAAAGTCAGAGCAAGGGTCCTGCCAGGGGGCGGGCGGGGGTCAGAACTCCGGCATCTGCGAGCTGCTCCGGATTACGATCTCCTCCATCCGTGCCTCTGGCGGCAGGCGCAGGGCGAAGCGGAGCGCCTCGGCCACGGTTTCGGGGCGGAGGAACCACTCCTTGTCCGGGGCTCCGGGGGTGGAGCCGGCGAAGGAGGTGTCCACGGCGCCGGGGCGGAGCTCCAGGACGCGCAGCTCCGGGTTCTCCTGCTGGAAGGTGCGGGCCAGCGCGCGGACGGCGAACTTCGAAGCCGTGTAGAGACCGCCGGTCGGGAATGTGCGGGTGGAGACGTCCGAGGAGACCATCACGACCAGCCCGCGGGCCGCGGTGAGCTGGGGGAGGAACTGGGTGGTGACGTTCCACACCCCCTGGACGTTGGTCTCGAAGATCTGCCGGTACTGCCAGAGCGAGAACTCCTCGAGCCGCTTGAAGTAGCCGATCCCGGCGTTGTTGACCAGGACGTCCACCCGCCCGAAGCGCTCGTCCACCGCCTGGTGGAAATCCGTCACGCTCACCGGCTCCGACACATCGAGGAAGCAGGGGAAGGCGGGGGTGGGAAGCTCGGCTGCCAGCCGTTCCCTCGCCTCCTGGTCCCGCGCCCCGAGGGCCACGGCGTAGCCCTCCTCGGCCAGGACGCGGGCGAAGGTGGCGCCCAGCCCCCGGGAAGCGCCGGTCACGACGGCGACTTTGCTGGATTCCATGCAAGGGCCTCCTCTCCGAACCATCAAAGGACATGAAGGACGTAAAAGACCTGAAGGATGTGGGGTTCCTTGGCTTTGCGGCCTACGGCTGCTGAGACACCCTTTCAGTAAAATACCCCCATGAACCACCCCCACGCGGCGCCCTCGATCGCCCTCGTCCTCTCCGCTCTCCTTCTCGGCGCCTGCTCCGGGGTGCCGCCCGCGGCCCCTCCTCCATCCTCTCCCGCGGGCGCGGCAGCAGCCTCCGAGCGGGACCATGACTGGGCCCGGGGAGCCGTATTCTACGAGGTCTTCGTCCGCAGCTTCGCGGACTCGAACGGCGACGGCGTGGGCGACCTCCGGGGCCTGATCGCGAAGCTCGACTACCTGAACGACGGCAATCCATCGACCGACCGGGACCTGGGGGTAGACGCCCTCTGGCTGATGCCGGTCTTCGAGTCCCCCAGC
>DASQEB010000117.1:0-37794 GCA_035633875.1 Thermoanaerobaculia bacterium
TTGCGGGCCTCCTCGATGCGGCGCTCGAAGCTGCGGGCGGACTGGAGCGCGAAGAAGGCCAGGATGAGCACGATCGGCAGCACCACCTGGAGCAACACTTCGGCCGTGGCACTGGTGTCGGCTTCGGCGGGCTCGACACGGTGACCCTGGCGCGCCCGGGCGAGGAGGATCTCCCGCCAGGTCATGCGGCCTCCCTTCCACCGCCGAGCCAGGCCCGGATCGTTCCCAGGATTCCCCGCCGGGGCTCGCCGGAGCCGCCGGAGGTCCGGGCTCTCTCCTCGCGCAAGAGCCTTTCGAGGCTCGTCTCGAGACGGAGGATCTGTGCGCGGAGGGCCGCGAGTTCCCGCCCCAGAGGCGAGCCCTCCAGGGCAGGCCAGCGCGGCGCCTCCGGCGCGGTGCGCAGCTCCACGGCGACTTTCTGAAGGCCGGTTGCGATCCCGACCATACCCTCCGCCACACCGCCGATCCCGCGCCTCGGGTCGGCCAGGACGCTCAGGTGCCGCTGGGTGCCTTCCAGCAGGTTGTTGAGCTGAACGACCGCGCGGCGGTGGAGCGTGAGGTCTCCCCGGAGGGACTGGACCATCTCCGTGGCGCCCAGCACCGGGTCCGGCACGGCCGTCAGCGCCTCCCGCGTGATATCGAGGGCCGGCTTGAGCTCGCGGGCCGCTCCGTCGAGCCGGATCAGGGCCTCGCCCAGCCCTTCGCCGAGCGTCACGACTTTCTTGAACGTCTCGACCTGCGCCAGCCCCGCAAGGGCTGCGGCGGAGTCGCGAGCCCGCTGCTCCAGCGCCGCGAGGGAACTTCCCACAGCCTCGGCCTCGTCGTGCGCCTCACCCTCCTTCGCTCTCAAGGCCTTCTTGAACAGCGCTTCCACCGGGGGCAGAACGAGAAAGGCGACGGCGATCCCGGCGAACGTGCTCCAGAGCGCGGTGCCCAGAGGCGCGATGAGGATCGCCGGGTCGTACGACGGCGAGCCCGCCTCCTTGGACCGGGTCATGCTCGCCATGTCATCGAAGGCCACGATGAAGGCGAAGATGGTTCCGAGCAGGCCGAGCTGGATCAAAAGGTTGCGAAAGCCGGAGGAGAAGGGCAAGCCGGGGTGCCAAACCTTCCAGGGCTCCCCGCCTGCCGCCCTCCGAAGGCTCCAGACGCCCCGGGTGATGGCCAACAGGGTCAGCGCGATCACCAGGGTGGTGACCGTCGAAAGGTCCACCCGGGCCAGATACGGGACGTCCTTCTCCGCGAGCCCGAGGATGGAGAACCGGGAAAGCTCCTCGATCGCGTAGAGCAGGTTCAATCCCCAGAAATACCAGCTCGCGCCGAGGACGAAGACCAGGACCAGGAGCAGCAAGCGTCTCATTCGCAACCTCCCGAAGGCCGCCAAGCGGCAGGGTTCGCTAGAAAAGACACCGGCACACGCCGGAGGTGTCGCGGGCCGGCAGCTCGGACCGAAAAACCCGACCAACGATCCTGAAGGACCTTCACTTTTCGGCCGGTGAGGTCTCGGGTGGTGAGCACCACCTCGGTCCAATAGCGGCCCGGGAGACTGCACTCGATTCTTTCCGGTGTGCGAAAGACCCCCGACCCCAACTCCGGCCGGCGCTCCATGTCGAGGGAGAGCCGATGTCCGCCCGGCCGGACGAGAGAAATCTCGACAGCCAAGGGGTAGCCGGGAAGCTCCCTGAGAGGAGAGCCGTTGTCATCCATCACCTGGTAGGTGATGAAAACGTGATCGTGCTGCCGTAGCGTTTCACCACCTCTGGGCTGAAGGAGAGCTCCCCGGGGAAAGAACTGTTGGGAGAGGATCCTCACCCGGGTCTTCGGACGTGGCTTCCGAAAGACCCAGCGGCCCGGTTGAGGGCGCTCGATGATCACGGTCCGCAGGCTCTGTCCCAACCGGATCTCTTCCACGCCCTCCACGGCGGCCGTCAGCGGCCGGTGGGGGGCATCGGGTGCGAAGATGTCCACCCCAATCTCTCCCTGCTCGCTGAAGAGATCGAGCACCACCGAATCGAGATACGGAGGAAAGACGAGAGTTTCCACCTTCTCGTTCGTGGCCTCCGGCCAACTCCCAGCGGCAAACGCCAGAATGCAGGCCAACAACCCCAGGGGGAGGTACCGTCGAGCCCGGATCGCCATCCAGCCCTCCCCGGTGGCAGTTGCGCCAGCCTTGTCTCAGCGGTCCTGCGCGAGGTCCGGCGGCAGCGATTCGAAGGCTCCCCGGTCGATGGACCAGACTGCGGGGGTGGAGATCGGGGTCGCCGATCGCACGGTGCCGCCTGTGATCGAAAGAAGCTCTTCCAGGGGAGTCTGCCCGAGGGGACCGCGGGCCCGCACGCCCTCTCCTTCGAGAACCCAGGGATTCGGGATCAGCTCCTCGGAGGTGAGCAGGAAGTAGGTGTCGATCCCATAGGGCTCGTTGACCAGAAGCTCGGCGTCGAGGGACATCTCCGCCGGGGCTCCCGACGCAGGCTGGGCCGGTGGCGGCAGGGGGGAGCGGTTTTCCACCGAGCCGCTCCGGGGGAAAAGCAGGATGCTCCTGCCGTCGCTGTTGAGGAGGAAAATATAGATGTAGCGGGGCGCGACCTGGGCCGGATGTTGCGTCGTCCTCGCACGAAGAAAGAGGTGGTACCGCTCCTCACCGATCAGGATTCCGTCCGTGACAGGATCGCTGCACGTCGCGTCTTTGTTTCCTCTTTTCCTGCAAAGGGCGAGCTCGTAGGGAAAGGCACCGCCGGGCGGCGTCTCCAGGTGGAGCCAGGCGCGGATCTTGTGCAACCGCAGGACGGCGCTTTCGAGCTTGTCCGGAGCTTGCGGAGAATGCCAGGCCGTCCGCGCCGGGAGGCTGGTCCGCCGCCGGTCCGTCTCCCCTGCACCGGGCCGCAGCCAGGCATACTCGGGGCCTTCCGCCGAGAGCCGGCCGGCCAGGACGTAGTCGGCCTCCTCCGGCCGCTCGGTGGCCTCGACCGAGGAATGATCGGTTCCGGGTCCCACGGTGATCCCCCGCACCAGAGCGGGGGGAGAGGGAAGCTGGACGAAGAGGGCGACGTCTTTTTCCTTCGGGATCTTCGCCAGGACGGCGGAGGAGTCCGTCGCCGGCCCGAGAGGCTCCGGCGCACCCTTCGCGGCGAGGAGCTCCCAGCCCTGCCCCCGCCAGCGAAGGACGTGCGTTGGCGTCTGCCCGGTCGGGTCCTCGACCCAGGCGATCCCCTGGCATGGCGCCTCCCGGGCCAGCTCTCGCGCCAGCGCGACGGCTGCCTCAAGGCCTGTCGCCGCCTGCGGCATCCAGACCCGCAGGGGCGCACCGGGGAGCGCCGCAAAACGGACGACCTCCGCCAGCATTCCCGGCTCCGGAGCAGTGGGTTCCGATCGTTGCCGCGGCGGCAGGAGGCGGGCCTCGCACCGGCTGAAGCCGTGGACCGCCGTGACGGCGAGCCGCACCTCCGGTCCGGGCTCCAGGAGCCGGAGCTCGCTGCCGAGGGTCAGGCCGTTCGCCCAGCCGCCCTGAAGAAGCACCGTCCCGTCTCTCCCCACGCGCTCCACCGCCACCACCGTCCTGCCGGCGCGCTGCCCGGTCCGGTGGCCCAGCAAGGGGGTCCGACGGGCTTCGGCGTTGCCTGCCAGGAGGGGCTCCTGGAACCGCTTCTCGGCCTGGAGCCGCGCCCGGGCGCGCAGGAAGGTCTCCTCCGCGGGCTCTCCGGCGACGGAGTCTCGCAGGGCCCGGACGAGAGCCAGGGAAAACGCGCCACGCGGCCGCCCTCGCTCGTCGTAGCCCTCCCAGGCGAGGTCGTAGTCCTGGGCCGCCGACAACACCAGGGCTCCCCGATCCTCCGGGCGGGGGCCGGCCGGCGAGCCGTCCAGCACATCGCGAAGGTCCGGCTCGGCACTGCGGAATCGGGCGCCGACCGGGAGCCCCCGCACTCCCGAGCCGCTATGGCAACTGTCGAGGACAACCGTGAGCCTCGCTCCCCGGTCGAGGATGCGGTTGAAGAGAGGCTGAAGCTCCTTGTCCCGGATGTCGGGCGCCCCCCGCCACGAATCGGCCGGCACCAGGGATTCGTCCAGGCGATCCGGCTCGGTGGACCGGGAGTTCCTGACCTGGGAGCCATGGCCGGAAAAGTAGAAGAAAACGACGTCTCCCTTCCCCGCGGGGTTCACCAGGCGCTCTTCGATGCTCCGGAGGATGGCAGCGCGCGTGGCGGCCTGGTCGGTCAACGTGATGATCTCGTGCGGCTTGAACCCATAGAGCGCCATCAGCACCTCGCGCATCTCCTCGGCGTCACGGACTGCCCCCGCGAGGTTCTGGAATCTCTGCCGCCCTGGCGCACCGACGGGAACCGCGTAGTCGTTGATCCCGATCACGAGGGCACGGCGCCGCACGGAAGGGAGCGGCCGGAGGGGCGGTGCGGAATCGCTCGGCGAGGAGAGAGGAGGGGAAGGTGCCGACGCTGCGGGGCCCTCCGAAGCAGGCATGCCGCAGGCGATCAAACCCAGGCACAGGGCGAACCAGATCCTCCGCGGACGACCGATCCGACTCATCACCGGCTCCCTTCTCGAACGGATCGGCCCCAGCGGGCCGGTCCATCCAGAAAGACACGCCCGGACGGAGGAGGTGTCCGTGCCTCAGGGTTCCTCGAGCTGGATCGTATAGGTCTCCAGAAGCTCCTCCTGTCCCGCCCGCACGCCACGGAGCTCGATCCGGTAGGGATCGCCGGATCTCAGAAAGGCCCGCGGAACCAGGATCTCCAGATCGGCGCCGTCGCGCAGCAGCCCCGAGGCGCTCCACACCTCCTTCGCGGTCTTCCCCTCCCCTTGCAGGATGCGGAGCCGGACCTCGGGAGCGGAGGGTGGATCGATCAGGAGGGGCACCAGGAGAAAGGAATCCGCCTCCGAGCGGAGGGCGATGGGCTCCTGGCCGCCAACCGCATCGCGATCGCCGTCGGGCACGAGCTGGCGGCGGTCGACGTCGGTCCGAGGCGTCTCGAGCTCCCGGCGGAGCCTCTGGACCTCCGACTGCGTCCAGACGAGGGATCCTCCGAGCACGGCAGCCAGCAGGGCCGCCGCCACGGTGGACCGGCGCCAGCGCTGGAGGGAACGGCGATCCCCGAGCTCGGCTGTCCGCCGGCGCGGCCTCGTGTTCTCGGGAACCGCGGATCCGGCATCCACCGGCTGCGCGAGGCCCGCCTGGATCGCCTGCCGGTCCTGCTCCAATTCCTCCTCCGACAGGAAAGCGGGATCGCCGGGCCGGATCTCCTCGGGAAAGGGGAGAGGCTCCAGGAGAGCCCTCGCCATCTCGGGGTTGTAGGAAAGGAATTCTCGGACGCGGGCGGCCTCGGCCTCCGGCAGCCTGCCCCGGGAAAAGGCGAGGAGATCCTCGACCGAGGGGGGCTCTCCGAGCCTCTGGCGGCCCTCTTCGAGGAGCTCCCGATACGCGGCCTCCCAATCAGACTTGCTTGTCACGACCATCCTCCTCAGGCACTTCCGGCCAGTCGAGCCCCTTGGGCTCTTGTCCAAGGTTGCCGCGCAGCAGGTGTCGCGCCGCGTTCAGGCGCGCCTTGACAGCATCCAGGGTGATTCCCTCCACCACCGCGATCTCACGGAGCTTCAGCCCTCCCAACCAGTGCCGAAGACACCTCTGCAGGTTCTCCGGCAACTTTTGGATGGCGCCGCGGAGCCACCTCGACCGGCCCTCCCGCCCCTCCTGCTCGATCAATTCCTCTTCGCGCGTGGAGGGAACCTCACCCGTCAGCGGGTTTCTGGCCATGGATTCGGTCAAAGAGGACGGCAGAGGGATCTCCTCCCCCCGTTTCTTTGCTCCCCACCAGCGCAATTCATTGAGCCAGATGTGGTGCGCTGTCTTGATGAGGAAGTTCCATTCGGATTCGCCCCGATAGTCTGTCCAGCCTCTATAGACACGGACGAAGACGTCCTGTGCCAGATCTCGGGCTTCCTCCAGGGAGCAGCCGTGGCGGAGAAAATACGCCACCACCGCGCGGTAATAGCGTAAAAAGAGATCTCCCAATTTGTCCATCCGGCTCTCCTCTCCGCGCCCAGGGACCTTCTGCGGAAATCTGCGCTCCTGAATCATCTCTCTCCTCCCATGGGTAGGTGAAGGATGGGGATAACCCTCCGATCACTCTCCTTTCTATAGACACGGTCGCGAGAGAGTGGTGTCGTGGCCCGGGGCGGGGGGTGAAGCCTGGTGGTAGAATCAGACCACCCTTTTCGGTCGCCCCCTCTCCTCGAACTGCCGAACACGAAGGTATTTTTCCGGAGGAGCGCTCATGTTCCAGCATGCACATCCCTCCTGGGCCGTCCTCCTTGCGGCTCTCTGCACCCTGCCCGCCTGCCGGCCGTCGGAGGATTCCCGGGGTGCGTGCCTCAAGCAAGGACTCGGGGACCTCGCTCACTCAAGGTGGGTCGAGCCCCGTCTGTCGGGCCGGTTCTCCTGGCAGCCTTGCCGGAGAATTCTCTCCCCGGGCCGCGCCGTCGACATAGTGCTCTGCCCGCCCGGACACCCAGCGGAGCCGAAGGTGTCTATGCCGATCGAGGGCTGCGACAAAAGTGGTCGCAAGCACGTGAGGGCGCTCCGGACCCTTCTTCTGGAGGCCGACAACACCGACGAGGCTGTGGAGATGCTGGAAGAGCTGACCACCCGAACCCCTGCCGATCCCCGCGCGTTGAGCGACCTGGCAGCGGCCTATCTGGTGCGGGCCCAGCGAACGGGCCGGGCGGCAGACCTGCTGCTCTCCCTCGCCACGGCGCAGCGGGCTACGGAAAGGGATGGCAGCCTGGCGGAGGCCCGGTTCAATCTCGCGCTGGCCCAGGAGGCGCTGCGGCTTCCCCGGCTGGCGATCCGGTCGTGGAAGGAATCCCTCGATCGGGATGCGTCCTCGCCCTGGGCAGCCGCGGCGGACCGGCACCGGAAGAGTCTGGAGAGCCAGGAGAGCCGGGCCGCCGCGACCCTCTGGTCATTGAACCGGCAGAGGCTCTCCCAGGCCGTTCGCGCCGGAGATTCAAAGGCCGTTGCTGATCTCATCCAGCCTTTTCCTGCGGCGGCAAGGCAGTCTGTGGAAGAGGAGTGGCTGGCCGGCTGGGCCCGCGATCTGTCTCAGGGCCGTGAAAAGGAAGCGCAGGAGCACCTGGTCCTGGCCCGGGCCATCGCTGCCGGGCTCGCGCGCCTGACCGGCGACTTCCATCTGGCCGATGCGGTCCGCGTCATCGACGAGGCTTCGGGGCCACGGCGACAGGCGCTGATCGACGGACACCTGGCCTTCGGCGAGGCGCACGCAGAGCAGCAGGCTCACAACTGGGCGATGGCGGAGGAGGGCTACGGCCGTGCCCGCGGCTCCTTCGCACGCGCCGGGAGCCCGCTGCGGGCCGGCGCCGACCTCGGCCTTGCCATCGCGCTCTTTCAACAGCCAGGGAAGGCTTCTCTTTCCCAGGTCCTCGCCCGGCTCGAGCCACTCGAAAAGGAAGCCCGGGAGCACCGGTACTGGCATCTTCTGGGACGCATCCTGTGGATTCGGGCTCTCTGCCTTTCGTTTCAAGGGCTTCCAGTGGAGTCTCTCGCCTCCTACAACGACTCCACCGCGAGCTTCGCAAGGATGAAGGACCGCGAAAACCTCGCCAACATCCGTGTGCGCAAGGCAGGGCTTTTCCGCATCCTCGGAGAACGGGAGCTCGCCTGGCGGGAGGTCCTCCAGGCCCTGCCATCTCTGCCTCGGATCGTCGCGCTCCAGTCCCAGCACCACCTCCTCGGCGAAGCGGCAGCGGCCGCCTTCGATCTCGACCATCCCTGTATCGCTCTCCTCTACCAGAACCAGGCGGTGGACATGATCCGCAGAGAGATGGCCTCCGCCTCGCCCCAGGAACAGGAGGAGCGAATCAAGGGACTGCGCCTCAACCTGGCAATCAGCCTGCGGGCACGCGCCGCGATCGAGCTCCGTTGCGACGGGATGGAAGAACAGGCCAAGAGAGATCTCGCGGAGGCCATGAGGCTGGCGGAGGAGCCGTCCGACGAAAACATCCGGCGCCTGCTCCAGGCCCGGATTCTGGAAGTCCAGGGCCAGGCACCCCTGAGCTCCGATCCCCGAAAAGCCATCGATCGGCTCGCGCAGGCCCTCCGGCTCGCGCCTCCCGGCGAATACCGCACCTTTCGGGCGTCCCTGCACTTCCAGATCGCACGGGCCTGGCGCCGGGTGGGGCAGCGGGCCGAGGCGGAGAAGAGCCTCCAGGCAGGGATCGAGGAGCTGCGGGCCGAGGAGCGATCGATCCTCTCCGGACGGCAGCGAGGGCGAGGGGAAGAGCTGTGGTCGGCCTGCTTCTCCCGTTTCCAGGAGGCCTACAAGCTCCTGATCCTCCTTCTGGTGGAAGACGGCCGTCCCGCCGAGGCTTTCGCCTATGCCGAAAAGGCTCGCGCCTTCGAGCCGCTGGATCTCGTTCTCCAGCTTCCCTTCGCCCCCGCGGCGTTCCGCCGGCTTGCCGAAGGGGGCGAGCCCCTCGATCTCTCGGAGATCCGCAAACGGCTCCCGGCCGGCACCTTTCTGATCGAATATTGCGTGCTCGACGATCGCCTGCTTCTCTGGGTGATCTGGCGCGACGGGTTCAAGCTCCTGACGCGGGAGGTGGATCGCAAGACCCTGGAAGGCTGGACCCGCACGCTGCAGAAAAATGCTTTCGTGCGCGATGGAGGAGAGCTTCAGGCCGGGCTTGCCAGACCATTTTCCGCCCTGCTCGGAGAGCCTCTGTCCTACCTCGAAAAGACCCTCGGCGGGCGGGGAGCGATCGAGAGGCTCGTCTTCATTCCGGACGGGGCTCTGCACGGTCTGCCGCTGGCAGCTCTGTCCGATCCCGCGACGTGCCGGCCCCGGGGTGCTGCCGATGGCCGTCGAGTCTGCCGGCACCTGATCGAGGACTTTCCGGTCGCGGTCGCGCCCAGTGCCACCCTCTACGTCTACTCCCTGCTCCGCGATGCGGAGATCCCTCCGCAGAAGGCTCCCGCCGTCGTCCTGATCGCCGGTCCGGACCGGCGGGAAGGACAACGCTTTCTCGCCAGCCGCGAAGTCGAGCGCATCCGGTCCTTCTACCCTCCCGCAGCAGTGGCCTTCAAGAACGAGGACGCCACTGTCGACCGCTTTTTCGATCTCGCCCAGCGGAGCACGGTGGTCCATTTTGCGGGCCATGCCGTGGCCAATCCCACGTCCCCTTTCCGCTCGTACCTCCGGCTCGCCCCCACGAAGAACCATTCCGGGGTCCTTTACGCCGAAGAGCTTCTCAGGGGCCTACAGCTCCGCAACACCCGTCTCGTCGTCCTTTCCGCCTGCAACAGCGCTGGTGGCCACCCGATCGGATCGGAGGGAATCGCCGCTCTCGTTCGTCCACTGGTGGCAGCCGGGGCGCCAGCCGTGGTGGGGAGCCTCTGGAGGGTGCCGGACAGTGCGACCGAGGAGCTCATGGTGCAGTTCCACCGCCACTACACCGGTGGAAAGGACGCGGCCCGCGCGCTGCGCCACGCCCAGTTGGATCTCCTCAAGAAGGGCCGCGGGCTCGGCGCGCCCCTGTCCTGGGCAGCGTTCCAGGTGATCGGTCACGCCAACCCGCCGTTTCCGCCAATCGACAAGGATTCAAGGAGGGATCCACCATGACCTTTATCCTGCGTATCTTTTTCATGGGTCTGATCGCTTTCGTCCCCAGTCAAGACGGCAAAGAGCTCACGGTCCTGCTCGTCGACGCCCGGCAGGGCTATGTCGCCTCGGATGGTTCCGTGATTCCGCCCCACATGCCGATGCTGCTGGCGCGGGCCGGGGACTGCAAAGGGCATTGCGGGGCCGAGGGCTCCGCAATCGCCAGGATTCTGTTTTCTGGAGCCAGCCCTGACGCCTCTCTGGCGAGCGCCCTCAACAACGGCGCGGCCTGGCAACTTAACGGCTCGGATCTGACAATTCTCCCGAAGGACGCAGAACAGAAGGCATTCTCCGCGCCTCTGCGCATCGAGCTCAGCCGGCGGAACGGCAAATCCGTGCCGGGAAACCCTGACGAGCGAAAGGATTTCAGTTGGGTCGCCGACCTGCGGCGGATCGATCCTCCCGGAACGATCCATCCCGACATGCTGGCGCTCCGGCCCCAGAAGGGCCTGGTCGTCGCACGCCTGCGGCTGCATTCGGGAACGATCTGGACCTACCGCCTGGTCAGCGTGGACGGCAAGGTGCCGCCTCTCGGGTTCAAGACGCTTCAAGCCGATCGCGTGACGATCGACTACTCCCAGGCCCTCGCCGACTGGGTCGCGGCAGAGATCGAAATCCCTGGGAACGCGGTGAAAGTCGTGGAAAACCGCTTCGGAGATGGGCAGAGTCGTACGATGGATCTCACTCCGCACAACGGGCTCGTGGAGCTCGCGGTGATGAACATCCCGAAGCCCTCCGCGCGGCCTGATCTGGAGGGAGAGTCCCACCGGGCCCACGAACCTGGCAAGCACTTCGAGATCTACTATGACCTGGCCGCGACGGGCTCGTCCAAAAACCAGCGACCGGTGCCTCATATCACGACCAGCGGAGACGTCAACTCGCCTGCTGTCCACCGGCAGGAGACTCGCTCCGAGTTGCTCGAAGCTCTCGGACTGAGCGGCGACAAGGGTTTTTACGATCGGATCCTCTGCCCGGTCGTACAACTATCCGACGGGGGATAGGCTTAGCTCAGATCATTTTACCCCCCTCTCTCCCACTCCTCCATCCATCCGGGAGAGAGAGGGGAACCTCTCAGAAGGCATCCACGTCGTCCACCGGAGCCCTTTCGCCATGCCGAGGGCCGCCAAAGGCTCCCCACAGCCGCTCTCGACACGTCGGAAGCAGCCAAAGACTGTTTTGAGCGGCTTCCGGCGGCCGTGAAGCGGCTAAAAATTCGGTGAAGCCGCTTTCGACGCTGCAGAAGCGGCTCAAGACAGTTTTTAGCCGCTTCCAGCGGTCCTGAGGCGGCGAAAAATGGCTTTTCGCCGCTTACGGCGGGACGAAGGCCGCTAAAAACGGCTTTAAGCAGCTTCCGGCATTTTTTTAGCGGCTTCCGGCGGCTTGCAAGGGCTCCTACCGGATGTATCCCAGCGCCCGCAGGCTCTTCTCGAGCTCCGGATCGAGCGGCGCCGCCGAGGCCGCGGCTACCGGCGTCGGCTTGAACGCCAGGAGGTCGCGCAGCAGAACGCGGGTCGCTCGCGTCCGCTCGCGGGAAATGTCCCGGCGCTGCCCCGGGTCCTGCGACACGTCGTAGAGCTCGATCCGGGTGAGGCGGAGGCCGCGCACCTGGAAGGCGTTGCAACTGAGCTCCCGCCGTCCGGCGTCCGCGGGGACCGTGCAGCCGTCGGCCTCCAGGAGGAGCCGCGCGGGGTCGGCCGGGGCGATCCGGACCGGCGTCCATTCGGGCGTCAACGCGACCTCGGCCAGCACGTCCCTCCCCTGCCGGACCACCAGGCGGCGGGGCCCCTCGAAAGAGCGGGCTTCGAACGCGATCTCGCCGCCGGAGGTGTCGAAGGCCACGCGCCGGGGGAGCCACTCCGTAGTGGGGGGATCGAAGAGCAGCAGGCTCTCCAACTCCCGCCGCTCGCCGCGGTAGACGGCCCGCGTCCCGCCGACGGTTTCGGTCCAGGCCGTGCCGGGGAGCGGCGGCTCCGCTCGGCCCAGGAGCCGCGCCAGGCTGGCGCCGGTCGGCCGCCCTCCGGGCTGCACCCGTGCGAGCTCGTAGAACGTCGGGGCGAGATCGACGAGCTGCACGACGCCGGAGTGCCGGACCGCGGAGCGGTGATCGGGGTGGACCACGAGGAGCGGAACCCGCATGGTATGGCGGTAGAGCTGCGTGTGGTTGAACAGGCCGTGCTCCTGGAACTCCTCGCCGTGATCGGAGGT
Source organism: Thermoanaerobaculia bacterium (assembly GCA_035633875.1). GTDB lineage: Bacteria > Acidobacteriota > Thermoanaerobaculia > Multivoradales > UBA5704 > DATARR01. The sequence goes on from DASQEB010000117.1 coordinate 11,892, forward strand.
GATGACCACGGTGACCTCGTCCGCGAGGCCGAGCCGTTCGAGATCCGCGAAGAAGCGTTGCAGGACCTCGTCGGTCTGCCGGATGCCCGCGTCGTAGAGCGCCGTCAGCCACTCGACGACGGGCTGCGGCGGGCGCTCGCCGGTCAGGTTGAAGCGGGTGAGCGCCGGGCCGGTGGCAGGGAAGGCGCCGGGCGGCGGGTCCCCGGGCCAGAACAGCGTCCGGTACGGCTCCGGGGCGTCGTACGGGGCATGGACGGCGTAGGTGTGGAGGAAGAGAAAGAAGCGGTCGTCCGTCCCGAGGCTTTCGAGGAACTCGACGCCGCGGCCGAAAGTCTTCTCCAGCAGCCGGTTCTTGTTCCGGTCGCGGGAGACGAACCTGTCGAACCCGCGGCGGAACCCGAACCGGCCGCTCACGTACCCGCCCTCGGTGAACCCGCCGGTGCGGAATCCGTTGCGCTGGAGCACCTCCGGAAGGGTCTCCACCTCGGGAGAGAGCACCGCATTCGGCGGAAACACTCCGTGCTCCCGAGGCTGGAGGCCGGTGAACATCGACATGTGGGAGACGAGCGTGCTGGGGAACTGGGCGTACGCCTCCTCGAACAACGTGGCCCGCCGCGCCAGCGAGTCGAGGAACGGGCTGGTGGGCTTGGGATACCCGTAGCATCCCAGGTGGTCCGCCCGCAGCGTGTCGATCGAGATGAGGATGTACCCGCGGGTGGCCCGCGGCAGCGGGAGCCTGGAGGTGTCCCGCCGCGGAGTGCCCGCCTCCTCGTCACGGCAGCCCAGGACGAGGACGGCGAAGACTGCAAAGATCGCCGCCAGGCGGCTGCTTCGGAACATGGGGGGATGATATCGCACGGGGCCACCCTGACGATGTCCGGTCGTCGCAGGGTCCAGAGGAACGGCAAAGCGCCTAGAGATGGGAGAAAGGGCGTCTCTTCGACTCCAGCGGTTGACGCCTGCTTAGAGCTTATGTATGTTATCGTAAACGCTGTTTAGCCAGAAGGGAGACCCGATGGTGAAGCGGATGCGCTGGATCAGACTGTTACTTTTGGCAGGGCTCATGCTGGCGGCTGCTGAGGGTGCTGTGTGGGCTGGTTGCGGCACCTGCCAGGTATGCAGGGAGAGGACGAGGATCACAATTGCCGCCGACTACTGCGGGGTTGCCAATAACGAGAATGGTTCGATGTGCTGTTCCGAGTTCGATTCCGGCATCGGAACATACTGCTGGGAGTCTGGGGACGCCTGTTACGGCATCATTGTCGACGATGGCGGCGGCGGAGGCTCCGGGGGCGGCGGAGGTGGAGGCAGCACCTGCTCGTATCAGGAGGGCTGGTGCCCTCCCGAGTGCATCAGTTGCAGTGGCGGCAGCGGATCGCCGCCTGCGGTTTAGTACTCCCGCGGGGGGGAACTTGCGAAAGGTATCCTGTTTTCACAAGCGATGGGCGATTGCTGCTGCTCTTGGTTGCACCGTTGCGGCTGTTGCTGTCGATGAGCTGACCGCAGGCAATCCAGCGGGTTCCTCTGCGGCTGCCCAGATCCACGTCACGCTGGCTTCGGCGGCAGGGGAGCCTCTCCTTGGAGAGGGGTTTGTCGTCTTCAAGGGATCCGCTTCTGAAACCCCCGTCGTCGTTCCAGTCAAGTTGCCCGCTCCCGTAGCGGCCGAGCTGCCCGCTGGTTCGCAGTGGACCCTGATCGCGGATTTTCCTGGCTTCTTCGCAGCAACGTCAGTCCTTCAGGTGCCACGTGAAGCGTTGGCTGGTCCCCTGGAAGTCCAGGTTACGCTACGGCCGGCCGGCATGCTGAAGGGCAAGTTCGTCGTCGACGGAAAAGAGAGGTTGCCGGAGAGGTTAGAGGCCCGATTCGAGCCGACCCGGGAGGCTCTTCCCAAGAAAGCGGACATCCCGGCAGGATCAGCCCCGTGTGCCGTGGGCCCGTCAGGAGAATGGCAGTGCCGACTGCCAGCGGGGCAGCTTGACGTTGCTCTGCACCCGAAGGGGTTCGTCCCCCACTACGTCTGGAATATCGAGATCGGGGCCGGAGAGACGAGTTCGCTCGGGTCGCGGAAGCTCACTCGCGGTGCTTCGGTGGCGGGATGGGTCACACGGGAGGATGGTACGCCAGCAGAGAAGTGCCGGGTACGCCTCGAGCCGACGACGGCACCGGGCCGCCCGAACGACGCCATCCTGGAGCTCCTGCGGGCGGTCGCCACCGAGGTTTCTTGCCAGAAGAAGGGATTTTTCCAATTTTCGGCGTTGGGTGCTGGTTCGTACGTGCTCGTTGCGCAGGAAAACGATGCCCGGGCGCAGATGTCGCCCGTCGAGGTTTGGGATGGTGCCGAATCGAGACTCACCGTGCCCATCGTGCTTCGGCGCCCCGTGGACTTCGAGGTGACGCTCTCTCCGCCCATCGACTGGCTTGGACGCCCTTGGCGCGTCGAAGCACTTCGGGCAAGCGAGTATCGATCCGGATGGGAGGAGCCTTCGTATCGGGCTGAGGCAACCCAGGAGGGCAGCGTGCGGCTTCCCAAGCAAAGGCCGGGCCGGTTCTGGATCACGGTTCGTGATCGGCTCGGCAACGCTGTCTTTTCAGACCCGCATGTGGATCTCTCCGACCCAACGCAGCCATATCCGATCACCCTCGACCTGCTTTGGGTCGAAGGCAGAATTCATCTTGGCGACGAGCCCGTGGCCGGACGTCTCTTTTTCGGTGGACGAAACGGCGCGACCTTGATCAAAATGACTTCCAACGCGAGCGGACGCTTCGAGGGGCCGCTCCCGAAACCGGGCGACTGGCGGGTGGATATCGAAGGTGCCGAGCCCCGCCTGACGGCATCTGTGATGGTGGAGATCAAGCCGAAGGGCGATCGCGCATCGGTTTCGATCGAGCTGCCCGATACCGTTGTCTATGGGCGAGTGGTCGACCCCTCGGGAATGCTGGCACCGGGCGCGGAGGTCACCCTCAGCTCGACCGCTGGCACCACCGTCATCGAGGCCGACAAAAAGGGCGAGTTCGAGATCCGGGCCTTCCCGGAAGGTACGAATGAGCTTTCCGCAGCGCAGTCAGCCGGGCATGGGGAGCGCGAAGTCAGCGATACCTACGAGTTTGAAGCGGCCGAAGACTTGCCCCATGGACCCGTCGTGCTCACATTACGGCGCAATCGTGCAATACGGGGGAGGGTTCTTGCACCAACTGGACCTGTGATCGGTGCTACCGTCAGTTCATGGCCCACACTGGGAGGAGACGGGGTTGTTTCGACGGCGCGCTCTCGACTCGACGGAAGCTTTGAGCTGAAAGTGCCCGCGGGAACGCAGGCCGTGCAGATGATTGTCAGCCCACCGGCAGGCGCGCTGAAAGCGTATGAGATGAACGTTTCGAGCGACGCCGAGCTTCTGTTCCAGGTCGAGCCTCTGGGTGGCGAGTTGGTGGTAGCCCTAGAGAAAAGCGAACCGGCCGTCAGAGAAATTCTTGCGATCTGGCAGGAGGACATCGGGATTCCCTTAGGAACGCTCGTGCGTTGGGCGGAAGGTCACGGGGTCCGCTTCCGGCAAGGAAACCGGGTCCACATTCCGCAACTGGCACCCGGCTCCTACACGGTCTGCCTTGGCGCCCCGGCGCTGGTGGCCTCAAGCGAGCTCGATGCATGGAAGAAAAGCCGAGCGAGGTGTGCAACCGGCTACCTTGCTGCGGCCTCTGTGCTCGACCTGCGTCTGCCTTGATCCTCTGAGCCCCCCACACCCGCTCGCTCCGGCCCCATGGTGGCCCCTCACACCCCCTCGAACTCCGGCCTGTACTCCACCTTCCCCGTCCACCCGTCCAGCGCCCCGGGCTCCAGCTCGGCCACCATGAAGTAGGGGTCGAATTCGGGCCCCTTGTAGTGGAGCCCGCGGGGGGCGGCGGGGTGAAAGCCGAAGCGGGGGTAGTAGTCGGGATGGCCGAGGACGAAGACGACGGAGTGGCCCTGGGCGCGGCAGGCTTCGAGGCCGGCGCGGACGAGGCGGGAGCCGATGCCCCGGTTCTGGAAGTCCGGGAGCACGGCCATGGGGGCGAGACCGAGGGCGGGGCGCTCGCCCGCCTCCCCCACCACGCGGACGGGCGTGAAGAGGATGTGGCCCACGATCTGACCCTTGATCTCCGCGACGAGGGAGATCCATGGACGGGCGGCGCCGCGGAGAGCGTCGACGAGATCCGCTTCGGCGGATGTCGGGAACGCCCTCCCGTTCACCTCGTGGATGGCGGCGCAGTCCTCTCCCCGCTCTTCGCGAACCGAGACGTCCTTGTCCATGCCTGATCTCCTCCCCTGCGGAAGCGCGCTCAACCCGGAGTCGCAGTGACGCAATTTGCGTTCCGGAGGACGCGGCCAGCAGGAGAGGAGACCTATTCCCGCCCCAGGAGCTTCTCGTACTTGAGCCACCCGATGGCGATCTCGTGTCCGAGCTCGGCGGCGCGGCGGTAGTGGAGGCGGGCCTTCGCCACGTTCTTCGGAACGCCGTACCAGCCGTTCTCGTAGATCCTGGCGAGCTCGTAGGCCGCGGAGACGATGCCAGTCATGGCGGCTTTTTCATACAGGAGAAGGGCCTGTCGGGGATCGGCGGGGACGCTTTTCCCCTCGAGGAGGAGGCTTGCGAGCTCCGCCATGGCGCGCGGATGCCGGCGCTCGGCGGCCCGGCGGATCCAGTCCAATCCCTTGGCCGCATCCTCGGGTGTGCCCAGGCCGTGGAGATGGGAGAGGCCGACCTCCAGCATGGCCCCCGCGTTCCCCCGCTCGGCGGCCTTGACATACCACGCCACGGAACGCTCCGGGTCCACGGCCACTCCCAGGCCGGCCCCGTAGACCCAGCCGAGGTTGTGCATGGACCAGGTCTGCCCCTGTCCGGCGGCCTTCTCGAGCCAGGGCAGGGCTGCCGTGGGATCGGCGGGGACGCCCACGCCGACGAGGAGGGCCATGGCCCAGGCCGTCTGCGCGGCCGGGTCTCCGGTCTCGGCCAGGCGGCGGACGGCTTCGAGGAGGGGCGCGGCCAGCCCGGCCGCCCGGGCGGGGTCCGCCGGGAAGCCGGAGCTTCCGCGATGGCGGAGGATCGCAACCCGCAGGCCGGCCTCCGGGTCCCCCGTGGCCTCGGCCTGCTCAAACAGAGCCCGGGCCTCCCGCTCGTCCACCCGGCCGCCGCTCCCGCTGTACATAGATTCGGCCCGCTCCAGGATCTCCCAGGCGGACCGATCAGGAGCCTGCTCCCCCGCGAGAGAGAGCGGGAGAAGCACGCACAAAGCCAGCGCCAGGAAACGAGCCGGGACCATCGGACCTCCCTTCCGTTCAGGATGTTTCGAAGCCTATCGGAGAAACCCTGGGAAATCGAGCGACGTGCTACGATCGGCCGTCTTCAGAAGGAGGTTTTTGCATGCGGTTTATCTCCTCGCGGTCGCTCCGTGCCGGTTGTCTCGCCGTCTGCCTCACCGGAGGCCTGGCACCGGCGGTCTGGGGCGCGGCCACATCCAAAGAGGAGACGGCTCCGTCCCAGGCTCCGGCCGGATTGGACGGGCAGATCGAGGAGCTCCGGGCGAAGATCGCCGCTCAGCCCCAGGACCAGGACGACGAGATCTACGCCACCCTGGCCACCTTGCTCCTGGAGGCGGACCGTGCCGGCGAGGCCGTCGTAGTCCTGGAAGGCGCTCTCTCCCGCGGCTGGTCCGCGAGCTGGCGCCTGACCGAGCAGCTCGCCGCCCTCCACGTCCTCGCCGGACACCCCGGGAAGGTGGACGAGCTGGCGCGCCGCTTCCAGAAGACCGCGTCCGAGAGCGAACGGCCCCTCTTCCACCTCCTTCTCGCCCGGGCGGACCTGGCCCGCTACCGTCCGGACGACGCCCTGGCCCACTACCGCGATTTCTTCGCAGCCGGCCCGGCCGACGACCAGGGCGCCAGCGAGGAGTACCTCGCCCTCCTGTACGAAACGGGGAACGCCGCCGAGGCCGTGAAGTTCCTGGAGAGCCGCTGGGAGGCCCTCCCCCAATCCCGGATCCAGTCCTCCCGGAGCCAGGCGGAATTCATCGCCGGGCAATTCACCGAAGCCGGTTTCGAAAAGGCTGCGCTCGAAGGTGCCTACCGGGCCCTCATCCGCCTCGCTCCCAAGCGCGCCCGCGCCTGGGAGCTCCTCGCCCTCTCTTACCTCCAGCGGCAAGACCCAGCCAAAGCCCTGGCCGCCCTCGAAGAGAGCTATCGGGCGATCGGCAGCCGGCCCGCGGACCTCCTGCTCCTCCAGGGACGCATCCACCTGGAAAGCCGCGATGCCGCGAGCGCCATCCGGGTGCTCCGCGAAGTCCGGGAGCAGGCCCCCGACCTGGCCGAGGCGGATGAGCTGCTGAACGAGGCCTATCGGGTGTTCGCACGGCAGAATTGAGGCGAGCCCCCGGCGGACCGCTGCTGCGGGGCGGACCGAGCTGCTGCCGGGCTGACCCCGACGTCCCAGTCCCATGAACGATCTCGCGCTCCAGACGTTCGACCTCGTTACGGACTCCGACGGCTGGACGATCCAGGGCCCCGCCTCCCCACCCCGGCACGTGCCGAGCCCGCTTGCCGACCGGCGATTCCGCGGCCTTGTCGCCAACCTCCGGGAATGGTCGAGCCGGCCGGTGCCCTTGGATCGTCCGGACCCGGTCGGGACCGAGACCTTCGTGCAGGGACTGGCCCACGGCGTCTCGCAACAGCTCACCGGCGCACTGTTGGCCGAGGAAGATCGCCGCGCCGTGGGCGCCGCCCTGGCGAACGGCGGCCGGGTCCGGCTGGCCCTGCGCGTGCGCTCCGCCGTGTCAGGGCGGGACCTGGCGGCGGACGAGGCCCTCGCCCTCCCCTGGGAGCTGCTCGCCCCGTGCGAGCCTGGAGACTACCCCGTGCGGGACGGCCGGCTCTCGGTGATCCGGGAGGCGGTCACGGATCAGGCCCCGGCTCTGCCCGAGCCCACGGGGCCGTTGATCCTGGCCGTCACGATTGCCGCGCCCGAGGACCGGGCGGCCTTCCCTTACGAGCAGGAGAGCTTCCGCCTCTTGGCCGCCCTGGCGCCGCTCGGCCAGCGGGCCGTCTTCTCGAACCTGGGCGGGCTCGGGGATCTCGTCGATCTTGTGACCGACGTGCGGGCCACCGCCATCCACTTCCGGGGGCATGGGCTGCCCGGCGGTCTGCTCTTCGAGGACGAGCTCGGCTTTGCCGCCGAGGTGCCGGTCGCCGAGCTCCGACGGCGGCTCGCCACGGTCCTCCTCGACCCGCAGCGCGCGGGCACCTTCCCCGGTCTCTTCGTCCTGGCGGCCCCGTTCACCGCCCGGGAGGCGGACGAGACGGCCTCTGCCGCGGCCCTCCACCGCAGCGGCTTCGCCCAGGTGATCGGCTTCTTCGGACCGGTGAGCGCGGACTTGAACACACGCCTCGAAGAGCGATTCTACGGCGCGCTCGCCTCTGGCCGATCCACGCTCGCCGCCGTCGAAGAGGCCCGGGCGGCGCTCTTCGAGCCCGTGGACGAGGCAGGCGGGCGGGTTTGCTACCCCTTCGGCTGGTGCCAGCTCGCGGTCTACCACCGCGGACCGGACCGTCCCCTGGCCCAACCAGGACAAGGAGGAGAGCCGCCGCCCGCACAACGCCGGATGGTGGCGGTGAGCGGTCTTCCCGTGCTGGAGCACGGCTTCATCGGACGCCGCGGTCTTCAGCACGAGGTCCGCCGCCGGGTGGAGCGCGACGGCCAGCGATTGATCGTGATCCAGGGGCTCGGCGGCCTGGGAAAGACCGCGCTCGCCAGCCAGCTTCTCGTGCGCGCCTTCGCGCCGGAACCCGCGGATCAGCTCGTGCTCCGCTGCAGTGAGCTTGGAGGTACGGACGGCGATCCGATCCTGGAGCTCCGCGCCCAGGCGGAGCAGCACGGCCGCGTCCACGGCCTGTCGTTCTGGGACGAGCGGGTGAAAGACCTGCGCGAGCGGATTCCCGACCCCGCTGCCGGCCTCGCGGCCGTCGTCCGGGCTCTGCGGGACAAGCGGCCCACCCTTGTGGTTTACATCGACAATGCCGAGACCCTCCAGTCCGGCCCGGTTACGGACGATTCCGCTGCCCTCGGAAGCTGGCGTCCGGGAATGGAGGTGTGGTGGGGAGAGATGGAGCGCCTGGCCGACCACGACGGCTGTCTGGTCCTCGCCTCCACACGCTATTCCTGGAAGGGGCTCTCGCGGCGCGCCCATCTGGGGATGACGTCCATGGAGCCGGCGGACTCCCTGCGTCTGATCGATTCGTTTGAAGCGCTCCAGGATCTCCCCCGTGATGTCCGCATGCATCTCGCCGAAAAGGTGGACGGCCATCCCCGCACGGTGGAGTTTCTCGACCGGTTGATCGCCCGCCGACGCGAAGAGGTCCCGGAGGTGGCCGACGTCTGGGACGATCTGATCGTTCCCGTTCTGCCGGCGCAGGAAGAGAAGATCCGGGCGGATCTCCTGCTCGAAAGACTCTGGGAACGGCTTTCGGAAGGAGCCCGGGAGCATGCCCGTACGCTGACCGTGCTGCGAAGGCCGGCGCCTCAGCCTGTGATCGACCGCCTCGGCGGAGCGCGCGACGAGTTGATCCGGACGGGATGGCTGACGCGGTACCGGGAGCAGGTGCGGGAAGACGCCGGCTTGATCTGGTCCGAGCGCTGGGGACTCCATACGGTCTCGCGAGAATTCCTCTCCTCCCAGACGAGAGGCGACACCCTTGAAGGCCACCGGACCGCCGCGAATTCCTGGGAGGACTGGCTCGGCCAGCCAGGCTCTCACCGGGAAGACCAAGCCGAGGCGATTTACCACCTTCATGTCCTCGGGGAAGGAGACCGGGCGTGGCCAATCGTGGAGGACCACACTTTGTGGCTGCGCCGCAGTGGCAGGTTCCAGGAGGCCCAGAGAATCCTGGAAGACTGCGAGGACGCCGGGACGCACGGAGACCAATTGGCCATTGCCTTGACGCTGCGCGTCCAGATGCGGACTTTCCTGGGTGACCGGAACAGCGGGCTGATCGGCGAGTTGGATCGGGCTCTGGCCCTCGGGGCGACGGAGAGGACGATGGGCACGGTCCTTCACGAACAATCCAGCCTCCTGTACGACCTGGGACAACTCGCCGAGGCCGAAGCCCGCAATCGCAGCGCTCTGGAGGTGAAGGAAAGAGTTTGGGGCACGGAGAGCGCCTCCTTCGCGCAATCTCTCCAGCTCCTCGCTTCGATTCTCGCTCGGCAGGGGAGATACCAGGAGGCAGAGGAGGTTATGCGGCAGGCCCTGCCGATCCTCCGCGAAGAGCTCGGTGCAAACCATTACTGGTACTCCGGAGCTCTTCGGGTCTTCGGCGACATCCTCGAGAGCCGGAGTAAGCTCGTGGAGGCCGAGAGCGTGATCCGCCAGGCCGCCGACCTCGATGAATCGGTGCTTGGCCCGGCTCATCCTTTCCTTGGACAGACTCTCCAGGCCCTCGCCATGGTCCTGGATGGACGGGGCAAGCTCCTGGAGGCGGAGAGCGCAGCGCGCAAGGCGTTCTCGATCGCTCTCGCGGCCTTCGGTCCCGATCACCCCCAAACCCTCTCTTCACGGCATGTGCTGGCGAATGCCTTGGAGAGCATCGGCCGATATCGAGAAGCGGAAGCCCTTCTCCGTCAGACGGTTGAGACGGGAGAGGTGATTCTGGGCCCGCTCCATCCCTTTCGAGTGGAATCTCTGCAGTCGCTGGCCTTTGCGCTCTGGAGACAAGGAAAGATCGATGAAGCGGAGAGACTGCTCGCCCGGGCACTTGAGGTCCTCGACACCTATGCCTCCGCGAATCATCCTTCTCGGGCAGTCGTCCTCTCGACCTGGGCTGAAATCTACCGACAACGACACCTCTACAAGGAGGCCGAGACGCTGATCCGCCGTGTCCTGGAGATCGAACGAGTTTCCATCGGGCAAAACCATCCCAACTATGCCGTTTCCCTCCGAACCTGGGCAAGTCTGTTGAGAAAGCGAGGACGGATGGTCCAGGCGGAAGGTGTTCTGCGGCGTGCCGCGGAAATCATCGAACAGACTCGAGGCCCTGCTCACCCGTCGTATGGTCATGCGCTTCACGCACTGGCGGGAGCTCTGGAGGAGCAGGGACAATATGACGAGGCGGAGCCCCTCCTCCGTCAGGCGATCTCCCTCTATGAGGAAGCTCTCGGAGAGAATCACCCCACCCTCTCCACGACCCTGACCAATCTCGCCGCTGTCCTCGCACACCAGGGGCGCGGCGAAACCGCCGAGCCTCTCCTGGCCCGGGCTCTCGAGATCGCTGTTGCAAGCTATGGCGAGAGAACGCCCGAGGCCGCAGGAGTCCTCAACATTCGAGCCCAGGTATGGCAGTTGATTGGACACCCGGGTTGCGTTGCCGAAGCGGAAGCGGCTTTAACTCTCTACGCTGAATCCCTGGGAATCGATCACCCGACGACGCGCGATATCGCTCCTCGGCTCCGCTTTGTCATAGAAAGGGGCCCGTCTCGCGACGTTCCCCTCATACGGTTGATTCTTGCGGCTCGGGCGCTCGAGCAGAGAGGTGACATGGAGGCTGCCACGAAGGCCCAAGAAGAGGTGGTGCGCAGCGCACGAGAACGGAGCGAGAGTCCGGAAGGGCTGAACGCTCTCCGGATCGAGCTTTACAATCTGGCCGCCTATTGTCGCCGATCCGGCCGGCTCCAGGACTCGGTCCGGGCCTTTGAAGAGCTGATCGATCTGGATTCCCGGCTGGATCACCCGGATCTCGCAAGAGATCGCGAGCTCCTCGAGGAAACGCGGCAACTCGCAGAAATGCCTCGAAACGAGTGGGAGGCACAGCAGGCTGAACGATACGTCCCCGGGCTGGCGGAAGAGATCCGCGATGCAGCCGCGGCAGCAAGTGATGGAGACATCGATTCAGTCTTTCTCCTTCCGCGGGCTCGGGAGCTGGCGGACGGTTTCATCCGCCGTTGGCCCACGAGCCGGTTGGCCCTGGACTTCGAATCGTTCGTTCGTGCCCTCGAAAACCTGTTCTCCGGAAGAGGAACCTCGGAAGCTCCCGAAGGTTTCCTCGCTCTCTGGAGATCTATCGATCCGACGGTTCGATACCACAAAGGGCTGCATGATGATTGAAAACTCTCCCACCGACCTCCTCTTCTCCATCGAGCCCGGCGAAGAGATCTGGACCATCACCGGCCCCACGCCCGACAGCCCTCCGCACGTGGTTTCCAACCCGCTCGGGGATACGGATCTCCTCCGCCTGGTGAGCGACCTGCGTTCCTACAGCGGCACGAAGATCTCTCGCGACCGGCGCTCCGAGCTTCGCTCCTACGTCGATCTGGCCCGCCAGGTCGCGGAGCGCCTCACTCCCCTTCTCCTTTCGGAGGAGGCCCGCCGGCTCGTGCAGGTCCGGCTCAACCAGGTCCAGCGCGGGCGGGCCCTCCTCACGATCCGCGTGGCGGACCGTGGCCTCCTCGGTGATCGGGTCCTGGCCCTCCCCTGGGAGGCCCTCGCTCCCGATCAGCCGAACGAATTCCCGGTGCGCGAGAGCCGCCTCGAGATCGTGCGTGAATCGGTCGCTCCCGGTGCGCCCGAGATCCCCGAGCCCTCCGGCCCTCTGTCTGTGGCCGTGGCCGTGGCCGCCCCCGAAGGGCAGGTGGCGCTCTCGTATGAAAAGGAAGAGATCCGCCTCCAGACCGCCCTCGCTCCTCTCGGTCACGCCGTCGCCTTCTCCGACCTGGGGACGCTCGACGATCTCGTGGAGCTGGTGGATGCCCATCGCGCCACGGCGATCCTGTTCAGCGGCCACGGGCTTCCGGGCCGGCTCCTGTTCGAAAACCGGCTGGGTTTTGCCGAGCCGGTCGCCATCGATGAGATCGTGCGCCGGCTACGGACGGTGCTGCTCGATCCCGGGAGGAGCGGGTCCTTTCCCGACCTCTTCTTCCTCTCCGCCTGCGACAGCGCCACCTCTCTCCGCGACGATGGACCCTCCGCGGCTGCGGCCCTCCACCGCGCCGGCTTTCCCCAGGTGATCGGCTATTTCGGTCCGGTGCGGGACAGCGCCGCGACCCGGGCGGAAGAGACGTTTTTCCGGGAGCTCGCCCGCGACGCCACTGCGCTTCACGCCGCCCACAGGGCGCGGGCCTCGCTGGTGGACGTCTTCGAGCACGAGGGAAAGAGCTTCGTCTTCCCCCTGGCCTGGACTCAATTGGCCATCTATCACCGCGGAGCGGACCGCCGCATGGCCGCCGGAGGGCGCAAGGCCGGCCGCTTCCTTCCCCCGCGCTTCCGGCGTCGGTCCGACGACGCAAGGGGACTTCCGATTCTGGTGCAGGGATTCGTCGGCCGGCGGGGTTTGCAGCACGAGATCCTCCGGCGGGTCGAAGAGGGCGAGCGGCTGATCGTCCTTCAGGGCCTCGGCGGATCGGGCAAGACCGCTCTGGCCGGTCATCTGATGACCCGGCGCCTCGCGCTGTCGTCCGAGCCCGCGGGCGCGCTCTTCATCTCCGTCCCCTCTCCCGACGAGACGCCGGAGCCGGTCCCGGCCTTGCGACTCCGGGCGGAAGAGCACGGCCGGCGTCACGCCCTCCCCGCCTGGGAGGAGAGGATCGTGGAGATCCGCGAGCGCTTCCCCATGGCCGCCGCGGGCTTCGCGGCCACAGTCCGCGCTCTTCAGGCGGCGCGCCCGGAGGCACCCTTCGCGCTGTGCATCGATCGGCTGGATGCGCTCCAGTCCGGCCCCGGGATCTCGGGCGGACCGGGGGCCTGGCGTCCGGGCGGCGAGGAGCTGTGGCGGGAGATCCAGAGTCTGGCGGAGGGCGGCATCCTCGTCCTCGCCACGACCCGCTACGCCGGAGCCGACCTTCCGGTGCGATCCCACATCGCGATGCCACCGCTTTCGGAATCCGACGCGTACCGGATGATGGCCTTTTTCGTCGAGCTGGCCGACTTGGCGCCAAAGCAGCGGCTCCTGCTCGCCGACTGGGCGGACGGACACCCGCGGACGATCGAGCTGCTGGATGGCGCGGTCGCCGGGCAGATGAACGCCAAGGGACTGGGATGGGAGCTGACGGACGCCTGGAAGGAGCTCGTGGAGCCAGCCCTGCCCGGCGTGGCCGAGGCGGTCTGCCAGGAGACCCGGCTGGACGAGCTCTGGGAGGGCCTGCCGGAAAGCGCCCGGGAGCACGCGCGGCGGATCGCCGCAGCCCGGAAGCCGCTGCCTCTGGCCGGGATCGACCGCCTGGGGGGAGAGCGGGACGCACTGATCCGGTGCGGTCTCCTCGTCCGGCACCGCAAGGAGGTCCGCAGGGAGGGCCTGACCGCCGTGGGCTTGGAGTGGATCGAGCGTTGGGGTCTGCCGCGGCGGCTGCGCGAGAGAATCGCCGGCGGAGGCGGGCATGGCTGAGGGCTCCCCGGCATCGCTGGAGGCTCTGGCAATCGCTGAAAACTCCCTGAGCCGCAGGCACTGGTACACCATCCAGTTGATGAAAAACCTGGCGGTCCTGGTCGACCTCCAGGGCAGGACCGGAGAAAGCGAGGACATCGTCCGGGGAATCCAAGCCCTCGAGAACGAGGATGTCTTTTTGTGAGGACCCGGATTTGACGGGTCCTGGCGAGTGCGATAGCCTCCTCGAAACCAGTCCACGATCATGGGTAAGGCCAGCGGCAAGAGACGTCGAGAGCCGCCCGGGCGGCCGAGCGTTCCGAAAGCCAGGGACCTCCGGCAGCACAGCCCGGAGGAGCCGGACCAGGCGAGCGGCTTCCGCGGGGCATGGCTTCTCCTTCTCGCTCCGACCCTCGCCGTGGTCGCGTCGCTCACGCTCGGCTATCTCTGGAACGAGGACTTCTGGTGGTATCTCACCTCCGGCCGCCAGGTCCTGGAGCAGGGACGCATCCCGAGCCAGGACCCGTTCCTCTACACCTCGGGACAAGGCATCGGCTGGGTCTACCATTCCTGGCTCTGGACGGTCGTCGTCGCGGGTCTGGAGCGCCTGGCGGGGCTGGAAGGGGTCGTGATCTTCCACGCACTCCTCGCCGTCATCCTGAGCGTCCTCGTCTACACCGCCGGGCGCGTCGATCGCCTGGGTCTGGTGAACGGTCTGGCCCTGACCCTCTTCCTGGTAATGATCGGTCCGCGTCTCGCCGGCAAGGCCGAGGTCGCCTCCTGGCTGATGCTCGCGATCTTCTACCTTCTCCTGGAGCGGGAGGGGACGTTCACGTGGAAGCGAGGGGCGGTCCTCGGCGGGCTGCAGGTGCTGTGGGCCAACCTCCACGGCGGCTATCCCCTCGGCATCTTCATCGCGCTCTGCTACAGCGTCGGCGGCTGGATCGAGGCGCGGCGAGGGTACGAGAGATCCGGCCGTCCGCCGCTCTGGTTCCCGGCGCTGCTCTTCCTCCTGGCCATCGCCGATCCCTGGCACTTCAGCGAGCGCCTCGCTCCCTTCGGGTTCGTGACGGGCTCCGAGGAGCTCCAGCCGATCGGGGAATCCGGAACCAACCTCATCCTGGAGTGGCGGAGCCCGTTCCACCCGACCGCGGCCGGGGGCCGGCTGCCGTGGCTCTATGGGCTGGCCGCCGTCGCCGGGCTCGGCAGCTTCGTGGCCTCCCGGCGGTGGCCGGTGCCACGCCTCCTCTTCTTTCTGGGGATGGCGGCGCTCGGTGCCACGGCCGTCCGCCACCTCCCCGGGCTGGGCCTCGCCGCCGCCCTGGTGATCCTCCGCAATCTCGAGGAACGGGACCTCGCGCCGCGGCCCGGGAAGCGCCACAAAGCGGCCCCACGCGGCGTCCCGCGAAGATGGATCTACAGGACCGCCTGCGGCCTCCTGGCCGTCGTCCTGCTGAGCGCCGCCGTCGCTCTGCGCGTGGCCCGGCCGGGGTTCGAGGGTGGGCAGTCCGACAGCTTCTTCACCGTCCGTCCGGCCATCGCCTGCCCCGGGGCTGCCGACTTCATCCTCGAGAACGATCTGCCGGGCCCCATCTTCAACGACTACACGATGGGCGCCTACCTGAGCTACCGCCTCTGGCCCAGGCACCGCCTCTTCATCGACAGCCGGGTGCTCGATCCCTCGGTCGTGGCCCGGTACACGCGGATGGTCGACTCACCCGAAAGTTGGAGACAGGCGGAGAGCCGCTACGGCTTCCGGACCGTGGTGCTGGGGAATTACTCCCGGACGGTGAGGTCCCCGCTGGGAATGACCCTGCTGCGGGACCGGCGCTGGCGGCTGGTCTACGCCGATCCTCTCGCCGTCATCCTGGTCAAGGGCGGTCCGTCCATCCCGCCCGTGTTCCGGCTCGACCTCGCGGAGCCCGGCGGGCAGCGGGATCCCTTCGTCCCTCCGCGCGCCTTCGCCCCTCCCCTGCCGGTTCTGCAGCGGGCGTTTCTGAACGACTTTCCGGCCAACTACCTGGTGGAGTACCTGGCGATCCTGGGGCAGCTCGGCCGGACGGACGAAGTCGTCGAGCTCGCCACCCGCGCCCTGGAGACCATGTCGGAGCACCCCCTCCTGTATCGCCAGAGGTGTGCGGCCCACCTGGTCGCGGGAGCCACCCGGGAAGCGGTCGATGATTGTACGGCGGCGTACCGGCAGCTCCCCGAAGACAGCCAGGTGGTGGCGGTCTACGCCATGGCGCTGCACCGGGCCGGCCGGAGGGACGAGGCGCTCGCCGTCCTCAGGAAGGCCTTGCGCCAGAAGCAGTTCGACCCCACATTGCAGCGGACGTTGCAGAGCCTCGGGCGTTCGTCCTAAACGCGCGGAGCCTGGAGATCCGGAGGCGTCGAGCCGTCAGCCGCAGCGCTTGAAGCGAGTTGGTGAGCTGGTCAGGAGAAAGGAGGGATGGAGGCGACGACCGGATTCGAACCGGTGAATAAGGGTTTTGCAGACCCTCGCCTTACCACTTGGCTACGTCGCCTGAGACGCACAGGGCCGCTTGCGCGGCCCTGATCTTAGCAGAACGCGGAAGACGTCCGCGAGTCTCTGAAAGTCAAAGTCTGGAGCGGGAAACGGGATTTGAACCCGCGACCCCAACCTTGGCAAGGTTGTGCTCTACCACTGAGCTATTCCCGCCCTTACAGGCTGGCAAAGGATATTCGGGGGACCGGGGGCTGTCAAGCGGTCGCCGCAGGCCCGCGGTCTCCAGCCGCGAGAGGTAACGCACGGCCGGGAACGGGCATTCCCGGCCGACGCTTCTCGCCAGCGGCGTCAGTTGGGCCAGTCGCCCCAGACGCTGCACATGCCGGCGTGGTCGATCGCCATCGGCGTGTGCCGGATGCCGGCGTAGACCGGGTTCATCACCGCGGCCGGCGGCGGACCGAAGTGGCCGAGGCCGAGGGAGTGGCCGTTCTCGTGCAGGGCCACGGTCTCCACGTCGATGCCCGGCAGCGCGACGTTGATGCCCCAGGGGTTGTTCGGCCGAGGCCCGCCCGGGTTGCCGAAGTTGTCGTTGTAGTAGACCTCGTTCAGCGCCGCATCGAGGTGGTTGTTGCCGTCGATGTCCGAGGGATTGCCGTTGGCGTCGTTGAAGATGAAGGTCACCGAGAACGCCAGGATGCCGTTGCCGCCGCCCGGCCCGCCGACGACCTCGAAGAACGACCGCGGATACCAGCCGGCGTTGACGATGTCGGCCAGGAAGGGATTGCCGAAGCCTCCGAAGCCGAAGAAGGCGTCGAAGATGTCCGGGTCGGCCCCGGAGTCCGGCCGCTTGACGAAGTCCACGTTGCTGAGGCACTTCTCGTTGTTGTTCCAGGTCGCCATGGCGCGGTCGATGGCAGCCTCCGTGTCGGCGTTGGTCAGCCCGGAGGCCGTGGCGCCCTCACTCCGGTCCACCAGATAGGTGATGTTGTCGCCGTCCGCAAGACGCCGCGGATCGTTGGCCACCCACTTGGTCCCCGTCTGATGCAGACGGTTGCTCGACCGGCCTCCGCCGATCGTGAAGAACTCGACCTCCTCGACGGCGACGTTCAGGCCCTGGGCCCGAAGCTGGTCGTTGATCCCGCGCATCATTGCGAGGACCTGAGGATCACCTTCCTGGGCATGAGCCAGGTGGGCGACAGGCGCCGCGAGCACCATGGCGACTGTCACCGAGAGCAGCATCGGGAGCTTTCTCATCTCATCGTCTCCTTGTCATCCGGCGAGGTGTAGCATGCGCGGCGGCGGCGCCGGTCCGCCCGCCGGCCGTAAGAGCCACATACGGCACTGAAGAAACAAAGTTTAATTATACCAGGGCTTGCCCTGCGATTCGATTAGATGGCAAGAGATCGCGTCCCCGCGCCCCAATCGAAACAGTCCCGGTTCTCAGAAAATTGCAGCCACTCCGACAAATCGTGAAAAGTGCTTTGTTGGCTCGACAGAGCCCTACCAGCGCCGCCGGGCAGGTCCGGGGTTGTAGGGAAAGGCGTTGCGGATCAGGGTGTAGCGCCAGCCGTCCCCGTCCCGGTCGAGACCCAGGACGTCGAAGCGGGCCGGGAGGCGGTGGAGGCCCTTGACAGCGATGTAGAGGGAGGCGGCGCGCGAGAGGCGGCGCTGCTTGGCGGGGGTCACGGCCTCGACGGCGTGGCCGTAGAGCCTGCCGTCCCGGGCCTTGATCTCGACGAAACAGAGGGTTCCGGACTCCCGGGCCACGACGTCGATCTCGCCGCCGTTGTTGGTGACGTTCCGCTCGATGATCTCGAAGCCCCGGGCCGCCAGCCAGCGGACGGCGTCGTCCTCCCCCACCTTCCCCCGGCCCCGGTTGTGGGGCTGCTCGCGGAAGCCGTCGCTCACCGCCGCTTCCAGCGGGTGCCCTGGGGAGTGTCCTCGAGGACGATGCCTCGGGCGGTAAGCTCGTCGCGAATCCGGTCGGAGGTGGCGAAGTCCCGGCGTTGCCGGGCCTCCTTCCTCTCCTGGATCAGGCGCTCGATCTCCTCCGCATCCTCGTCCGCGGCCTCGCCTTGCTGCCAGTCGGCCGGGTCCAGCACCCCGAGGACCCGGTCGATGTCGGCCAGGGTGCCCAGCACGCGCTGCCGGTCCCGGGTCCCCAGACCCGCCTCGATGGAGACGTTCACCTCTCTGACGAAGGTGAACAGGGCCGCCAGGGACTCGGCCAGGTTGAGGTCGTCCGCCAGGCCGGCGGCGAAGTCCCGGCGCAGGCGCTCGGCGGCCTCGGCCAGGGCGGGGCTCGCCTCGCCCTTCTCGTCGGCGTGCTGGAGGCGGAAGCGCATCTCGTCGACACGGCGCAGGGCCCCGGCGGCAGCGTCCAGGGACTCGAAGGTGAAGTTCAGCTTCTGCCGGTAGTGGACCGAAAGGAAGAGGTAGCGGACCGCCCGGGGCGAATGGCCGCGCTCGATCAGGTCCTTGAGCGTGTACTGATTGCCCAGGGACTTCGACATCTTCTGGCCGTCCACGATCAGGTGCTCGGAATGGAACCAGGTGCGCACGAACGGCCTGCCGGTCGCCGACTCGCTCTGGGCGATCTCGTTCTCGTGGTGAGGGAAGATGAGGTCCACCCCGCCGCAGTGGAGGTCGAAGGTCTGGCCCAGGTACTTCATGCTCATGGCCGAGCACTCGACGTGCCAGCCGGGCCGGCCCGGACCCCAGGGGGATTCCCAGGAGGGCTCGCCGGGCTTGGCCGCCTTCCAGAGGACGAAGTCGCGCACGTCCTCCTTGCCGTACTCGTCCTGGGCCACCCGCTCGCCGCGGCGTGCAGCATCGAGATCGAAGCCGGAGAGACGGCCGTAGCCCGGGTCTTTGGCAATGCTGAAGAAGACCGAGCCGTCGCTCTGGTAGGCGTAGCCCTTGTCGACGAGCGTGCGGATCAGCTCGATCATGTCGGCGATGTGCTCGGTCGCCCGCGGGAAGCGCTCGACCCGCTCGACGTGAAGGGCGTCCAGATCGCGCAGGAAGGTGCGGATGAAGGGCTCGGTGTACTCGTCGAGGGAGATCCCGGCCTTGTGCGCCCCCTGGATGGTCTTGTCGTCCACGTCGGTCAGGTTCATCACCTGGGTGATCTCGTACCCGAGGTAGCGCAGGCTCCGGCGCAGGACGTCCTGGACCAGGAACGTCCGCAGGTTGCCGATGTGGACCTCGTTGTAGACGGTCGGCCCGCAGGTGTAGATGCGGGCCTCGCCGGGGACGGTCGGCCGGAAGGACTCGAGCTTGCGCCCGAGGGTGTTGAAGAGGACGAGATCGCGGGCCATGGCAGAGGATCAGCGGACGACGCGGACAGTGCCGCCCGCCCAGGTGAACCCGGTGATGGGCCGGCCGTCGGAATCGAAGGCCGAGTTGCGGGCGAAGCTGAGCGCGCCCTCCCCGGCGGCGACGGGAGCAAATTCGAGCGTCAGCAGCACGCCGGAGCCGTCGAGGCCGGGCACCTCGCCGAGCCGGCTGAATCCCACCACGAGGTTGCCGCTCCCCGACGGGGCGACCTGGACGGAACCCCCCTCCAGGAGAGGACCCGGCGTGAAGCGGGCGTACTGGAGCACGGCGGCCGGAAAGCGGAGGTCGAAGGCGGCCCCGTAGAGGTCGTCGACGTTCTGCGCCCGCACCTCCAGCACCAGGGCATTGACGTTCGTCCCCGCGCCGGAGGCGAGCACGACGCTGTTGTTGGCGCTCCCCCCCTGGCCCGTGAAGGTGACGCCCGGCTGGGGAGGCGGAGGCGTCGGCTCGACCGGAGAGCCTCCGCCGCCTCCCCCGCCGCAGCCGGCGAGGGTGAGGATCAGGAGGACGGCGAGCCAGGGCCGCAACACCCCCGCCCTCACGCCGTCACCTCCTCGCGCTCGGCGGCCAGCCGCTTGAGCTGGCGCCGGGCCCGCTCCTTGCGCAGGCCCCGCAGATGGTCGGTGAACAGGATGCCGTCGAGATGGTCGATCTCGTGGCAGACGACGCGGGCGAGCCACCCCTCCGCGTTGATCTCCATGGGCTTGCCTTCCAGGTCGACCGCCCGCACCGTGATCGAGGTCGGGCGGTCCACCTTGTCGCTGATCCCCGGCAGGGAGAGACATCCTTCGGATTCGGTCTCCAGCCCCTCGCGCCGGACGATCTGTGGATTGATAAGGATGTGGATCTGGCTCGGGTCCTCGCCGACGGAGGTGTCCACGACGGCGATGCGCTGCTCGACGCCGACCTGCGGCGCGGCGAGGCCCACGCCCGGGGCCGCGTGCATGGTCTCCACCATGTCGGCGGCGAGCTTCCGGAGCCGGGCGTCGAACTCGGTGACGTCGGGGCACTTCACCCGCAGGACCGGATCGGGATAGATGCGGATGGGGAGGATCGCCATCAGCCCCCGCTCCGCAGCCGGCGCACCGTGGCCGCCACGTCCCGGTCGTTGCGCTGCTCGCGCAGGGCGTCGAGGAAGCCCCGCGGATCGGGATTGCCGACCAGGGTCTTCTCGAGCCCCGCGCGGGTGAGCTTCAGGGCCGTCACCGGCTCGGTCGCCCGGTAGGCGGCAGGCCAGACGCCGCGCTCGAGGAGGACCCCTTCGCCCACGACGTCGCCCGAGCTGAAGGTGCGCACGAGCAGGGACTTGCCGGGCTCGGGCTCGATGAAGGCCTCGACCACGCCGCGGACGAGGAGGAGGAGAAAGGGCTCCTGGCTCGCCTCCTCGACGAGCACCGTGGCCGCCTCGCAGCGGAAGAACTCCGTGGCCCCGAAGAACCGCTTGAGCTGGTCGCCCGGGAGACGCTGCACGAGGGAGCTCCCGGCGAGCGTGCGCCAGAGCCGCTGCAGCTCGAGGGCGGTGGTCCCGGCCTGCTGGTTCCCCGCCTGGCGCAGCCCCTCCAGGGCCATCCCCCGCAGGTGCTCCATGCTCTTCTCGCGCTGGAGCCGCCCGATCTTGAAACGGATGGACTCGTCCAGGGGGGCCAGCTTCGCCGCCTTGGCGAGCAGGGCGATCCCCTTGTCGTAGAAGCCGTCCTGGGCGTATTCGTCGGCGACGAAGGCGTACTCGTCCACCGCCTTGCCGAACTCGCGGAGTTGGGTGTGGACCTCGGCGAGCTTCAAATGGGCGTGCAGGTCCTGGGGATTGTCCTTGAGCTTGGTGCGCAGGCGGTCCGCCGCCTCGCCATACCGCTCGAGGATGATCAGGTCGTCGATCGTATGCCCCTGCGGCTCCTGCTCCTTCCCCCGGGCGCCGCCGCGGAACCAGTCCTTGACACCCACGCTGAACTCACCTCCCGTGCACGTGAATGGAACGTCTGTCATCATACGATAGTAGGACCGGGAGGAGCGTGCCGCCGCGTGGACGCCGCCGACGCCTGGGGGGGACGCACCCCGCCCTCCGGGCCGCGTCATTATATCCACCCAAGCCGTGGAAAAAAGGGCATTTGGCGGCGCAGCGAACGGAATAAAGCCCCTGGTCTGGAAGTTGCTCCACCCAGAGGTGTCGGTGTTCGACACATCATGGAGAAGACGAAGATGAAGACCTTCAAGAAAGCGTCCGGGCTCGGGATGTCTCTCGCCCTCGGGCTCCTCGTCCTCACGGCCGCGCCGGGCGCCGCCGCCGAGCACGACGGCAGCTATGGCTACCTGCGGGTGGTCGAGGGCCCGGCCACGCTGATCCAGGCCGGCACCAACGACCGGGAGAGCGCCGAGATCAACCAGCCGGTGCTCGCCGGCGACCGCCTCCAGGTGCCCGGCAGGTCGCGGGTCGAGATCGTGCTCGCCGACCGCAACATCGTCCGGCTCGACGGCGGCAGCGAGCTGCTGCTCGAACGGCTGGCGGCCTCGCCCGACACGAACGACCGGGCCACCGTGCTGCGGCTCCTCGAGGGGAACCTGCAGCTCGTGGTCTTCGAGGAGTCCTACGGCGAGGAGCTGCCCCGGGTCGAGACCCCCAACGCCACGATCTACGTGCAACACTACGGCGTCTTCCGCGTCACGGCGGACCGTGGCGGCTGGAGCGAGCTGGTGGTCCGCCGCGGCAAGGCCGAGGTCGTCACCGAGCGCGGCTCCCAGGTGGTGCGGGCCGACGAGGAGGCGATCATCGAGGGCGAGAGCCTGGCCAGCGTGGACGTCCGGCCGGCGAGCGGCTTCGACGCGCTGGAGCGCTGGTCCAAGCACCTGGACGAAGAGTACGCCGCGGCCGACCTGCGCCACGTGGACGACAACCTGCGCTACGCCGCCGCGCCCCTCTCCAAATACGGCTCCTGGCTCTCCATCGACGGCCGGCCGTACTGGCGGCCCGTGGTGACCGCGGGCTGGCGCCCCTACTGGCACGGCCGCTGGACCTACACGCCGAGCGGCCTGACCTGGGTCTCCTACGAGCCCTGGGGCTGGGTGCCGTACCACTACGGGAGCTGGGACTACATCCCCGCCTACGGCTGGGTGTGGGCGCCCGGCTACCGCTACTCCCCGGCGTGGGTCTACTGGCACTGGGGCTCCTCCTACGCGGGCTGGTGCCCCACCGGCTACTACACCCGCTTCTACGGATCGCGTTTCGGCCTCGGCTTCGGCTTCCACTCCGGCGTCTACGGCTATGCCGGCGGCCCCTGGAGCTACTACGATCACTGGACCTTCGTGCCCACGGGCTACTTCGGCTACCGTCACGGCTACCGCGACGGCTACCGGGACGGCTTCTGGGACGGCCGGCGCGACGATCGCGACGTCCGGCGCTACGCCGTGCCCATCGACGAGCTGCGCCGCCGGGTCGCCGAGGTGCCGCGCGGCATCCTCACGACCGACACCCGCGGCCTCACCCCGGAGCGGCTGAAGAACCCGGACGACGTGCTGCGGACGCTGCGCCAGTCCGGCCTCGGCAAGGGCCGGGCCGAGCTTCCGGACGTGACGCCGTTCGTCGCCCGCAAGCCCGACATCTCGCCCGAGCTGCGGACGGCGATCGCTACGCGCGAGCTGAGCCGCCGCCTCGACGGCACGCCCTTGAAGCCCGACACCCTGGGCCGCGTCCGGCCGCCGCAGGAGGTCCTGGAAAACCGGGGCACGACCCAGGTTCCGGATCCGGGCAGGCCGCGCGTGATCCTCGGCGACGACCGGAGGCCCGACACGCCGGCCGACCGCCGGCCCGAGGTCCGTCCGGAGGTCCGGGAGCAGCTCCCCCGCGCCGGCCGCCCCGCCTCGGGCGAGGACGGCGGAGCGCCCCGCCCGGGAGTCGAAGAGCGCGGCCGGCCGAGCGCGGACGACCTCCGCAGGCCGACCGTGCGTCCCGATGTTCGCCCCGAAGCGCGCCCCGAGGCGCGGCCCGAGGCGCGTGACGCGCGGCCGGATGCACGGCCGGATCTCCGGGAGCTCCCCCGGTCGCGCCGTCCGGACCCGAGCGAGGACGGCGGAGCGCCCCGCCCCGACGGACCCACCGTGAGGCCCGACGTGCGGGACGTCCGGCCGAGCGTCCGGCCGTCCCCCCGCGAGGCCCCTCGCGAGGAGGAGAGGTCCGAGCGGCCCCCGGTGCGCCGCGAGGATCTGGACCGGAACGACCGGCCGGAGCCCCGGATCGAGCGGCCCGAGCCGCGGTACGAGCCCCGCTACGAGCCGCGGGCCGTGCCCGACCGGCCCTCGGCCCGGGAGGTGGAGCGGGCCCGCCCCTCCTACCGACCCTCGACTCCCGACCGGGACCGGAGCCCGAGCGTGCGGCCCTCGCCCTCGCCGCGGACGTACGAGCCCCGGACCTCGCCGCGGGTCTCCGAGCCCTCCCGGCCCTCGGCGCGTCCGTCGTACCGGCCTTCGCCTCCGTCCTCTTCCCGCTCGCGCGGCGAGAGCGACCGGGGGCGGGCCCGATCGTCCCGGCCGCCGGAGCGGAGCCGGGGGCGGGACAACCGGTAACGTCATTCGGGCGGGGTTGGAAGCGAGGACGGCCGGCGGCAACGCCGGCCGTGCCTTTTGGCCTAGAATTCCCCCGCCCATGCGCCTGTCCTCCCTGCTCCGCGTCACGTTCATCCTCTACTGCATCGAGGCGGGGATCTTCCTCCTCTTCGTCCCGTGGAGCCCGGTGTGGGACCAGACCATGATCCAGATCCCCTTGCATGGATTGCGGGGCTTCTGCCTTCATCCCTTCCTCCGGGGAGCGATGAGCGGCTTCGGGCTCGTCCATCTG
Source organism: Thermoanaerobaculia bacterium (assembly GCA_035633875.1). Lineage (GTDB taxonomy): Bacteria > Acidobacteriota > Thermoanaerobaculia > Multivoradales > UBA5704 > DATARR01. Next base: position 35,895 of record DASQEB010000117.1, read on the forward strand.
GTCTGGGGGGTGCACGATCTCGACGCCCTGCTCTCCCGGCGCAGGGCGCGCAACCATGCCGAAGTCGAGACCCGGTCGGCTGCTGGCGATCAGTGACCGGGCCTCCCTGCCCGGCGAGCTCGCCGCCTGGTTCCGCGAGCTTGGGCGCGCGGGGGTGGATGCCCTCCAGATCCGCGAGAAGGACCTGGACGACCGTTCCGTCTACGGTCTCGTCCGCCTCGCCAGGTCGGTGCTGCCGCACGGCGTCCGCCTCCTGGTCAACGGCCGCGTCGACCTCGCCGTGGCGGCGGGCGCGGACGGCGCCCACCTGCCCGCGGACGGCGTTCCCCTGGCCCCCCTGCGCCGGCGTTTCGGCCCCGGCGTGCTCCTTGGCCGCTCGACCCACTCCGTCGAGGAGGTGGAGCAGGCCCTGGAGGACGGCGCGGACTATGTGACTTTCGGGCCCGTCTACCCCACGCCGGGCAAGGAGCGCTACGGCCCGCCGGTCGGAATCGAGGCCCTGGCCCGGGCCGCGGCGGTCGGCGTTCCCGTCTATCCGCTCGGAGGGGTTACACTAATCCGGTTTGCCGAAGTGGCCGCGGCGGGCGCGGCAGGGGTCGCGGGGATCCGGTTGTTCCAGCACCCCTCCGAGCTGTCCGCGGTGGTCTGCGCCGCGCGGAAGCACTTTCCGCCAGACCCGTAGAAGGAGACACACTGTGGAATCGGACGATCTCCGCACCAATCAGGCCCTGGGCGACGCCGCCGCCCTCGACGACGGTCTGAGCAAGATCCGGTATCTGCTCATCTCGCTCGCGGTGATCGTCCTCGACCAGTGGACGAAGTGGTGGGTGGAGGTCAACCTGCCCCACCATGCCGCGGAGCCGGTGATCCCCGGCTTCCTCAACCTCACCCACGTGCGCAACACCGGGGTGGCGTTCGGCCTCTTCGCCTCGGAGGGCGCGGGCACCAGCAGCCCCTTCCTGACCGTTCTCGGCCTCGCGGCCCTGACTGCCGTGGGCGTCTACTTCTGGTTCACCCACTCCCGCGACCGGCTCCTGCTGACCGCCCTCGCCCTCGTCGTGGGCGGCGCCGTCGGCAACCTCGTCGACCGGATCTCCAGCGGCGCGGTGACCGACTTCATCGACGTCTACGTCGGCACCTGGCACTGGCCCTCCTTCAACGTGGCCGACAGCGCCATCTCCGTCGGCATCGTCTTGATGGCCATCGACAGCTTCCGCCCGCGGCACCGGGAGCACGAGGGAGGGGAAGAAAGGACATGAAGGACCTCAAGAACCTAAAGGACACAAGAAGCTCCCCTGTCCTTTAGGTCCCTTGATACCCCGGTGATCGCCTGGGACATCCCCCCTGACCACGCGGGCGAGCGCCTCGACCGTCATGTGGCGGCCCGCCTCGACGTCCCCCGCAACCAGGTCCAGGGCTGGATCCGCGACGGCCACGTCCGGGTCAACGGCCGCGAAGCCAAGGCTTCCACTCCGCTCGCCGCCGGGGACCGGATCGACTGCCGGCCGCCCGAGTCCAGGGAGCAACGGGTCGTCCCCGAAGAGGGAGACCTGCGCATTCTTCACGAGGACGCGGACCTCGTCGTGCTGGACAAGCCCGCCGGCCTCACCGTCCACCCCGGCGCCGGCCGGACCAGCGGTACGCTGGCCCACTTCCTCCTCGCCCGCTACCCCGAGATGGCCGGCGTGGGCGGACCCGGCCGGCCCGGCATCGTCCACCGCCTGGATCAGGGCACGAGCGGCGTGATGGTCGTGGCGCGCACCCCGGGCGCCTACCTCCGGCTCTCCCGGGCCTTCGCCCAGCGGGAGGTCGAAAAGCGCTATCTCGCGATTGCGTACGGCGCGCCCTCGCCCGCCGCGGGCACGATCGAGGCGCCCATCGGCCGGCATCCCCTGCGGCG
>DASQEB010000118.1:0-23130 GCA_035633875.1 Thermoanaerobaculia bacterium
CGAGGTCGATTCCGGCGGTGAGGTCCCGCTCCGCCCGCTTGACCGAGTGGCGCAGGCCGTAGAACTCGGTGAGGGCTTTCAAGATGTCCGGCTCCGAGGCCACGATGAAGGTGATGTCCCGGCCGGCGATGCGCCGGAAGGAGTCGATGCCCTCGATGTCGTAGGGATTGGCCAGGGCCACTCGCAGCCGGCCGTTCTCCATGTCGATCGGGATCATGCGGTGGCGCTTGGCGAACGGGCGCGACACCTTGGACTCGATCAGGTCCGCGTTCAGGTTCAGGGCGTCGATGCGGACGTGGCCGAGCCGGGCGTCGGCGGCGATGGCCTGGGCGATGTCCACCTCGGTCAGGGGACCCCCGGAGTCCTTGAGGTTGGGAAGGCGGAGCTGGAGGATCAGCTCGTAAGCCAGGGCCTTCTGCTCATACGCATGGGCCGAGCGCATCCGGCTCGGCAGGGCCTTGGCCTCGGCCTTGATCGTCTCGCCCTGCTCGGGCGCGATGTAGTTCTGGCGCACGAGGATGTCGGCGACCAGCTCGGGCGTGAGGTTCATGGCACGTCCTTCCAGGAATGGAGAGATACAGTTTAGCGGAAGTACAGGTTGCCAGACGAGATCACCCCTCGTCCGGGATATGCTCCCCCCGCCCACCGCCATGTCCACCCCCCTCTTCCCCCTGCTCCTCGTGCTCGCCTGCAGCCTGGGCTGGGCGGGGTTCGACCTGCTGCGCAAGCTTCTGGTCACGGAGATCCCGCCGGTGGCCCTGGTGTTCCTGCTGACGGCCGGCTCGGTGCCGCTGTTCGGCTTGTGGGCGATCGTCGAGGGCGTGGGCCCTCCCGCTCCGGGGTACCTGGCGCCGGCGCTCGGTTCGGTGCTGCTCAACCTCGTCGCGAACCTGCTGTTCCTGACGGGGATGCGGATCGCGCCCCTGTCGGTCACCGTGCCACTCCTTTCCTTGACGCCCGCCTTCACCACCCTGCTGGCGGTGCCGCTCCTGGGCGAGCGGCCGGGTGTGGCGGACGCCGCGGGCATCCTCATGGTGATCGCCGGGGCGATCTGGCTCAATTGGCCGCGGAAAACAGTGCTTCCGGAGCACGGTCCGGGGAAGCGGGAGATGCTCAGGGGCGGCTTGATGGTCGCCTCGACGGCGTTCTTCTGGGCCCTGACGGTCCCCCTGGACAAGATGGCTGTGGAGCGCGCGGCGCCGCCCCTCCACGGGGTGGTGCTCACGGCCGGGGTGGCGGCCGGGGTCCTCGCGGTGCTCCTCGTCCAGCGCCGGCTTGCGGACGTGGCGCGGGTCCGCAAGGTGCCGGGTGTGCTCGCCCTTGCCCTGGTGGTGAGCTGCACGGCTCTGGGGCTTCAGTTCCTGGCCCTGCCGCTGATGTACGTGGGTACGATCGAGACTTTGAAGCGGGGGATCGGCAACTTCATGGCCCTGGTCTCCGGCTGGATCTTTTTCGGCGAGGCGGTGACGGTCCCCAAGGTGCTCGCCGTGGGGCTGATGGCGGCCGGGGTGGGAGTGATCCTGACGTAAAGGCCCGATTCTTGCGAGGAGATGGACGGGAGGTTACGCGAGATGAGCATACCGACGAGAGGGAAAACCGCGGCGCTTCTCGCCGTCCTGCTCCTGGTCTCTACCCTGGCCTGCCTCGCTCAGGCGCGCCGGGACCTGCCGCTCCAGAGGATCAAGCTCCCCCCGGGGTTCTCGATCAGCCTCTTCTCCGGGGACGTCCCGGGCGCACGGTCCATGACCCTTTCGCCTGCCGGCATCCTGTACGTTGGCACGATGCGGGCGGGCAAGGTCTACGCCGTGACGGACGGCAATCGGGACGGCCGCGCCGACCGGGTGTTCACGATCGCCTCCGGCCTGAAGTCTCCCAACGGCGTGGCCTGGAGGGACGGCGCCCTGTACGTGGCCGAGATCTCCCGGGTGCTCCGCTTCGACGGCATCGATGGCCGGCTGGAGAGCCCGCCGAAGCCGGCGGTGGTCACGGACGCCTACCCGACCGAGGGCCACCACGGCTGGAAGTTCATCCGCTTCGGGCCGGACGGCCAACTCTACGTCCCCGTGGGGGCGCCGTGCAACGTCTGCGATCCGGAGAATCCGATCTTCTCCACGATCACCCGGATCTCCCCCCGGGGTGGCAAGCCGGAGATCTACGCCCGGGGCATCCGCAACACCGTGGGCTTCGACTGGCATCCAGAGACGAGGGAGCTCTGGCTGACCGAGAACGGCCGCGACCTCATGGGGGACGATGTCCCGCCGGACGAGCTGCTCCGGGCGCCGAGGCCGGGGCTCCACTTCGGGTTCCCCTACTGCCACGCTGGCACGATCCCCGATCCCGAGTTCGGCAAGAACCGGAAGTGCTCCGAGTTCGTGCCGCCGGTCCAGAACCTGGCGCCCCACACGGCCGCCATCGGCATGCGCTTCTACACCGGGTCCATGTTCCCGGCCGAGTACCGCAACCAGATCTTCATCGCCGAGCACGGCTCCTGGAACCGGTCCACCCCCATCGGCTACCGGGTCACTCTGGTGCGCCTGCAGGGGAACCGGGCGGTCTCGTACGAGACCTTCGCCGGAGGATGGCTGGAGAAGGGCAAGGCCTGGGGTCGGCCCGTGGACGTTCAGGTCCTGCCGGACGGCTCGCTCCTCGTATCCGACGATCAGGCCGGGGCGATCTACCGGATTGCCTACGCAAGGAAGTGAACGCCGGTGACTGCCTCCAGGCGCGCGCCCGGCGCGTCTGGCGCTGGTTCTTCCCCCCGGAGGTGGCGCTGCCGGAGGACGTGCGGCGCATCCTCCGTGCCGTCTATCCGACCCTCGACCTGGACGCGGTGTCGTTCCACGTGGGGGTGCCGCACCTGATCCGGCTCGTGGGGAGCCATGCGGTTACGATCCCGGCGCTGCTCTCGCCCCGCAGGACCCGGATCTACTTCGACCCGGCGCAGTGGAAGCCAGGCTCTCTCGACTGGCTCGGGACGGTCGTGCACGAGGCGTTTCACGCTCTCCAGGTGCAGGACTCCCGCTGGGGCTTCGGCCCGATCCGTCCGTTCCTCATCCTCTACTTCGCCTGTGGCGCGGGGAACGGCTTCCGCTACGAGGGGCATCCCCTGGAGACGGACGCCTTCCAGGTGGCCGGCCGGAGGTGGAGCCGCTTCGAGTCCACCTTTTCCCCGAAGGCTCCCGATCCCGGGGCGGTCGAGGAGAACACTCCCGTCCTCGCGACGCTGGCGAGCAGCCTCCGTTTCTGGGGCCGGCTCGCAGGGAGCACGCCGGGTCTCCGGCGTCTCGTCGACTCCCCGGCCCGGCGGCTCTGGTTGCTGGCCCTCCTGGCCCCCCTCCCCGCCGCCCTGTGGCTCCTTCTCTGGACGGCAGCCGCCTCTCTCGTCTGGCTCGGGCGGCTGCTCGTCGAGGCCCTGGGGGCTGCCGGGGCGTGCCTGCTCTGGGGAATGGGAGCCCTGCTGTCGCTTCCCGGGAGAATCCTCGGCGAAGCTTCGCGCCGTGGCACCGGCAAGAAGTTGTAGTTGCAGTGCCCTTCAACGAAGTGTTCGCGGGTTTGTCAAAAGGAATTCTTTGGGGCAACCTAGTTCCGAGGCTCAGGATGTCCGGTCTGGATGGAGGGGAGCGATGACCGAGGGTGGAGACGGCGGATCTGTTGACCGGGCGGAGCTCGTCCGGGAGCGGTCGTCCGACCTAGTTCCCCGGCTGGAGGAGCAGGGATACGCAGAGGAGGCCATTGCCACGCGGCGGCGCTGGATCGAGGAGCGGACCGGCGCGCGTCTCGAGCACGTGGGCGCGGCCACCGTTCCCGGCGAGGAGATGCGCGGCAACGTCGAGAACCCGATCGGCGCCGTCCAGGTGCCGCTGGGGGTCGCGGGTCCGCTGCGGGTCGAGGGCGAGCACGCGCGGGGCCTGTTCTACGTCCCTCTTGCCACCACGGAAGGGGCCCTGGTGCGGAGCTACGAGCGGGGGATGACGACGCTCACGCGGGCGGGCGGGGCCGTGACGCACGTCCTGGTGGACGAGAACCGCGTCTCGCCCGTTTTCACGTTCGACGGCGTGGCCGAGGCCGCGGCGTTCGCCCGGGAGGTGGAGAGGCTCTTCGAGGCGCTCAAGACCGAGGCCGAGTCCACCACCCGGCATGGAAGGCTGTTGCGGCTCGAGTCCCGGCCGCTGGGCCGGCAGGTCTTCGTCCACTTCTGCTATTGGACGGCCGACGCCCACGGCATGAACATGATCGTCAAGGCCACGGACCGGGCCTGCCGGTGGCTGGTGGAGCAGGGCCGGGCGGCCCGTTATTTCATCTTCAGCGGCGCCGAGTCCGAGAAGCGGGCGAGCGCCGCGTTGTTCGCCGGCGGCAAGGGGAAGAAGGTGATCGCCGGAGCGCGGATCCCCGCGCGTCTCGTGCGCGCCTATCTCCACACCACCCCCGAAGGGCTCGCCGAGGTCTGGCAGAGGACCGTACTCGGCCACCTCCAGGCGGGCGCCATCGGCTACAACGGGCACTTCGCCAACGGTCTGACCGCGCTCTTCATCGCCTGCGGGCAGGACGTGGCCAACGTCGCCAATTCCGCGGTCGGGGTCACCACGTTCGAAGCCCTCGACGGGGGCGACCTGTATGCGAGCGTCACCCTGCCGTCGCTGACCGTGGCGACCGTGGGGGGCGGCACCGGTCTGGGGACAGCTCGCGAGTGCCTGGCGATGCTGGGCTGCGCCGGCGCCGGCAAGGCCCCGAAGCTGGCCGAGATCGCCGCCGCCACCGTGCTCGCGGGCGAGCTCTCCTTCGGAGCCGCGATCGCGAGCGGCGAGTTCGTGGACGCGCACGAGACCTATGGCCGCAACCGGCCCTCTCCCACCGGTGAGCGGGAGGCGAGGGGATGAAGCGCCCCTTTCGGGGACTGCGGCGCCCGCCCAACCCGCGCTATGACGCGGTCGTCATCGGCTCCGGCATCGGCGGCCTGATCCTGGCCAACCTGCTGGCGCGGGAAGGCCTCCAGGTCCTCCTCGTCGAGCAGCACTACATGGTCGGCGGCTACTGCAGCACCTTCCGCCGGGGGGGCTACACCTTCGACGCCGCGACTCACTTCTACCCTCTGCTGGGGAACCCCGACACCCTGACCGGCCGGCTGCTCTCCGAGCTTGGAGTCACCACTGGCTGGGTCAAGATGGACCCGGTCGACACCTTCCACTTTCCGGACGGCTCGCGCTTTGCCGTGCCCGCCGGCTTCGACGCCTACATGGCGAAGCTCAAGGCCGAGTACCCGGAGGAGGCGGGGGCGCTCGACTCCTTCTTCGCAGCCGTGCGCGAGACCTACCTGCTGGGGCTGCTCCACTACTTCCGGGGCCGGCCGCTGTCCTCCCTGGAGCGCCTGGCCCCGTACCACGACCTTACGGTCAAGCAGGCCCTCGACCGCTGGTTCCGGGACCCGAAGCTCAAGCTCCTGCTCGCCGCCGACTGTCCGCACTGGGGATCGCCTCCGGGGCGGACGTCCTTCGTCTTCGACTCGATGCTGCGCCTCTCCTACTTCCTCGGGAACTACTATCCCAAGGGCGGCTCGCAGGCCTTCGCCGACGAGCTGGCGCTCCGTATCGAGGAGAAGGGAGGGCACATCTTGACGAGCACCCTCGCGCGGCGCATCGTGATCGAGGACGGCGAAGCCCGGGGCGCCGAGCTGGAGGTCCTGCGCGGTCCCCTGCGCCGGGCCTGGCAGGGCGGCGTGGTGCGCAGCGGCGTGGTCGTCTCCAACGGCGACCTGCTCCTGACCCTGGAGAAGCTCGTCGGCCCGGAGCACCTGCCGCCCGGGGCTCTCGAGCCGGTGCGCCGGCTGCGCGCGACCTTCCCCTGCTGGCTCTCTCACCTCGGCCTGCGCGGCGTGCCGGCCGGCGTCCTGGAGCGTGCGCAGGGGTATTACTGGGATTCCCTCGACATGGAACGGGTCGGGCGCGACGCCCTCCGCTTCAAGCTCTTCGCCCCGACCCTCTACGAACCTGACATGGCGCCGGCCGGCGAGCAAATCCTGATCGTCCAGAAGGTGCTGGAGATGGACTACCACGGCGTCGACGATTGGGAGCGCCACAAACGCGAGATCGAAGACTTCATCTTCACAAACCTGGAGCGGGTGATCCCCGGCATCTGCGGGCACATCGTGGTCCGGAACAGCGCTTCAGCGCGCACCTCCTGGCGGTTCACCCTCAACCACCAGGGAGCCATGCTGGGATGGGAGATGTCGCCCGATCAGTTGGGGGACGGCCGGCCCGCGTCGGAGACGGCCATCCGCAATCTCTACTGCGTCGGGCACTGGACGCAGCCCGGAGGGGGCATCACCCCGGTGATCGTCTCGGCGCAACAGGTCGCCGGGGAGATTCTGCGGGGGAGGGTCATGGCGTCGCGGTCGGGAGATCGACGCCTTGCGATGGATGTAACGGATCGGGCGCCGCAGGCGCCTGAGCCGTGCGTAGGAGGTTTTCTGGAGCTCAAACGGACAAGGAGGGAGTGAGCCATGGAAGCAGTCGAGATCAGGGGCAGGATCAAGCAGATCATCGCGAATATCGCAGGGCTGGACCCGGCCCGCATCGGGGATGACGACACGCTGCGCGAGGATCTCAAGCTCGATTCGCTGTCGCTCCTCGAGATCGGGGTCGACGTCGACCTCGCCTTCAAGCTGGAGCTTCCCGACGAGCGGTACAAGGAGATCGACAGTCTCCCGGCCATGGTGAATCTGGTCCAGCAACGCCTCGGCGAGCTTCAGACGGTTCAGTCATGAACGCGCGGATCGTGGTGACCGGGCTCGGTCTGGTCACCCCGGTCGGCACGGGGCGGGAAGAGTCCTGGGAGGCCCTCCTCTCCGGCCGGTCGGGGTTCGCTCCGGTCGAGTCTTTCGACACCAAGGCCTTCAGCGTCCACCTGGGCGCGGAGGTCCGCGGGTTCCAGTCCGAGCGGTACCTGCGCACCCTGGACCCGGCGCGGACCGGCCGCGCCTCGCAGATGGCGGCGGCCGCGGCCCGCATGGCCCTCGAGGACGCCGGTCTCGATCCGGACGCCGTGGAGCCCGAGCGCGCCGGTGTGGCCATGGGCACCACCTCGGGCGAGCCGCGGGAGGTCGAGCGCTTCGACGACTTCTACCTTGCCGGAGAGACAGGGAAGATCGGCCCCGAGTTCATCGGCCGCTATCCCTGCTACCTGATCGCGGCCCACGTGGCCCGGGAGCTGGGCTTCGCCGGGGTCAACGCCATGATCCCCACGGCCTGCGCCGCCGGCAACTACGCCATCGCCCACGCCCTCGACGTGCTGCGGGCCGGCCGGGCCGACGTCATGCTCGCCGGCGGCGCCGACGCCTTCTCGCGCATCACCTACACCGGCTTCGCCCGCCTCGGCGCCATCGCGCCCGACACGGTCCGGCCCTTCGACCGCAACCGCAAGGGGATGATCCCCGGCGAGGGCGCGGCCGTGCTGGTGCTCGAGCCCCTGGAGCGGGCGCTCGCCCGGGGGGCGCGCATCTATGCCGAGCTCGCCGGCTACGGCCTCTCCTGCGACGCCCACCACATGACCGCCGCCCACCCCGAGGGGGACGGCGCGGCCCGCGCCATGCTGCGGGCACTGGCCGACAGCGGCGCCGCGCCCGAGGAGGTCGGCTACGTCAGCGCCCACGGCACGGGCACGCCCACCAACGACCGGCTGGAGGTGGCGGCCGTCAAGCGGGTCTTCGGCGAGGGGGTCCGCTCCGTGCCCATGAGCTCGATCAAGTCGATGATCGGCCACACCATGGGGGCGGCCTCGGCGATCGAAGCCGCGGTCTGCGCCCTGGCCGTGGCCACGGACCGCATCCCTCCCACCATGAACCTGGAGGAGCCGGAGGAGGACCTGGACTTCGTCCCCAATGCTGCGCGGGAGCACCGGGTGGAAATGGCGATGAACAACGCCTACGCCTTTGGCGGCAACAACGCCTCCGTCATCCTCCGCAAGTGGAGGGCCTGACCATGGGACGGAGGGTCGTCGTCACCGGAGCCGGAGCCATCTCCCCTGTCGCGGATTCGGCCGCCGGCCTCCACGCCGCCCTGCGGGAGGGCCGGAGCGGCTTGAAGCCCCTAGAGCTCTTCCCCCTCGACGGCCTCGGCCCCCGCCAGGCCGGCGAGATCCGCCCCTTCGACCCGCGGCAGCACCTGGGGGACCGCAACCTCCGGCCGGTGGACCGTACCTCCCGACTCCTCCTCGTGGCCGCGGGGCAGGCCCTGGAGGCCGCCGGCTGGACGGAGGAGCGCCGGGCCGCCAGCGAGCTGGGGCTGGTCGTGGGCACCACCTTCTGCAGCGTGCGCACGATCGCCGAGTTCGACCGCCGGGGTCTTTCGCTCGGCCCCTCGCACGCGAGCCCCATGGACTTCGCCAACAGCGTGATCAACGCCGCGGCGGGCCAGGCCGCCATCTGGTTCGGCCTGCGGGGCGTCAACTCCACGATCTCCGGCGGCGAGGCCTCCGGCCTCCAGGCCATCGCCTACGCCGCCGACCTGATCCGCACCGGCCGCGCCGAGGCCCTCCTGGCCGGCGGCGTGGAGGAGCTCTGCTACGAGTCCTTCCTCGGTTATCTCCGCGCCAGCCGGCTAGCCTCCAGCGGCTCCGGAACGGACGACGGGGAGCGGCCCATCCCCTTCGACGCCCGCCGCAACGGCTTCGCGCTTGCCGAGGGGGCCGGCCTTCTCGTGCTGGAGGATGCCGACTCCGCCGCCCGGCGCGGCGCGCGCGTCCTCGCCGAGGTCCTCGGCCACGGCGAGGCCTTCGCGCTTTCCCCGCGGGAGGACGAGATGTCCGGCGCGGTGGCCCGCGCCGTCCGCCTCGCCCTCACGGACGCGGCCACGGCCCCGGAGGAGATCGACTGCCTCTTCGCGTCGGCCAACGGGAGCCCGGCCGGGGACCGCTGCGAGGCCCTCGGCGTGGCCGCCGCCCTGGGCGCGCGGGCGGCAGACCTGCCCGTCGCCGCGGTCAAGGGGATGCTCGGCGAGGCCCTGGGCGCCTCGGGAGGATTCCAGGCCGTGGCCCTCCTGGGAGCGCTCGACGACGGAACGCTTCCGGGCATCCCGGGGCTCGAGGCCCTGGACGAGGGATTCCCCCTCGGTGGGATTTCGCAAAAGAGCCGCCGGATCGAGGTCCGGCGGGCGCTCGTCAACGCCGTCGGAAGCGACGGACACTGCTGCGCGGTCGTCCTGTCCGCGCCGGGGAGAGAAGGATGACGGAGGACAGACACTGCGACGTCCTGATCATCGGAGCCGGCCTCGCCGGCCTGTGCCTGGCCCGCCAACTGCTGCTGGAGAAGCCGGACCTGCGCATCCTGATGCTCGACCGCCAGGACGAGATCCCGCCCGCCCGCCAGAAGGTGGGGGAGGCCACCGTCCAGGTGAGCGGCTACTACTACTCCCGGGTGCTCGAGATGGAGGAGCACCTCCTGCGGGAGCATTTCCTCAAGTACAACCTCCGCTTCTACTGGAAGACCCAGCGCGGCGGCGAGGTCTGGGAAGATCTCAGCCAGTCGTACATCCGCAAGATCTCCAACATCGCCACCTACCAGCTCGACCGCAACAAGTTCGAGGGCGCGGTCCTGGAGAAGAACCGCGAGAGCCCCAACTTCGAGCTGATCCACCCCATCACCAGCCTGCACGTGGACCTGGCCGAGGAGGGGAGCGATCTCGCCGCCATGGGCGATCACCCGCACGCCTTCCGGTTCGAAGCGGACGGTCGGGAGATCTCCGGCCGCGCCGGCTGGGTCGTGGACGCCTCCGGCCGGGGCCGCTTCCTGGTCCGCCGGGAGAAGCTCGACCGCCCGAGCCCCATCCGCCACGGCTCCTCGTTCCTCTGGGTCGAAGGGCTCCTGGACCCCGAGAAAATCACCAACCTCGACCGCAAGGCCATCCGCGTGCGGCGCGAGCGGGGGACCCTGGGGCATTTCCCCACCTTCCTCGCAACCAATCATTATTGCGGCGAGGGCTACTGGTTCTGGGAGATCCCCCTCCACGGCAAGACCAGCCTGGGACTGGTGTTCGACTCCGCCAACGTCGCCTTCAGGGACGTCTCCTCGCCCGAGAAGCTCGTTGAGTGGATCTGCCGCGAATACCCGCTCTACGCCCGCGACCTGCCGCACCGCAAGATCCTCCACCACTCAGGGCTGACCAGCTTCGCCCTGGACAACGGCCAGACCATCTCCCCCGCGCGCTGGGCCCTCGTCGGCGAGGCCTGCCGCTTCACCGACCCCCTCTACAGCCCGGGCGGCGACCTGATCTCGACCTACTGCACCCTGATCACCGACGTCATCCTGACCAGGGACCAGAAGGAGCTGGAGGCGAAGATCCGTTTCTACGAGCCTCTCGCGCGGGCGATCTACGAAGCCTACGTCCCCAGCTTCGCCGTCAGCTACTGCACGCTGGGGGACCAGGAGTGCTTCTCCCTGCGCTACGTCTGGGAGCTGACCGTCTATTTCGGCTTCTACGTCTTTCCCTTCATCAACGACCTGCTCGTCCATCAGGCGTTCCTGCCCGGCTTCCTCCGGCGCTTCAGCCAGCTCGGGCCCATCAACCAGGGCATCCACCGCCTCCTGGCCGCTTACTACCGGTGGAAGAAGGAGAACGTGGTGCTGGAGGCCCCCGAGCCGGTCTTCTTCGACTTCATGGAGGTGGGGGCCCTCGCGGCGGCCGAGCTGACCTTCTACAAGGTCGGGGTCAGCGTCGACGAGGCCCGCCAGGTGCTGGACGAGCAGCTCGAAAATCTCCGGGACCTCGCCCGGTGGACCGCGGCCCACGTCGCCTCCGCCGTGCTGGACGACCCCCGGGCCACAACCAACGCCGCCTTCATCCGCGGCATCGACATCAACGACCTCCAGTTCGACCCGGCCGCCATGGCCGAGCGCCTGGAGGCCGCCTGCCGGGAGACCTCCGAGACCTACCCGTGGAGGTTCGAGGTTCCCTGCATGGCCCGCTTCAAGACCGAGCGCCTGCAGCCTGCGGAGGTGATGGCGGCGGCCGGAGAGGCGCGGTGAGCGAGCCGGCTCGCGTCCTCGCCCCCGCGGATCAGGCTCCAGGCCTCGAAAAGGTCTTCGACCTGATCCCCGAGGAGCGCTCGGACGTCCCCCTCCGCGTCCAGGGAAAGGTCCCGGCCTTTCTCCGCGGGACCTACCTCCTGAACGGCCCCGCCCGCTTCGTCCGGGGGGGCCAGCGCTACGGCCACTGGCTGGACGGCGACGGCATGGTCTGCACCCTCCGCTTCGGGCCGGAGGGCCCCCGCCTCACCGCCCGCTTCGTCCGCTCGACCAAGCTCGTCGACGAAGAGGCCGCCGGCCGCGCCCTCTACCGGGCGTTCGGCACGGCCTTCCCCGGCGACCGCCTGGTGCGGGGGATCGCCCTGGAGTCGCCGGTCAACGTGAGCGTCTATCCCTTCGGCGGGGCCCTCCTGGCCCTCGGCGAGCAGGGGCTCCCCTGGGAGCTCGACCCGGAGACCCTGGAGACCCGGGGGCTCCACACCTTCGGCGGCGCCTTGAATCCCTTGAGCCCCTTCGCCGCCCACCCCAAGCTCGATCCCGAGACGGGCGAGCTCTTCAACTTCGGCATCTCCTTCTCCGCGACCCAGCCGAGCCTCAACCTCTACCGCTTCGACGCCGGAGGAAAGCTCGTCTGGCGCCGCCGTGCCCCTCTGGACTTCCCCTGCTCCCTCCACGACTTCTGCCTCTCCGGCGAGCACGCCGTCTTCCACCTCGGCCCCTACCTTCTGGACATGGCGGCCCTGGCCGGGGGGCGGACCCTCCTCGACTCCCTCCGCTGGGAGCCGGAGCGGGGAAGCCGCCTCCTCATCCTCCGCCGGGAGGACGGCGAGCTCCTGACCTCGGTCCCGGTGGGGGACCGCTACGTCCTCCACGGCATCAACGCCTTCGAAGAGGGCGACCTGCTGATGGTGGACGTCCTCGAGCTCGACCGTCCCGTCTACGACCAGTACCGGGTGCCGGACCTCTTCGAAACCGTCGTGCCCGGCCGGCCCGTCCGCTTCGTGATCGATCTCCAGACCGGCCGCCTCGCCGGCCGCACCGAGATCGCCTATGACCTGGCCCCGGACTTCCCCGCGATCGACCCCGCCCACGCCGGCCGTCCCTACGAGAACTTCTGGATGCTGGGGATCTCGAAGACCGGCACCCCCGGCCGCAAGACCTTCGACCAGGTCGTCCACGCCTCCTGGGCCCGCCCGGGCCGCGTCGACGTCTGGCAGGCCCCCCCGGGCTGCTACCTCGGAGGAGAGCCCGCCTTCGCCTCCAACCCGGGGGGCCAGGGGGGAGCCGTGATCTGCCAGCGGTTCGACGCGGAGGCAGGGGAGAGCGCGTTTCTGGTTTTCGATGCCTTCAATGTGGCGGCGGGGCCGGTGGCCGTGTTGCCGCTGGATGCGCCGGTGCACCTGGGTTTCCACGCCAGCTTCGTGCCGGCGGGGTAGGGCCGTCGTGCTGGCTGCTTTTAAACGGCGGCAGCTCCGGCCGCTGGCTATGGGTGTCGCCCGAGGATCAGGAGGTCCAATCCTCGAAACTGGGTGAATGCCGCGTCCGTCGTCACCATCCGAAAGCGGCCCGCCAGGGCGAAGGCGGCGAGATAGGCATCCATCCAGAGCTTGGGTGAGGCGGTCCCGCGGACGGCGATCTTCTTCCACAAGGGCTCCAGGCCTGCCGGCTCCTCCTGGAAGGCGATCCGATCGTCGATGAGGAGCGCCTCGTAGGCAGACCAGGCATCGCGGTTCGTCAGCGGCGGGTTCCCATAGGGGCGTAATACCGAGGCGTTGGTGAGCAGTCGGAGGAATGCCTGCTGGGTGGCTCGGCACAGGAGGATCGCCCCCGGCTCCTCGATCGACTCGAACCACTCGCGTGCGACGGGGTGATGCGCGTGCTTGGAAAGCGCCAGGGCCAGCCAGACGTTACTGTCACAGAGCATCACGGTGCGGTCCGGCCTCTTCGTCGAGCAACACCTCGGCGACCCGTTCCGGGGTCATCTCGTCGCCCGGCCTGGCTTCGTGAGCACACTCGACGAGCGGTAGCTTGAGGCGTCTATGCACCTTTGCTTTCAGCCCTGGCTCCTGCGCAAGGCCCCGCCTCAGAAGATCGGCGATCGTATCCTTGAGCTTCTTGTTCTCCTCGACGGCACGAATCTTGACGGCGCGCACCAGGTCATCGGGTAGCTCCAGCGTCGTCTTCATGGAGCCATTATGCCAGAAAGCTGGTTTTCTGGGTCACAGATCCGCGGGTGGCAAGACGCCGGGAGCCGTGATCTGCGAGCGCTTCTACCCGGGGACGGGGGAGCGCCTTCCTCGTGTTCGACGCCCTCGACGTGCCGGCCGGGCGCGCCGTGTTGCCGCTGGATGCGCCGATGCACCTGGGTTTCCACGCCAGCTTCACGCCGCAGGGGTAGAGCCGTCGTGCAGAGATGACAGGGACTGCCCTCTTCCGGGGTTGCCCGTCATGATCGACCACGACGGACGCGGGTTGACTGGTCCCGCAGGGATATTCAGTCTCATACCCCAGGAGCAGGAGGTGCCGATGGCCGAGCCGGCATACCCCCGAGGAGATCGCCTCCCCCGTTCAGCCGGACCTGGTGTTCTTCCGGACCGGCAACGAGCCGGGCGCCGACGCCACCGATTTCAAAGGCGTCCCGGACCTCGTGGTCGAGGTCCTCGCCCCCTGGCACCCGGCGGGGTCGACCTCAATGTCAAGCTCCCCGCCTCCCTGCCCTCCCATCATCGCTGATCGACCGGGACAATGTCGCGGCTCGTCACCTGCGCTGAGCAGTTGGACGTCCTCATCAAGGTATACTCTGCCGCTTTCTGAGGTGGAGGAACCGAAAAATGAAGCATACGTCTGGATCTACGCTCTCAATGATCGCGTTGTCGCTGCTCGTGGGTTTCCCCGGAACGGGTTGGTGTGGTGGCGCCTGGGTGCCGGCTCCCGGGCAGGGGGATGTCCAACTGGGCTTCAGCCGCAAGACGGCCACCACTTCCTGGGACGCCAGCGGCAACGCTTTCGACAACACGACCCTGCACGACGGAGAGACGGTCGCCCATCACCACGACTTCCGCTACGGCTACCTTTCCGGTGAGGTCGGGCTGCTCGAGCGGTTTTCGACCCACTTCACGGTCACTTATCTCCATGGCCTCGAAGGGCCGGAAGAAGACCTGGAGAAGAACACCGGCCTGTCCGATGCCTGGTTCGGCTTCAAGTACGCCCTGGCCCAGGGAGAGTGGCCCATGGCCCTGCGCGCCACCGTCCGTACCCCCTACTTCTACGACCTTCCCGGGGCCTACAACCGCCACCTCTTCGACAGCGCAGGGAACTTCCGGGGAGTGAGCCCCGAGTGGCGGGGCCTGCTCAAGCACGACTACACCTTGAGCTACGTCCTCAGCCGCTCCTTCCGGGAGGGACGCGGCTGGATGAACCTGGAGGCCGGCTACACCTGGCGCGAGGGGGCGCCGGCGGACCAGCTCCCGGTCAGCGCCGAGCTGGGTTGGCCCCTGCCCTGGGGCGGCGCCGCCGTCAAGGGGAGCTTCATTGCCGTGGGTAGCCTGGGCAACGATTCGCTCGCCCGCCCCGACGACCGCTTCCGCGCCCGCGACACCTTCAATTTCAACGATGCGAGCATGGCGCGGGCGGGCGTCTCGTTGATCCTCCCGGTCGGCACCTGGGGCTCGACGGTCGAGCTCGGCTACAGCCAGTGGCTCTGGGGCGAGTCGGCCCGGCGCTACCGCGAGCCCTTCCTGTCGATCGGGCAGCGGTTCTGATGCCGGACGTTCCTTGACACCAAGGCCCACCTCTCAGGCCAGGCAGACTGTCCTCGGCCATACCGCTCAAAGGCGTCCCCCCTCTCCCGGTTGGCGGGCGATGGGAGAGGGGGACAGGGGTGAGGTCTCGGGCGGGGGGCGCCCCCGCTCACCCCTCCAGAATCCCTTCGTACTCCGCCAGCAGCGCCTCCTGCAGGTCGAGATTGATCCGCAGCCGGTGGGCGATGATCGTGAACATCCGGTGGGGATCGTCCTGCTCGAGCTCGGCCATGCTGCTGATCAGCTCCACGATGCCGGACTGGCTGTTCAGGTACAGGGCCTGCTGGTCGTAGACGCGGGAGATGCGCGTCACCTGGTCGTAGTCCATGAAGTGGGCCGCCTGGGTCATCTGGGCTGTCTGCCAGGCGGCCGAGGAGAGGAGGGCGAGCTGGTACGTGATGGCGAACTGGACGTCCGAGCCCTCCTCGAGCCGCGCGCCCGGGTCCTCGGCGAGCCGGGGCAGGGCCGCCTCGATCTTCTGGAACAGGGCCCGGTTGGCCGCCTGCGTGCCCCGGAGCTCCTCCCGGTTCGCGCGGATCTCCTCCAGGATGCTGGCCCGGGCACGCTCGGCCAGCGCCTCCTGGTTCCGCCGCTCGCGCCACTCGTCCACCCCCAGGGCCAAGAGCACGGCGAACACCACCGAGCCGGCCTCCAGGAGCAGCTCCGGGAGCTTCTCCCTCAGCCGGCCTTGCACGCCTCTGCCGTTCGCCGTCCGCCGCATCGCCGTGTCCCGCTCCTCTCTACGCCTCCCGCCTCCCCGGGTTGCGTACCTTCCGGTACGTCGTCCTGGTCCGGCCGCCGCTGTACGAGTCGATGACGATCTTCTTCTTCTGCTGCAGCCCGTCGAGGGCCCGGTACAACGTGGAGCGGGCCGGCTCGTACCCGAGCTCCCGGACGAGCGCCGCCTTGTCGAAGACCTCCGGCATCCGGGTGAGGGCCGCCTCCAGATCGTCGGAGACCTCGCCGTACCCCTTCCGGACCGGAGCCGCCTGCTTCGGAGGCGTTTGCGTCCCGGTTCGCGTCCCATTCCCGGTTTGCGTCCCGATCGGGACAGTCTCCGGAGCCTCTTCCTCGTCCGGCGGCGGCTCGAAGGCCGCGACCGACCCCTCGGCGGGGGAGGCCGCCTCCTCCTCGGGGCTCGCGAGCCAGAGGCTTTCGAGAGCCCGCACCCGGGTCTCATGGGCCGCCCGTACCAGCTCGATGTCCGCCGCGAGCTGCGCCTCCAGCGCCCGCCGTCGCTGCTCGTATTCGCTCCGCTTCATCGTCTCCTCCCTTTGGGAGGGCCTGTCCGGAAAAAGTCGGTGGGGAGCGTACCGTCTCCTCCGAGGCGCGGCAAGAGGAAGCGCAGCCGTCCCCCACCGCGGCGCGCCCATCTCCCCCGCCTCGGCCCCCGCTCCCTCCGGGAACCGGACGGTTGCACCCCCCTCACGGGCCACCGCCCCCGAAATTCGGACGGTTCGCCCCGGGAGGCGGGCTGTTCGCCCTGAGAGACGGACGGTTCGCCTCGGAAGACGGGCCGTTCCACCCGCGGGGCGGACGGTTCGCCTCACGAGACGAGACGTTCCCCCTGCGGGGCGTACGGTTCGCCTGGGGAGGTGGACGGTTCCCGCTCTGAGGTGGACGGTTCGCCTCCCGAGGCGGACGGTTCACCTCCCGGGACCAACCGTCCCCCTCCCGGGGGGAACGTCCCACTTCCCGAGGCGAACCGTCCGCCTCTGAGTCGTAACCGTCCGCCTTGGGATCGCAACCGTTCGCCTCTCGGTCGCAACCGTTCCTTCGCGCTGCCCAACCATCCCGTTCCGGGTGCCAGCGTCCCTCTTACCTACGGGAACCGTCCCACTCTGGACGGCAACCGTCTCGCTCCCGGGGCCAGCGTCCCACTTGGCGAGGGGGGAGTCCGCCGTCCGGGATGGGGCTTCCCGTTTCCCGGGTGGAACCGTCCGGCGCCGGGTGGCGAAGGCTCCGAGTTTACGGGGGGAGGCGCCGTTCCGTTTGGCGGGCGCCGCGAAACCGGGTCCGGCGACTGCCCTCGCCAGGTGGGAGGCACGGAGTCAGGCGGAGACCGTCCCAGTCACCACTGTCGCCAGCCCCGGCCGGGGCTGCGGCATGTAGCCCGGGGTGGACGCGCCGCCGGCGCGGGAACCCCGGGTGGGCCGGCCCCCAAAGAAATCAGAGCCCCGAAGGGGCGCAGGGAACTACATCTCTGGGACCGCAGGGGAGAAGAAGCGGAGTTTCGTCTTCCCGTCAGAGTATCAAGAGCGCGAAAGAAATTATACCGAATGGGAGCCGGAGACAGCTCCCAAAGTCCATGTCTGTTCCGCAGTTTGGTAACGATTTTGGGGCCGGAAGGGAGCTGTGTAAGCTGCCATGAAGAAAGTGACCCGAAAGGCGATAGGTGCATGGATTTTGTTGTGGGCGAGGTCTATCGTAGGCGCGATATCCATGCCGCCTATGGAGGGCAGATGCAGGGAGGCATCAGCACTCCCCGAGGTCTGCCCATGATCTTCCTCTTCACAGGGGAATCAGGGCAGCAGTACGGATACGACGATACGTTCCAGGACGATGGCACGTTCTGGTACACCGGAGAAGGCCAGCGTGGTGACATGCGGATGGAGAGGGGGAATCGTGCGATTCGAGACCATCTCCAGACCGGCAAAATCCTGCACCTCTTCGAACAAGCAGAGCGGGGACTTGTTCGATATGTAGGAGAGGCCACTTATCTAGGTCACCACACCGAGCCAAGGCCCGATCTCGATGGAAACACACGCGAGGCAATCATTTTTGAACTGGCTGTGGAGGGGAACGAGGAAGGTCGGCCGATCAGCCCTGAGCGTGCGAGCACCCGAGATCATGACGCCGGGCTCTGGTCCAGATCTCTCGATGAACTCTATCAACTCGCGATGCGTGCTTCGACAGGAGACGCATCGACCCAGGACCGGAGAGTGAATGTCCGATTACGGAGCCGAGCGGTTAAGATCTATGTACTCCGAAGAGCGAATGGTGTCTGTGAAGGCTGTGGGAACCCAGCCCCTTTCAAGAAGCCCAATGGTCAGCCCTTCCTAGAGTCTCACCACATCCGGAGGCTTGCGGATCTTGGGCCGGACCACCCTCGATGGGTAGCGGCTCTATGCCCCAACTGCCACCGGAGGGCGCACGAAGGTGAGGATAGGGATAGGTTCAACAAGAGATTAGCGGATCAGATCCAGGCGATCGAAGGGGCGAGATCCTCCTAAAGGCAACCTGAGGTCGCCCTTGCGTTCCGCCCGCCCCGCAGAACTTCCGTCCCGCTTCCCATCTGTCGTCCTGCGAGGCTGACGCTCCGTGCTTCTCTTAAGCCGGGGCCTTCCGGAGGTCTCCGGAAGGCCCGCTGGGGAGTGGCGTCTCTATGTTGTGCAAGAGTATGAGGCTGGTGATCACCGAGTCCCGGTGGTGCCTACCAGGTGCAGGCCGGGTTCTCCGGGCAGAGGGATGGGAGGGTGCTCCCGCCGCTGTTCAGGTCCGCGGCCGAGGCGGTGATCCGACGACCTTTCCAGTCCCAGGGCATGGCTTGACGGAAACGGTGGGCCTTGCCGGTGCGGCACAGGTTGTTGACGGCAGGCTCGCTGGGCAGATCGGCCTTGACGCCGACCAGCGAGACAAGCGACCCGGAGTAGGTGAAGCTCATCGAGACGTTCTCGCAGAACGCTCCGTCGGGGTCACAGGCCCAGCCGCTGGCGATACCGTTGCTGTCAATACCGTCGAGGTAGCCGATGGGCAGCGAAGTCCTCGGGCGGGTCTTGCCGGTAAATGGCCGATGGAGATGTGCTCGGTCACCACTGAGCAGGGGAGGTCTTGCAGGCCTCTGGGTGGATTGGCGGGGTCACACTGAGGATTATTGGGATCGCACTCCAGGTGGGGCCAGAGAAAGCCGCCCACCATTACGGCGGAGATATCGTTCTGGCCATGTTGTACCACTCACGAGCGACGGAGGCCATGATGCCGTAGTTCTTGTACCCGAAGTTCCGTTCGTGGACGCCGTTAACGCCGGATTCCCAGAAAGCATCCATCACGTAGATGGTCCCTCTGTTGGGGAACCGGTTCTTGAGCGTTGTGAGGGCGTTTTTGAAGTCTTGGTTGGTCGACGGACGGATCCCATAGTCGTCGAGGCCGATCCAGTCAACGTCGGGCAGGCTGCCCTGGTAGTTGTTGAACGCGCTGTAGTAGTAGGTGATTCCGTTGATGAGACACATGCCGCGAACCACGCAGCCGGCCTCGATCATCCAGACCTTGGGGACGAAACCCGAAGGGTTTCTGCTGGGGTCGCGGAAGGTGTTTTTGACAAGGGCCACGGCGGCCTCGAAATGGCCCATATCGGCGTCCTTTGCAAAGGGCTCGTCGAGGACGGCAAAGGCGAAACCGGGCTCGGGTACCTGGGTTGGCTGATGATGCGGAGGAAGCCATTTTGCGTCAGAGCGCAGGACGCCCAGCCGTGCTGGATCTCTCCTGAGATCCACTCTTGGGCTCGCTCATGGTCGACGTGGTCTGCATCCAGTAGCGCAAGGAGCACGTTGATGTCGAGGAGTGCTCACATCACCCGAGGTCTTCCTCTCGGAGCTTGTCAATCAACTCGTTGGAACCGCTCCCCCGCGGGGGGGCAGAGGGTCGAAACCATAGAGGCTCTTCGGCTTCTTGGCTTCAGGATCCTCCCGATACCGATGGGTGAGGGCCTCTCGGGCGAGTTCGGACAGGAGATCTCCGGCACTGCGCTTCTGCCGTCGTGCCCTCTCCTTGACCGCCATCAGAACGTCGTCCGCAATGTCCAGGGTGGTGCGCATGCATCAGATGCTAGCACAACTCGTCGGTGCGGCGGCCCTGCCCACGGAGAGCGGCGATCTGTGAGAACGATGGTGAAAGTTTGCAGAAAGGGAACAGCCCCAGGAGATGACTCCTGGGGCTGTTTTTCTTCCGCCCCGGGTGGCCGGAGCGGAGAGAATCATCCGACTCTAGGGCCAGACTGCGGTGATGTCGTTCGTCTTGCACCACCAGATCGTGTTGCCACCCTTGTAGGTGCAGTAGTGGAAAGGACCACCCAAATGTTGGACGGCCACCTCGTACCAGTCATAGGGGTTCGTCGGCGCCGGCACCGAGTTGTACCAGACGTCCTTCGGATTCCCGTTCGGGTCCGGCGTCGGTTGGACGGGGGCCAGGGTCCAGGCAGAGTTGGTCGTGACGTTGCGCCAGTACATCCGGACGGGGTAGGAAGGGCCGCTCTGCGTTGAGCCCCCCGCCACGGTCAGGCTGCCGGGCGCGCCGAAGCCGGCAAGCGCGGCGGGCTGGATCCAGTAGGTGAAGGCCTGCGGCGAGTGGGCTGGCCAGGTCACGGAGGCGAGCTCCTCGTAGAAGAGCTTGCGGACAGGACCCCAGAAGTTCCCCCGGTCCCAACTGAAGCGCCCCTGCTCGTCGTATAGGTGGAACTGGTAGGCGGGATGGTCTCCCCAGCCGTTGTGCACGACCGTGGACAGCGGGCTCGGAGTCAGCCCCATGAAATCGTAGAACCGCTTGATCGGGAAGAGCGTGGGGAGATAGCCCGGGAGGTGGTCGGGACCGAAGAGAGGGTCCCAGCAGCCGATGCTGTTGCCATCTGGAAAGTGCCGGCACCAGGGAGTGAACCGATACTTCCATGAGCTGGTGTCGAAGTAGGTCCTCTGCTGGGCATGGATGAAGAGCTGCTGCGCGGTCCAGATCTGGTCGCTGGTGAAGCTGCAAGCGGAGCCTGGGACGGTAGTGTTCGCACGCTTCAATCCCTCGCACGCGGTGGCGATGGAGGTCATGAGCCCCAGGCCGTAGGCGGGGTTCTCCTGGTTGTGATCGGCGCCGATCACGTTGGCACGGCGCGGGTTCGCCTCGACGTCAGCCCGGGTGGCGTCGCACCGGCCGGGATTGCTCCCCTTGGGGTAATAGCAGATGCTGCCCGACTGGTTCCAATGGCTGAGCGCCTTGTTGATCTCGCCCTTCGCCCGGTTCGCCCAGGTGAGGCCGGTGATGGGATCCGTGGTCCGCCCTCGCCTGTGCTCGTAGGCCGCGATCCATCCGAATCCAGCCGCGGTCACGGAATAGTCGTCCATGCAACTGTTCACGTTCGGGAGAGAGGACACACCGCATCGCGGGTCCTGCGGCGAGGGAACGCTCGCGTGGTGGTTCCGGACACCCTGGAGGAGAGCGTCGTCGACCGTGTACCCCTTGTCGAGCAGCGTCAAGGCGGTGGAGAAGATTCCCGTCATCAGGCCCCCGCTGAGGTGGGACCGGAACGGATTGGTCGTGGGCAGGGCGCCCTGGGAATCCCGCCGCGGGTCGCAGATCTTGCCGCCGGAATTCGCGTAGTTGAGGTTGGCGCGCAGCTTGGCCTCGAGCTTGTCACGAGCCCCCGCGGCGCAGTTGTCCTTCTTGGCGTCGAAATAGAGAATGGCGTAGTCGTTTGGAACCGTGACGTAGGGATCGTACAAGTTGCCGGGATCCCCGATTGGCGGGTTCGCACTCCGGCAGGTCTCTCCAGGCAGGAGCTGGTAGTCCACACCCGCGGGGACGTTCTGGTGGTAGCAGACCTCCTGAGCGCGGGCGAAGCTCAGTGGGCCGAGGAAACCGAAGAGGAGCAGGGTGACATGGAGACGAGGGTCCTTCATGACTTCTCCTAAGGATGGTCCTAGAGAATGGCTATCGCGTGTAGCCATGCGCGCATTCGATTATACAGTACGGCTAAAAAGACCATTCATCCGGCGGTGTGAACCCGGCGCTTCAGCGCCAGGGTGGCTGGTGGCAGGAGGGATGGGATGCTGGGCGGCCTGAAGGCCTGCGGATGACGTCGCCCCTTCAGGAGGTCCACCCGTTTCGCGAAGCGGCTGGGATGCGCCTCGAGGCCGACACTCCTGGCTTGTTCTGGCGGAAGGCGCCTGGCCCCTCTTCTTTTTGATGATCTTCAGGGCGGTGTTGCCGTTTGCGGCGGCCTGCCCTGCGAAGAGACGTCCCGCCGCTCTTGCCCTTCGGAGGGCGGAGCGATGGCGGACCGGTGGGGCTTTTGGACGGTCTGTCGTTGCGGGTTGGGAGCGTCTCTACGCCTGCTCCCCCCAAAAGACGTTCGCGTCAACCATGCCGTCCTGCCGCGAGCTTCCGGAGGTGGGTGTCCCGCATTTGCTCGAACCCGGGACGGTCAGTCTCGGCCTGGAGCAGAGAAGATTGGCGCGGTCTCCCGGCGCGTCCTGCGAAGACGCTACTAACATCGGTCCCCATTCCCCTCTTCGGCAACGCTGTCGTCCAACCTTCAGACGAGATATCACCCTTCGGCGGAACTCTGACAGCCACAGAGGGAGCCAGCCGTGGTAGACTCGTCTCGAGGTCGACCTGGATGAAGCTCACCATCACCTTCCCAGATACCGTGGCAAAGCGGGTCTGTCGGCTGCCGAACCCTGATGAGTTCGTCACCCAGGCGGTGGAGAAGGCTTTGGAGCAGGAGCCCGAGCCGACGCTGGTAGAGTCCTCTGATGCGCAGGAGTCGAAATGGGCACGGCTCATTCGAGAGGTCGAGGATGGCTCGATGAGCCTCGGGGAGTCCTACGAGCAGTTCAATCGGGATCGTGCGGAGTTCCGAGAGAGTTTCAGGTTCAAGCACGATGAAGATGAATGACCTACCTTTTCGATTCGGATACCCTCTCGGACTTCTATGAGACGACCTCCCCGGACCATCCGGGGATCATCCGCAGGATCGCATCCCTGGGGGGTGAAGACACCCTTTCCATTTCGATTCTCTCCCTGTACGAGTTCGAGTACGGATATGCGAACGCGGCGGAGACCAAGAAACCGGTGCTTCGCCAGAGGATCGTGAACGCATCCACTCGCTTTCGTGTCCTCGGGCTCTCTCTGGAAGTTGGTCGACTCTTCGGCAAGCTCAAGAAGAAGTTGAGCGATGCGAGGCGGCTTACCGAGAAGGGCAGGCGGTATCACACTGTCGATTTGATTGTCGCGGCAACAGCGATTGCCGAGTCGTACACCCTCGTCAGTTCCGACTCTCTCTATGGCGACCTCTGCGAGCTCGAGCCGAGTCTGAAGTTGGAGGACTGGCGTCAAGCCTGACTGCGTCGGCTATGCCCACCCTCCCAGAGGTCTTGATAGAAGCTCTCAGCTACCCCCCTCCGCATTCCGCGCCCGCGTCAGCGAAGCCGCCACCTCCCGCGCGAGCTCAGCGGTGGCCGTCTCCAGCAGGGCGGCGTTCTGGAAGACGATCAGAGCGGCGAGGGCTTCGCGGTGGACGTCGCGGGTGCGGAAGATCTCGACGATCTCCCCGGC
>DASQEB010000119.1:0-1952 GCA_035633875.1 Thermoanaerobaculia bacterium
CGCCCCGCCCGGATCGCCCGGGCCACGCTCCGGGCGGCCTCCTCCCCTCCCCGCGGGTCCTGCTCCATCCGCAAGCCGCGGACGTGGTGCCAGCGCCAGGCGAGCTCCGGGTCGTCCAGGGCCGGACGCGCCTTTTCCAGCCAGAGGTCCATCGCCGCGAGGTCCTTGCGGTCCCACGCCGCCTCGGCGGCGACCAGACGGGCGCGCAAGGTCGCACGGTCTCCCTGTCCGGACGTTTCGGCGAGGGCCCGCCGGATCCAGGGCCAGACGGTGTCGCTGCCTTCCCCCCGGTTGGCCAGGACCCGCGCCGCGATCTCGGCCAGCTCCACCACCACCTCCGGCGGCAGGCGCTCCTTTCCGAGGCGGAGGAGGGCCGCCCGGGCGGCACCGAGTGCCCCGAGCTGGAGCTGGCAGCGCAGAGCGAGACACCGGGCCGCGGCCGAGCCGAGCCCGGTGAGCGCCTCCAGGGCAGCCTCGAAGCGGCCGAGGGCGAAAAAGGCGTTCGCCCGCTCCACCCGTTCTCCGTCGGACGACGGCAGCCGACGCTCCCAGGCCGCCAGCGCCGCTCGCCACTTCCCCCGGGCGGCGAGCTCCCGCGGGTCTCCTTCTTCCTCCTGGTTCCACAGGGTCCGCGCCTCGGGTCCGGCAAGGAGGGCCCGCAGCTCCACCCCCTCCCGGCAGCGGGCGAGGAGGCTCTGGCGGAACGGCCGCGGACCCGCCACCCAGAGCCGGGCTCCGGTCTCCCGGAGCATCTCCCCCGCCAGGGCAGCCCGCGCCGAGGCGAACGGGGGCTCCCAGAGGAAGGGGGCCGCGTCCAGAAGCTGGGCCACCACCTCGTCCGGCGACAGCGGCGAGAGGGAGTGCCGCCACCGGTCGAGCATCGCCCGGGCCGCCCGCCGCCCCTCGCCCCGGCCGGCCACCCCGCCGCCCGTCTCGAACAGCCGGATCGCGAGGTCCCGCAGCAGCTCCTGCGCGGTCTGGACGGAGCCGCCCGGAGCCGCGCCTTCATCGCCGACGACCAGCAACCCTCCGGGCGTGACGCGTGCCGGCGACCACCCCGCGGCGAGGCGCCAGCCCGCGGCATCGAGAAGGGAGAGAAGCCCGGCCGCCTGGAGCAGGACCGCCATCCGCTGGCGGTCCGTCAGACGGATCTGGCAGAACGGCTCCGCTCCCGCCAGGTCGCCCAGGCAGGGATGGAGAGCTCGCGCAGCGCTTCGCCGCGGTGGAGCAGGGCTCGTCATCGCGTTGCGTCGGACCGAAATTCCGGACGGAGTGTACCGCAGACCGGCACGGACCGGGAGGATTTCTTCCGCTGTCGCGGAAGGGTAGGGCGGGGTTAATCGGGAGAGGGAACTTTGTCGAGGATCGAGGTAAAATCCCGCCAGAACTCCGGGTACGACTTCGACACCACGCCGGGGGAGGTCACGAGGACGCCGGGGCGCCGCAGACCGGTGACCGCCAGGCTCATGGCGATGCGGTGGTCGCCGCGCGGATCGATCTCCACCGGGTCCGACGGCGGCTCCGCCTCGCTCCAGATCCCGGGGATCCTCAGGCTGTCCCGCCCTTCGGAGACTTCCGCCCCGAGCTTGCGCAGCTCCGTGGCCATGGCCTCCAGCCGGTCGCTCTCCTTGATGCGCAGGTGGCCGACGTTGTAGATCAGCGTCTCGCCCCGGGCGAACGGGGCGAGGGCCGCGAGCGTCGGCACCTGGTCGGGCATGCCGGAGAGGTCCGCCCTCAGTCCCCGGAGCTCGCCGCCGCGCACCACCAGGTCTCCCCCGCGCCAGGTCACCTCCGCGCCCATCTCGGCGAGCAGGTCCATGAACCCGCGGTCCCCCTGCCGCGACTCGGGCGTGAGCCCCTCGAGGGTCACCCAGCCGCCAGAAAGGGCCGCCGCCGCGGCCGGATAGCAGGCGGCGGAGTAGTCCCCCTCGACCCGCACCCGGCCGGCCCGG
>DASQEB010000120.1:0-4137 GCA_035633875.1 Thermoanaerobaculia bacterium
TGATAGGATTTCTCTTCCAAAGGACGAGAACAGGACGAGCCCATGAGCTGGTACTACCTCCAAGGTGGCCAACAAGTCGGTCCCATCTCCTGGGAGGACCTTTTTCGGGCTGCCCAGGCCCGGGCATTCGGCCCGCGGGACATGGTCTGGGGGCCGGGCCTCGCCACCTGGCAGCCGGCGGGCTCCATCCCCGGCCTTTTCACGCCTCCCGTGGCGGCTGAACCGGCTCCCGCGCCTGGCCGTCCCATGGGCTCCGGCCCTGCGCCCGGTCCGCAGACCGCGGCCCGCGCCGCTCGTCCGGTCGGCGACGATCCGGTCATGCGGATGCTCCTGCCTGTCGGGCGCTCGCCCTGGGCGATCGCGGCGGGCTATCTGGGCCTCTTCTCGCTGCTCCTGCTCCCCGCGCCCTTCGCCGTGGCCACGGGCCTCCTCGCGCTCCACGACATCCGCAGCGACCCCGCGAAGCACGGCAAGGGCCGGGCGATTTTCGGGATCGTCCTGGGAACGATCGGAACGCTCGCCCTCGTCGCCTTCACGATCGCGCTGATCCTCGAGCGATCCTAGACCGGATGGCCAATCTGCGTCCTGCCGACGTCTCCGACGCTCCCGCGCTGACGGCCATCGCCTGCGCGGCCAAGCGGCACTGGGGCTATCCCGAGCCCTGGCTGGAGGCCTGGGTCCCGGCCCTGACGATCACGCCGGAGTACGTCGCCGCTCACCCGGTGATCGTGGCCGAGCAGGGCGGTGCGCCCGTGGGGTTCGCAGGGGTCTCCGACGCCGGCACCCACTGGGAGCTCGACCATCTCTGGGTGCTTCCCGCATTCCATGGCCACGGCCTGGGGCGGCGTCTCTTCGAGGCGGTGCTGGAGGAGGTGCGGGTCCGGCGGCCCGGGGTCGTGCGCATCGAGGCGGACCCCTTCGCGGCCAGCTTCTACGAGCACTGCGGGGCGCGGCAGGTGGGCACCGTGCCCGCGCCGGTCCTGGGGACTCCCCGCGAGCTGCCGCTTCTCGAGATTGTCGTGCCGGCCCCTTGAGGGGCTCCTACGGCGACCGGAACCGCACGTAGACGTGGCAGTCGAGAAACCGGCCGTCTTTGAAGGCGCTGCGCCGGAGCGTCGCCTCGTACTTGTAGCCCGCCTTCTCCAGGACCCGCCCGGAGGAAGGGTTGGTCGCGAAGACCCAGCCTTCGAGGCGCTCGAAGGGGAAGCTCTCGAAGGCGTAGTTGGTGAAGCGCCGCAGGGCCTCGGGGGCGAAGCCGCGGCCCCAGAAGGCTTCGCCGATCCAATAGCCGATCTCGGCGGTGAAGCGGGAGACGTCCGAAAGGGCGACGAGCCCGATGCTGCCGATGAACTCGCCCGCGTGCTCGATGGCGAGATTGGTCTGCGGGGGCGGAGCGGCCAGGCTCCGGCCGATCCACTCCCGCGCGTGCTCCCGGGTGTAGGGGTGGGGGAAGTGGTCCCGCAGGTTGATCCACACCTTCCGGTTGTCGGCGTGGCGGACCAGGGCCTCCTCGTCGTCCGTGCGCCAGGGCCGCAGGACGAGCCGCTCCGTTTCGAGCCTCATGGCTCCGGATTGTAGCTTTGTTAGGATCTCCAACGACTGGAGGAAGACATGGAGATACACCGTATCGAGCCCTTCCTGGAATACTTCGAGCGCGTCCACGAGAGGACGCGCCGCGTCATCGCCTGCATCCCGCCCGAGCACCTGGAGTGGTCCCACAAGCCGGGGGCATTCACCTTCGGCGACTTGATCCGCCACCTGGGCGCGATTGAACGCTACATGTTCGCCGAGAATGCCCTGGGCCGGCTTAGCCGCTATCCTGGCCATGGGCCGGAGCTGGCGGAAGGCTACGATGCCGTGCTCGCGTTCTTCGACCGGATGCACCAGGAGTCGCTGGAAATCTTTCGCAGCCTGACACCCGAAGACCTCACCCGGCGCTGCGAGACCCCTGGCGGCGCCGAGCTCCAGGTCTGGAAATGGCTGCGGTCCATGGTCGAGCACGAGATCCATCACCGGGGGCAGATCTATCTGATGCTCGGCATGCTGGGGATCGCCACTCCGCCGCTCTACGGGCTCACCTCGGAAGAGGTCCGCGACCGCAGCCATCCTGCAGGGGAGGATGGATCGCGCCCGCCAGACCACTCCGAATAGAGGCCTTCGCCCAGGACCTCCCCCGGCGCCAGGATGCGCCCTTTGAATTCGATCCGCTCGCGGGTGTTATTTCTCCCTCCGTCCCCTCACTCCTGAAGTGAAGCCAGCGAAGTCCGCACGGCCTGGCCGCTGCGGGAAACCATGAACGGCGGGGCTTTGGCCCCACTCAGGAGGAGGTCTGTTCTCTCATGGCCGAAAACCAGATCAAGAAGCTCGACAACGATCCGCTTGCCCATCTTGAGGAGTCTCCCTTCGCCCGCCACGCGCAGGCGGGTGGGTGTTTCACCATCATCGGACCGATCGCGATCTGCTGGAAGATCGAGGGGAGCCGAATCAAGATCTGCCTGGTGCTCGCCGGAATCGAGATCGTCTGCAACTATGTCGACACGGCCAACCCCTGCGTCACCCTGGAGGGGAACGTGCTCTGCGCCAAGGCGTCGATCAAGGTGTGCCTGGAGGGCAACTGCCTCACCTACGAGGCGACCGCCTGCTACCGCGACTTCCCGTGCATCGGGATGCCCTGGAAGTGCGTCTCCGACAAGGGCACGATCATCTGCTTCTGATGGTCCGTCCGGGGGGCCCGGATCGCCGGGCCTCCCGCCACTTTTCCAATCTTTCCTGACGGAGGATGATCGATGTTCGACTGCACCAGACGCTACATGTTGCGGCCGGTGGCCCGCTGCAAGGAAGGCTGCCGAAGTGGGCGGTGAGGAGATCGGTCGGGCGCTCCTGCTGTCGCTGGTGACGGCCTGCATCGCGTTCACGGTCAGCGAGACGGCGCTCTTCGCCCCGTGGCGCGAAAGGCTTCGAGCCCGGATGCCCTGGCTGGGCAAGCTGGCGAGCTGCGGATACTGCCTCGGCTGCTGGATCGCCTTCGGCGTGACCGCGATCTATCGGCCGCGGCTGTTCGTCGCCTGGGAGCCGCTCGACCTCCTCCTCACCGCGTTCGCGATCGCCTGGCTCGCGGCGTTCCAGTGGGCGCTGCTGGCGTGGCTTCTCGCACAGACCGGAAAGTGATCGGATTCACGGGGCCGCCCCCGCAACTGCCGTGCTCGGCTTCATCTCGTCCAGAAAGAACACAGCATCGAAGAGCCGCGGCACGTCGGTCACCTGCGGCTCGTAAAAATAGAGGCTGGTGGAGAGCGGCGAGCGCAGCCAGTGGTCGCCGGGCAGGGCGCGGAGGTCCAGGAGGAGGAAGGGTTTGCCCACGGCGTGGAGGAGCCCTTCGAGGGAGTCCGGGGCTGCTGTGGCGATGTCGACCGGCTCTTCTCCCGCGTAGCCGTAGCGGCCGTGATGGGCGAGAAAACCGATCACGTAGAGGTCCCGCCCCAGGGCGCGGGCGAGGTGCAGGCCCGTGGGGCCGGTAAGCGACCGGCCGGCCTTCGCCGCGGCGGCTGCGGCTTGCCGGTTGGCGATGTCGCGCTGGACGTGGTAGTTGTGCGCCCAGACGATCACCTTGCGCCCGGCGAGCGGGTTTTCGAGGAGCCAGAGGAGGTTCTCCGCCATGGCCGTGTCCCGGCTGTAGCCGTCCTCGCTCTGGGCCGTGCCGGCCTGGCCGCCCAGGGCGCGGTCCATGGCGAGGAGGCTGACCAGCGACTGGCGGATGTGATCGGTCTCCCGCGGGCTCGCGCGGGCCAGCAGCTCGGCCCGCCGCTGATCGATCACCGAGATCAGCCGGCGCGGCAGGGCGCGGTTGTAGATCCGCTCCCCTGGCTTGTCGTAGTACTCCGCCGGCACCAGCCCCACGGACATGGCGGTGAGCTCGGCCCGTTCCTGCTTGGAGATCAGAGCGGGGTCCAGCCGGTCGAAGAACTCGAAGATGGAAGCGGGGAAGAGCTCCGAACGCGATCGATTCGTGGACACCCGGCAATCGAAACCGACGCTCTGGATCGGGCGCGTCGTGGCCTGCGTCGAACGAAGGTAGGCGAAGACCGGCTGCACCTCTTGGCTGCTCCACCAGATCCGGTACAGCCCCTGCCGGGCCGC
>DASQEB010000121.1:0-5588 GCA_035633875.1 Thermoanaerobaculia bacterium
GCAGGACGATCCGCAAGCCCCGGCACCTCCTCCAGGGCACGGGCTACGGCGTGGTGCCACCCCATTGGGACCCGGAGCTCGCGGACGTCCTCCTCGCCGTCTCGGACGAGGAGGCGACCCGGTATCGCCGGCTCCTCGCCAAGAAGGAGGGCCTCCACGTGGGTTTCTCCGCCGCCGCGAACGTCTGCGCCGTGGTGAAGCTCCTGAGGAACGGACGGCTGCGCGGAGAGGCGACGGTGGTGACGATTCTCTGCGATACGGGGTTGAAGTATTCTTCCTGACGTCCCCCTGCCGGAGAGCCATGAAAAGAATCCTCCTTCTCCTTGGAGCCGTCCTCGCCCTTCTCCTCGCGATCGTCCTGGCGCGGACGGCGATGGTCGAATCGAAGCAGGTCCGCACCGAGCCGGTGACGGACCTCGCCGTGGATACCCGCGCCGCTGCCGAGCGCCTCGCCGCGGCGATCCGCTTCCCCACCATCTCCCATGAGGACGCCGCGCGGGTGGAGGACGCGGCCTTCCGCGGGCTCCATCGGTATCTCGAGCAGAGCTTCCCCCGCGTCCACTCGGTCTTGAAGCGCGAGGTCGTGGCGGGCTACAGCCTCCTTTACACCTGGCCGGGGACGAATCCGCAGTTCCCCCCGATCCTTCTCATGTCCCACACGGACGTGGTCCCGGTCGAGCCGGGGACCGAGAAGGCGTGGACGCACCCGCCGTTTTCGGGCCGCATCGTGGACGGCCACATCTGGGGCCGGGGCGCCATGGACGACAAGGCCGGGGTGATGGGGATCCTGGAGGCGGTGGAGCTCCTGCTCGGCAAAGGCTTCCGGCCGGAGCGCACGGTCTATCTCGCCTTCGGGCATGACGAGGAGGTCGGGGGCGCGAAGGGAGCCGCGGCCCTGGCGGGCGTGCTCGACCGGCGGGGGGTCCGGCCGGATTTCATTCTGGACGAGGGGGGCCTCATCGCGGAGGGGATGGTGCCGGGGGTGAAGGCTCCCGTCGCGCTGATCAGCACGGCCGAGAAGGGGTACGTGAGCGTCGAGCTGGTGGCCATGGCCGAGGGGGGCCACTCCTCCATGCCGCCCCCAACTACGGCGATCGGCAAGCTGGCCGAGGCCGTCCGCCGGCTGGAGGAGAACCCAATGCCCGCCCGCATCGACGGCGCGACGAGGCGCTCCTTCGAGTACCTGGCGCCCGAGATGCCCTTCGGCCCCCGGATGTTCCTCGCGAACCTCTGGCTCTTCGGCCCTCTCGCCGAGCGGAAGTTCGGGGCGGACCCCGCGGCCAACTCGCGCATCCGCACCACCACGGCGGCCACGGTCTTCCAGGGGGGCGTCAAGGAGAACGTCCTCCCCTCCCGGGCGCGGGCGGTGGTCAACTTCCGCATCCTGCCCGGGGACACGATCAAGGACGTCCTGCGGCACGTGCGGGAAACGGTGGGACCCGAGATCAAGGTCGCGGTGACCGGGAGCTTCCCCACCGAGCCGTCGCCGGAGTCCGACGTCCACGGCTCCGAGTTCGGGCTCCTCCAGCGCACCATCGCCCAGATCTTCCCCGGGATGCTCGTCGCCCCCAACCTCCTCTCCGGCGGCACGGACACCAAGCACTACCGGAAGCTCTCCCGGAACGTCTACCGTTTCGTGCCGGTCCGCGTGCGGGGAGAGGACCTGGCGCGCATCCACGGCACGAACGAGCGGATCGGGGTGGAGAGCTACGGCGAGGCGGTGCGCTTCTACGCGCAGCTCCTGCGGAACGGAGCGGGGGCGGGCAGTCTCTAGCCATCATTCGTCACGCGTTCCCGCGATCTCGTCTCCGCTGGCCGACAACTGATACCATATCGGCATCATGCCTCTTGCGAAGGTCTTCTCTTCTTTGGTCCCTGGCAAAATCCAGAGGAAGGGGGCCGATTACTGGCGCGGCGGCCTCGTCCGGCTCACCGCCTGCGACAGCCATGAGGTCCAGGCGGTGGTCTCCGGCACGCAGGACTACCACGTCGCGTTGAGGCGGGACGAACGGCTGGTCTGGGCGAGCTGCACCTGCCCTTACTTCGCCGATCGGGACGAGATCTGCAAACACATCTGGGCCACGATCCTGGCCGCCGACACCGAGGACGGGCTTCGTTGTCCTCGTGGCGGGTTGCCGCTGCAGCTCCTCGCCGAGGGCCTCTTCTCGGATGATGACGACGGCGAGAGGATCATCGAGGCCACTCCGGCTCCCAGGGTTCCGGCCCCCAAGGTTTCGGCCTGGCGGGCGATCCTCACCCCCCTCGTGGAGGAGAGCCGTCTGCCGGCGACCCCCGAGAACGAGATCCTCTATCTGATCGATCTGTCCGAGAGCCTTCGACAGCAGGCTCTCCAGATCGACGTGCTGACCTTCCGGCGCAGGCAGGACGGCTCGCGGGGTGTCCTCAGCCCGCTCCGGATCTCTCGCAGCCAGGTCGGCCAACGCCGCGACCCGCACGACCGCGCGATCCTGTCCCTGCTGTTGGGCGCCAGGGACGATCCGTGGTCGACCTGGTACTCCATGCAATACCCGCAGGGCCTCCAGCAGTCCCGTGTCCCCAAGGAGCTGGCGCAGGACGTAGCCCAGCGCCTCTGCGCCACGGGGCGCTGCTATCCGCGCCCTCAGGGTCATGAAATCGGCGAGCAGCCGATGATCTGGGACGACGGCCCTCCCTG
This sequence comes from Thermoanaerobaculia bacterium, assembly GCA_035633875.1. Classification (GTDB taxonomy): domain Bacteria; phylum Acidobacteriota; class Thermoanaerobaculia; order Multivoradales; family UBA5704; genus DATARR01. Next base: position 2,675 of record DASQEB010000121.1, read on the forward strand.
GGAGCTGTGGCTGGCGGTGCGGGAAGAGGAGGATGGCGGTTGCGAGGTGGTCCCGGAGCTGCGCCGCGACGGCGTTCGCCGGGATGCCCGCGAGCTTCCCCTCCTCGCTGAGGCGGGTCTGCTCCTCACCCTCGACAAGGTGGTTCCGGTCGACACCGGCGGCGCCGCAGCGTGGCTCCCTTTGCTGCGCCGCGTCGGATCGTTGCGGGTGCCCGCCGGCGAACGCGAGGACTTCCTCGAGATGCTGCTGGCCGCGCCCGTCCTCCCCCGCCTCGATCTCCCCGCTTCGATGCGTTTCGAGGAAGTGACGGTGGCCCCGCAGCCTCGCCTCCGGCTGGTCCCGCCTCCCGCGCGATCGGCCAGCGACTGGCCCACGGCGAAGGTCTCCTATCTGTACGACGACATCGAGGTGGCAGCCGGCGCCGGGCGGCGCGGGGTCTACGCAAAGGAGGACCGCCGGTTCCTGCTTCGCGACCGGGACGCGGAGGACCAGGCTCTCGCGCGGCTGGCGCCGCTGGGATTCCGCGCCGGCGCGGCCGACGCTTCGGGGGAGCCCACGTTGCGGATCGCGCCGGGCCGCCTCCCGGCGGCGGTGCGCACGCTGCTCGCCGAGGGGTGGTCCATCGAAGCGCAAGGCAAGCTCTACCGGCGACCCGGCAGCTTCCAGCTCCGCGTCGCCTCCGGCATCGACTGGTTCGAGCTGCACGGCGAGGTGGACTTCGAGGGAGAGGCCGTCGGCCTGCCCCGGCTCCTGGCCGCTCTGCGCCGGGGCGAGGAATTCGTTCCCCTGGGGGACGGCAGCGTCGGCCTCCTCCCCGAAGAGTGGCTGAAGCGCTGGGCGCCGCTCGCCGGGCTCGGGGAGACGGAAGGGGACCACCTGCGCTTCCAGATGCCGCAGGCCCTCCTGCTCGACGCCTGGCTGGCCGACGAGCCCGCCGCGACCTGCGACGAGGTCTTCGCCGCGGCCCGCGAGCGCCTGCGCAGCTTCACCGGGATCGCTCCCGCCCACGAGCCGCCCGGGTTCCAGGGCACGCTGCGCCCCTACCAGCGCCTCGGCCTCGCCTGGCTTCACTTCCTCCGCGACTTCCGGTTGGGGGGCTGCCTCGCGGACGACATGGGCCTGGGCAAGACGGTCCAGGTGCTGGCTCTGCTGGAGCACCGGCGGGAGCGGCGCGCCGCCGAGGGCCTGCCCCCCTCCCTGGTCGTCGTCCCCCGCTCCCTGGTGTTCAACTGGATGGCCGAGGCCGCGAAGCTCACCCCCGCTCTGCGAGTCCTCGACCACAGCGGCGCCGGCCGCGAGCAGACGCTCGAATCCTTTGCCGACCATGACGTGGTGCTGATCACCTACGGCACGCTGCGGCGGGACATCGCGGCACTCAAGGAGATGGAGCTCGATTACGTGATCCTCGACGAGGCCCAGGCGATCAAGAACGCCGGCAGCCAGACGGCCAAGGCCGCCCGCCTGCTCCACGGCCGCCACCGGCTGGCGCTCACCGGCACGCCGATCGAGAACCACCTCGGCGAGCTCTGGAGCCTGCTCGAATTCCTCAATCCCGGGTTCCTCGGCTCCGCCCTCTTCCGCACCCGCACGGCCGAGCTCCGGAATCCGGACGCCCCGGCCCGCGAGGCCCTGGCCCGCGCCGTCCGTCCCTTGGTCCTGCGCCGCACCAAGAGTCAAGTGGCGCCGGAGCTTCCCGAGCGGGTCGAGCAGACCCTCTTCTGCGAGCTTCCCTCCAGGCAGCGCAAGCTCTATGACGAGCTGCGGGACTACTACCGGGCCGTCCTCGACAAACGCATCGGCGCCCAGGGCCTGGGCCGCGCCAAGCTCCTCGTGCTCGAAGCCCTGCTGCGCCTGCGCCAGGCGGCCTGCCACCCCGCCCTGGTGGACCGCGGGCATGCGGACGACCCGTGCGCCAAGCTCGACCTCCTCCTCCCCCAGCTCGCCGAGGTCCTGGAGGAGGGGCACAAGGTGCTCGTCTTCTCCCAATTCACGAGCTTCCTCTCCCTCCTGCGCCGCCGCCTCGACGCCGACGGTCTCCCCTACCTCTACCTGGACGGCAAGACCCGCAACCGCCAGGCGCTCGTGGAGGCGTTCCAATCGGAAGCGGGAAGCCCCCTCTTCCTCATCAGCCTCAAGGCCGGCGGCCTCGGCCTCAACCTCACCGCCGCCGGCTACGTCTACCTCCTCGATCCCTGGTGGAACCCCGCCGTCGAAGCCCAGGCCGTGGACCGCGCCCACCGCATCGGCCAGACGCGCACCGTCTTCGCCTACCGCCTGGTCGCCCGCGACACCGTGGAAGAGAAGATCCTCCAGCTCCAGGCCGGCAAGCGCGCTCTCGCCGACGCCATCATCCAGGCCGACCAGAGCGTGGTGGCGAATTTGAGCCGGGAGGATCTGGCGTTGTTGTTGTCGTGAGGGGAATGAGACGAGGATGGCGGAAGGGCGAGCCGCCCCCTGTTCGGCGTCGGCCCTGCTACGATTTCCCCCAAGGAGGACTCAATGGCCGAAGGTTTGACTCTCCACCTCGATGATCAGATGGCCCGCCGCCTTCTCGAGCGAGCCCAAAGGGAAGGCGTTACCGTCGAAGAAGAGGCGCGCAGGCTTCTGGATCAGGCACTGGGCTCTGGATGGGGTCCGTTCTGGTCCAGAGTTGATCAAATTCGGCAGAGCCTTGCCGGGCGCTCTTTCAGCGACAGTGCCGATCTGATCCGTGAGGACCGCGACCGTTGACCGCCTACGTCATTGACGCCAGCGTCGTGGTCAAGTGGTTTCTCCCCGAGCCACTGGCGGAGGCAGCAGCTCGGCTGAGGCGGGAAGACCTTCAGTGCGATGCCCCCGACCTGCTGCTTTTGGAGGTTACCAACGCCCTCTGGAAGCAGATCGTTCGGGGAAAGCTGGACCTGACGACCGCCA
>DASQEB010000122.1:0-9463 GCA_035633875.1 Thermoanaerobaculia bacterium
TCGGCCGGCATCCCCTGCGGCGCAAGGAGATGGCGGTCACCTCCGGAGGCCGGCCCGCGCGCACGGGCTATCGCGCCCTCGCCGCCCGGTCCGGCATCTCGCTCCTCGAGCTCGATCTGGGCACGGGCCGCACCCACCAGATCCGCGTCCACTTGAAGCACCTCGGCCATCCGCTCGTGGGAGATCCCACGTACGGCGAAGCCCGCTGGCGCGGTCTGCTCCGTCCCGTCCAGGCCCCCCTCCGCGACTTCCCCCGCCCCGCCCTCCACGCATGGAGGCTCCGCCTCTCTCATCCCACGACGGCCAGGCCCATGGACTTCGAAGCTCCCGTGCCCGTCGACATCCGGGAGCTCTGGGAGCAGGTGACCGGCGAAAAGTTTCCGAAAGCCCTTCCCTGACCCCGCCGCAAAAATCCGGTAAGACGACGCATAACATCCCGAATCTGCCGCATAGCAGGATTCGTCGCCGTCCGTCATGGAATGATACGCAGCATGTGCACGTTGATCGACCGCATAGATGTCTTAACATGACGCACAACGTCGATGCTATGGGTCACTCCAGGTCTGATTTGCCGCTTATCCTCCATTGGGTGCTGCATGACTCCGATGTTTTGCGTCATCTTCTCCTTGCAAGGCCGCAAAACACCAGCACCATGCTAGAATGCCAGTGGTGCCTGACGCAAAACAAACCGGTTGTGCGGCATCTTTACGTGAAATTGCTGCAAAAACAGGCTGATTTGTTCCGTGGTGCGCCGGATGGGGAGGAGAGAAGGACCTCGATGATGCAAAGCGGCCCGGGTCCGCGGGCGCCATTCCGGTGCCGGAGCGCGTTGAACGCGGCGATGCCGCATACCAGGAAGAATCTGGAGGGAGAATGAGCAATCTTCTGTCCGTCCCGGACATCATCGGCCGTCTGGAAAGCCAGCTCGCCCAGCACCGCCAGCGGGAGGCGTTCCACGCCGAGCAGGAGGCTTTCCACCGCGAGCGGCGCGCCCATCACGCCGCCGAGAGCGAACGGATCGCTGCCAGCCTGGAGAGCTTCCGGGCCACCGCCGCCGCCGTGACCGACCTGGTCAACCACCCGGACTCGCCGCCCCGGACCGCTCCCTCCGGTACCCGCGCGCCCCGGATCTCCCTGCCCCGCATGGTGGCGAGCGCGCTCGAGCGCCTGGGGCTGTTCGAGCCCTTCGGCATCTCAAAGGTGACTGCGGAGGTCAACCGCCTGTTCGGGGACCGCCTGCGCGAGCCGGTCGATCCGCGGCAGGTCTCCGTCGTCCTGCGGCGCATGGCCTCCCGGCGGCAGATCCACGTCGTGCAGAAAGGGCGGCAGCGCCAGCAGACGCTCTACACGCGGGAACGGCCGGAGGGGACGGCCGGCTGAGCCTTCACGGGACGCCCGTGTCTCACCCCCTGGAGATGGCCGCACCTCCTTGATCGAGGGCTCCCTGACACCGGGAGCCCAAACCGGTCCGGGCGACCGATCTCCCGGCCCACCAAGGAGGACCCCTCATGAAAAAAATGAAGGCGAAGAAGCTGGCGCTGTGCAGGGAAACCGTCGCGCACCTGGAGCCGCGGGACCTGGAGCAGGTCCAAGGGGGCAGCATCATCTCCAGCGACAACAAGGACTGCACCTACACCCGTCTGGGTCCCGACACCACCTGCTGGTGCTGAGGAGGCTTGTCGCCTCAGGAGCAGGCGTCCAGCTCGGCGACCAATCGCTTCGGGGCGACCATCCGGTAGGCAGCCACGACCAGATCGGCGATCTCGTCCCAGTCGACCGGCACGTCCAGATAGACGCCGAGCCAGCCGCGGTGTCCCACGTAGGGCGGCACGAAGAACCGGCCGGGGTCCGAGGCGACGAGGGCCTCCTGGGCCCCGTCCGGCGCGGCGCACCAGAAGGCCAGACGGTCGTCGTGGTGGTGGTTGGCGTAGGTGACGAAGGTCTTCTTGCCGCGCACGAACCACGTGGGCTCGCCGTGGCTCAACCGTTCGGTGGTCTCCGGCAGGGCGAGGCACAGCCGCCGGAGGTTTTCCAGAGGATCCGCGGGGGGCATCGCTAGTGCTCCGTCACAGCAAAAGTGGCCGGTCGAGAGCCGACTGGGAGCGCAGGCGTCCCGCCGGCCTGGCTAACTGAGGAGTGAATAGTAAGCCGGCGGGACGCCGACGGCGGCCGCGGTCTCGACCGAGCCGGGATGCGGCCGCCCTGGGAAGCGCCGTCGAGGCGGGGATGGATGAATGGAAGTTGTAAAATCCGGCTTCTTGAAATGATTTCGAAGAGACCGACACGCCGTTTGGGATGGATTGGAGGATCGCCACGAGACGACTGGCCTCGATAGCCCTGCTCTGGCTCGTGCTTGCAGCGGCCGCGAACGCCGGCATCCCTGTCGGCGGGCGGGTCCTGGATTCCGCCGGCAGACCGGTCCAGGGGGCGAGCGTGCGGCTCGTTCCCTTGCCGAGCCGGATCCAGAGGTGGAAGCTGGAGCTCTCGCAGCGCTCCCATCCCGAGGCGGTGGCCCAGGCGTCGAGCGATGCTCAGGGGCGTTTCCGGATCCTGGCGCCCGAGGCGGGGATGTGGCAGGTGATCGTGGCGGCCCCCGGCCACGCGTCCCGGCAGCACACCCTGGTGCCCCTGATGGAACCCGGAGAGCTGCCGCCGGTGCGGCTCCCGGCGGCCACGGACCTCGAGGTGCGGGTGGTGGGCTCGAAGGGGCAGCCGGTGGCCGGCGCCCGGCTGTGGATCACGTCGCACCAGGAGCCTCCACGCCCCGGGGCCTTCGATCCATCCGCCGAAGCCTGGTCTCCGGCGAGCGGGACGGCGGTGACGGGAACGGACGGGAAAGCCGTGGCCGAGGTGGCCCGGGGGGAGCGGGTGACGGTCGCGGCCGTGGCCCCGGGCTTCCTGCCAGGAGTGGTGGCGGGAGATGGGCGGCAGCGTTCCTTCCGGGTGAGCCTGGAGCCGGGATGCGAGCGGGTCCTGGAGGTCCTCGACGACCGGCGGCGGCCGCTGGAAGGAGTCGTGGCCCTGGACGGCGGAGGGGCTCGGGATGCCTCGAACGCGGCCGGGCGACTCGCCGTGGTGGTTCCGTGCGGGAAGGAGGCGTCGGTGGGGCTCAAGACCGGTGACGGCCGCGGAGTCGCGGTGCCGCTCCCGCCGAACCCGCCGGAGCCCGTGCGGGTGATCCTTCCTCCCCTACCCCGGCCCCTGAGCGGCAGCGTCGTCGACGGCGAGCCGGGAGCCGGTGGCGGGAGCGTTCGTCTGGCCCGAGAGCGATCCCGCGGTCTTCGTGCGGACGGACGCACGGGGCGCGTACACGGTCCTCCCCGGGCGGGGTCCGCACCGGCAGTCTCTCCAGGCGGTCTCGCCGGAGCATGTGCCCGTCTCGGAGGAGGTGCAAGGTCCGGCCGCACCGGCCTTCGTCCTTCATCCGGCGTCGGTGGTGAGCGGCGCCGTGGTAGAAGCCGGGGGGAGGCCGGTCCCCGGGGCGGCGCTCCAGTTCCTCCCCAGGCGGGATCACGGGGGTGTGACGTTCGGCTGGCACCGCGTGCCCTCGGCGCACAGCGACTCCCAGGGTCTCTTCCGTCTCCGCCTCCCCGCCGGCGCGTCCTACGACGTGAAGGCCAGGCATCCGGACTTCGCGTCGGCCTCGGCCGAAATCCTGGCGCTGGAGCCGCGGACGGCGCGGAAGGACGTGCGGATCGTCCTCGGGCGGGGGCACGCCGCCTTCGGCCGGGTGGTGAACGCCCGCGAGCAGCCGGTCGCCGGAGCGACGGTGAGGCTCGAGCCCGTCCCCGATGCGACAGACCTGAGGCGGATCTCCTGGCGGGAACGAGACGGCTCGGGCTTCGAAGCCACCACCGATACCGCGGGCCGCTTCGAGATCCGCAGGCTGCCGGCGGGCCGGTTCGACCTGGAGGCGCGGGCGCAGGGGTACCCGCCCGTGGTGGTCCGGGGGCTTCCCCTGGAGGGCGGCGCTGCGGTGGACCTGGGCACGGTGATCCTCCCGCCCGGGGTGACGGTCGAGGGCACGGTGGTGGATTCCACGGGGAAGCCGGTCGCAGGGGCGGACGTCCAGGTCCTTCCCCTGGATGCGCTCCCCGGACGGCTCCTCCACTCCTCCCGGGACGAGGTTCCGAAGAGCGGACTGGACGGCCGGTTCACGATCACCGGGCTGCGGGAGGGCCAGCGGGTCGAGCTCCAGGGCTGGAAGCAGGGCCACGTCGCGCAGCCCACGGTGGTCGAGGTGCCCCCGCCCGGACCGGTCCGCCTCGTGCTCACGCCGGCCGTCCGCATCACCGGCCGCGTGGTCCGGGAGGATGGCAAGCCGATCTCCGGAGCCTGGGTCTACTTCTTCCGGGAGGGGAGCGGTTCGGGGATTCCGACGGATGACCAGGGGCGCTTCGAGATGAGAAAGGGGCCCGGAGAGATCGACATCCGGGCCACCGCCGACGGCTATCTCCCCAAGGAGATGCGGATCGAGGCCGCCGCCGGGCAGGAGGTGGAGGACCTCCGGATCGTTCTACGCAAGGGCGCGGTCGTGACCGGAAGGGTTCTCGGCCCGGACGGCGCGCCGGTGCCCGGCGCCGAGGTGCGGGCGCTCCTGGCGCCCAGCGGAAATCGCTTCCACTCCCTCGCCGCTCCGGAGGTGAAGGCGGATGGCGAGGGCCGGTACCGCCTGGAGGGAATCCCCGAGGGCCGGCGCTCCATTGCCGCGAGCCACCCCGAGCTCCAGAGGGCGGTCAAGGACCTGGACGTGCGGCCCGGCGAGAACCGGCTCGATCTCCAGCTCGGCCAGGGCTTCCCCGTGACGGGCCGGGTCGTGGACGCGGAGGGCCGGCCCGTGGAGGGCGCCCGGGTGGTCCTCAGCCTGGCCCCGGGGCTGGGCGAATTTCCGCGTGCCCTCAAGAGGCGGCGAGCGGGGTGGACGGGGCCTTCCGGTTCTCTTCCATCGAGCCCAGCACCTACGCCGTCCGGGCAGCGAAGGACGGGTATGTGCCGGCCGGGCCGCAGGAGCGGGTGCACGTGGCCGGAGCGCCGGTCGAGGGCCTGGAGCTGCGGCTCGCCACCGGCGGGGTCCTCCGCGGCAGGATTCTCGGGCTCTCGTTCGAGCGCCTCGCGGGGGTCTACGTAGCCGCGTCCCGCATCGTCTCCCCCGGAACCTTTGAAGAGGCACGCCAGGGGCGGGTGGACTTCGAAGGGAAGTACGAAATCCGCGGCATCACGCCCGGCGAGTGGACGGTGGGGGCCGAGTCCGGTGGGGCCTCGACCGTCAAAAGGATCACCGTTCCCGAAGGGGCTTCAGAGGTGACCCTCGACCTCGATTTCACGGGCGGTCTCACGCTCTCGGGGAGCGTCCTCCGGGGCGGCGAGCCGGTATCCGGCCTGAACATCCTCGCGGCCGGGAAGGACATCGACGACTCCAGCAACGGCACGACCGGCGACCGGGGGGAGTTCCGCCTCGAGGGGCTGGAGCCGGGACGGTACACCCTTTATCTGTTCAACCCCCGGAGCAACGGGCATCACCAGGAGCAGGTGGATCTCTCCACGGACCGGGAGATCGTGATCGAGCTTCCGAACCAGTGGGTGAGCGGCCGGGTAATCGACGCGACCGATTCCTCGCCGGTGGCCGGAGCCGTCATCTCCCTGGAGTCTGTGCCCGCCGAGGGGGGGACGCGGCTCGGGGCGACGAGCGACCAGAGCGGCGCCTTCACCGTGAGCCAGGTTCCCGAAGGCACGTGGCGCGCGGTCGCCCGCAAGGACGGCTACGCTCCTGCCGAGACCACGGTCGAGGTGCGGCCGGGGAGCGATGTTGAGGGCGTGCGCCTCTCCCTCTCCCCCGGCGCTGGTCTCGTTCTGGAGGTCCTGGCCGCCACGGGCAACCCGCCGGCGAGGATCTTCGCCGCCCTGCAGGACGCCGCGGGGCGGACCGTGGTGGGGGACTCCTACGAGACGGGCGAGGGCGGCCGGGTGCGGATCGGCAGCGCTCCGGCCGGCAACTTCCGCCTCTTCGTCTCGGCGGCCGGGTCGGCGACGGTGTCTTTGGACGTCACCATCCCCGGCGACCCCGTCCGGCTCACTCTTCCTCCCGGCTCCCATCTCGCGGTCCGCGTGCCCGCCCTGGAGGGTGACCGCACGGCCGCGACCCTCACCATCGTGGACCCCGGAGGCCAGCCGCTCCGCCTGGTGAGCTTCGGGGCCGTTCTGACGATCGCCGGGATGTCCCACCGCGGAGGCAGTTTTTTTCTGGATGACGTCCCTCCCGGCACCTGGACGGTCCGGGTCGCCGCCGCCGACGGTCGCTCCTGGGAGGGGACGGCCACCACCACGGGCGGGAGGACGGAGATCGTGCTGGAATAAATTCCTTACTTCTACTTTGTCAGACTGCGGCCGAGTCCCCCCACCCGGGCCCTCACCTCCCCAGCCAGTCGGCCTCGATGAAAATCAAAATCACCGTTTCTCATCGCCAGAGGCCGAGTTGCTCCAGGCGCTCGTCAGCTCTGTGCTAAGATAGCGGCTACACCTTCGAGAGGAGATCTTTATGAAGAGAGTCGCTGTTGCTCTGGCCGGCGTTGCCCTGCTCGTCTGTATCGGGTTCCCCGGCGAGGTCTGGGCAGGAGGGAAGAAGGCCACGGTCAAGGTGATCAACAAGTCGGACTGGCAGATCGACGAGTTCTATCTGTCGTCCTCGGAGGACGAGGAGTGGGGTCCGGATCAGCTCGGGGAGGATGTGATTGGCACCGATGAGAGCTTCGAGTTGCGCAGCATCCCCTGCGACACCTACGACGTGATGCTCGTCGACGAGGACGGTGACGAATGCGTCGTCGAGTCCGTCGACATCTGCGGCGGCAAGGAGTCTTGGGTGATCACCAACAAGATCCTCCTGGGCTGCCAGGAGGCAGCAGCGGAGTAGGTCCTTCGCCCCCGCGGACCTCCAGGTCCGCGGATCGCATCCCGCCCCCTCGCTACATCAACTGGTGGAAAGGCACGAAGGGCCGTTGCTGGGAATCGGCCACGGCTTGGGAGGTGATGTGGCCGCGGAAGGTGTTCACCCCCGGGAGCAGGCCGGGGTCTTCGTGGATGGCCAGCAGCACGCCCTTCTTGGCCAGGGCCAGGGCGTAGGGGAGCGTGGCATTGTTGAGGGCAAAGGTTGAGGTGCGGGGGACCGCTCCGGGCATGTTCGCGACGCAGTAGTGGACGACTCCGTCGATGACGTAGGTGGGGTTCGAGTGGGTCGTGGGGTGGGTGGTCTCGAAGCAGCCACCCTGGTCCACGGCCACGTCCACCACCACCGCGCCCTCCTTCATGAGGCTGAGCATCTCCCGGGTGACCAGCTTCGGGGCCGACCGACCGGGGATCAGCACAGCGCCAATGAAGAGGTCGGCGCGGCGCAGGGAGTTGCGCAGGTTGTACTGGTTGCTCGCCAGGGTGGTGACGGCGCCGTGGAAGAGGTCGTCGATCTCCCGCAGGCGGTCGAGGCTCGTGTCGAGGACGGTGACGCTGGCGCCGAGGCCGAAGGCCATCTTGATGGCGTTCAGGCCCACCACGCCGCCGCCGAGGACGACCACGTCTCCGGCGGGCACGCCGGGCACGCCGGCGAGAAGGGTCCCGCGGCCGCCGGCAGCCTTCTGGAGGAAGCTCGCGCCGATCTGGACCGCCATCCGGCCGGCCACCTCGGACATGGGGGTGAGGAGGGGCAGGCGGCCCTGGCGGTCCTCGATGGTCTCGTAGGCGATGCCGGTGACCTCGCGCTCCAGGAGCACGTTCGTCAGCTCAGGCAGCGGCGCCAGATGGAGATAGGTGAAAAGCGTCTGGCCGCGACGGAGCAGCGGGTACTCGGAGGGGACCGGCTCCTTGACCTTGACCACCATCTCGGCCCGGCCGTAGACGGTCTGGGCATCCGGCACCAACTCGGCTCCAGCCTGGGCGTAGTCCTCGTTCGGGATGCCGCTGCCCAGCCCCGCTCCCTCCTGCACCAAGACCTGGTGCCCCGCCGCGACGAGGGCGTGGGCGCCGGCCGGGATCATTCCGACCCTGTACTCGTGGTCCTTGACTTCCTTGGGAATGCCGATGATCACGTTAGGATTTCCCCTCGGCCGCAGCCTTGGCGTTGACGTTGGTCTCTCCCCCACCCTTTGGATTCGGACGGCGGTCCCGGGCCTTGTCGCCCGTCATCTCCACTTTGCCCGTGAAGAAAGCCCCTTCCGCGATGACCACCCGGGGTGCGGCGATGTTCCCTTCGAGGACGCCCGAGGCCGCGACCTCCACCCGGTCGGAGGCGTGCACATCCCCGACCACCCGGCCGCCGACGCGGACCACAGGGGCGGTGATCGGCCCCTCCACCACGCCGTCGCCGCCGATCATCACCAGGGCATCCACCCGGATCTCGCCCGCGACCTCCCCCTCGACCAGGAGCTCGGTGGGACCGGTGAAGGTCCCCTGGACCCGGGTGCCGGGGGCGATGTGAGTGAGGCGGCGTTTCTGGGAGTGGGAGGAATCGGAGGACCCGCCGGACGAGCCAGGGGAGGCAGGGACGTTTTCGCGGCGAAAAATCGACATGCTCCCCCCAGGATCGCCCGGCCTCGTGCGGGCACGCGGACTTGATCTATCCCTTGACGTTAACGAGGGCGGCCGGCGCGAGGCGCCGCCGCCCGGATAGGAAGAACGGTTGGAGCGGGCAACGGGACTCGAACCCGCGACATCAAGCTTGGGAAGCTTGCACTCTACCAACTGAGTTATGCCCGCTCGTACGTTTCGAGCAGAGAGAATCTAGCGGAGCGACGAACCGCGGTCAAGAGGGACTCCGCGGGTGACGAAACCGGCCGGGACCGCTATACTGAGGGGCATGCAAGGCCCGGGTCGCAGCCGCGAAAGTCTTGAACGTACGGACTCCCTCTACTTCTTCCCTGATCGAAAGGTCACCGCCGAGGAGGCACGGCATCTGCTGCGCCAGGGGACCAGGGAACAGCGCGCCTGGGTCATCTCCCACCTGCTCCGCTACGCCCAGTGGGATGACATCTGGACCTTCGTGAGCCGCGAGGAGGTCAAGGAGAGCTTCCCCACCCTCGATCTCCCCGAGAACCTCCGCCAGGCCTGGGCGCGGATGTTGAAGATCGAAGCCCCGGTCGGGTAGGCCGGCATCCCCAAGACCCAGGATTTCCATCAGTCCAGGGTTGTTCGCCCAGGGTTCCCACCCTGGGCTCAACCCACATCGCCCCCTGGGGCGAAATTCGGTCAGCCCAGGGCGGAAGCCCTGGGCGGGGGCGGCGGGGCAGGACGCGGAGAACGCCCGGCATCGAACACCGGCATCAACTCCCGGGCATTGAACCCCGGCATCGAACACCCGGCATCAAATCCCGGCCTCGCCGCCCGGGGCTTCCGCCCCGGGCTCGACGAACGTCGCCCCCTGGGGGCGAATCCGGTCAGCCCAGGTGGAAACCCTGGCTGGCCTAATCGTCTCCGCCCATCA
>DASQEB010000123.1:0-7094 GCA_035633875.1 Thermoanaerobaculia bacterium
CCCGGCCCGCCCCTACTCCTCGCCCAGCTCCATCCCCATCACGTGGTAGCCGGCGTCGACGTAGACGGTCTCGCCGGTGATGCCGCTCGCGAGGGGGGAGAGGAGGAAGAGGCCCAGGTTGCCGACCTCCTCGTGGGTGACGTTGCGCCCGAGAGGGGCGATCCCGCTCACCTTGCTGTACATCTTCATGAACCCGGGGATGCTCCGGGCGGCCACGGTGCGCACCGGGCCGGCGGAGACGGCGTTGACGCGCACGCCCTTCTTGCCCAGCTCGTAGGCCAGGTAGCGGACGCTCGCTTCGAGAGCGCTCTTGGCGATGCCCATGACGTTGTACTTGGGCACCACCTTTTCGGAGGCGTAGTAGGTGAGGGTGACCATCCCGCCTCCCTCGTTGAGGAGCGGCTCGGCGTGCCGGGCGACCGCCACGAGGGAGTAGGAGGAGATGTCCAGGGCCGTCTTCCAGTCCTCCCGGGTGGTCTCGATGAACCGGCCGTCCATCGCGGACCGGGGCGCGAAGGCGATGGAATGGACGACGAAGTCGAGGCTCCCCCAGCTCTCCTTCAAACCGGAGAACAGCGCCTGGAGGTCCTCGTCCCGGGTGACGTCGCACTGAGCGAGGTGGGCACCCGTTCCGGCCGTGAGCTTCTCGAGCTCGTCCTTCAGCCGCTCCCCCTGATAGCTGAAGGCCAGCTCCGCCCCGGCTTCCCGCAGCCTCTCCGCGATGGCCCACCCGAGGCTCCGCGCGTTGGCGACCCCCATCACGAGGCCGCGTTTGCCTGCAAGGTCGATCTGGATCATGGGGGGATCTTATACCCGGCGGAGCCCGGCAACGGAACCGCCCCTTCGGGGCGGTGTTTGGCTAGCCCGGGGCGGAAGCGGAAGCCCCGGGCGGGGGAGGGGAGCCGGATGTCCGAGGATGAAGACCTCCCTCCGCCCAGGGCTTCCACCCTGGGCTACCCGAACGGAGCCCTGGAGGGCTCTATAATGGCCGGGCTCTTCCCGCCCACCCATGAACCTCACCTCCCTCGCCCGCACCCTGATCGACATCGATTCGACGACCGGCCGGGAGGCGCGGATCGGCGAGTTCCTCGTCGAGCACCTGCGCGTCCTGGCTCAGCGGACGGCCGGCGAGGTCGAGCGCATGCCCGTCGAGGGGGAGCGGTTCAACGTGCTCGCCTCGTGGGGGACTCCCACGGTCGTGCTGTCCACCCACATGGACACGGTCCCGCCGTTCATCCCCTCGTCCGAGGACGGGGAGCATGTCCACGGCCGGGGGGCCTGCGACACCAAGGGAACGATCGCGGCGATGATCCGGGCAGCCGAGGAGCTGCGGGCGGAGCGGGTGTATGGCTTCGGACTGCTGTTCGTGGTGGGGGAGGAGACGGACAGCCTCGGCGCGCAGGTGGCGAACCGGAACCCCCGGGGCTCGCGGTTCCTCGTCAACGGCGAGCCCACGGAGAACCGGCTGGCCCTGGGATCGAAGGGGGCGCTCTACCTGGCCGTGGAGGCGGAGGGCCGGGCGGCCCACTCGGCGTATCCGGAGCTGGGGGAGAACGCCATCGACAGGCTCGTGGAAGCCCTGGCTCGGCTCCGGACCGTGCCGCTGCCGACCGACCCGGTGCTCGGGGAGACGACGGTCAACGTAGGCACGATCGCCGGCGGCCGGGCGTCCAACGTGGTGGCGGACCACGCGCGGGCCGAGGTGATGGTCCGGACGGTGGGGGAGACGGACGCGTTGCGCCGGGACCTCCTCGCCGCCGTGGGTGAGGTGCCGGGCGTCCGGGTGGCCGAGGTCCGGGAGACGCCCGCGGTGCGCCTGGGCTCCCTGCCGGGGTTCGAGACCACGGTTGTGCGCTACACCACCGACGTCCCCCGGCTCACCCGCTGGGGCGAGCCGTTCCTGCTGGGGCCGGGGACGATCCACGTGGCCCACACTCCCGAGGAGCGGGTCGGCAAGGCGGAGCTCGCCGAGGCGGTGGTCCTCTATAAGAGGATGGTCCGGATGTTGCTCAAGGGCGCCGGCTGAGGCGCCGGGAACCGGGTAAACTGTGCGCTCGTTGCGGGAGACGCCATGGAGAAGATCGAGGTCGGTATCCTGGGAGCCACGGGGACGGTCGGGCAGCGCTTCGTGCAACTGCTCGAGAGCCACCCCTGGTTCCGTGTGACGTGGCTGGCAGCGAGCGACCGGAGCGCCGGCAAGCCGTACCGCGAGGCGACCGCCTGGCAGCTCGACGGGGCGCCGCCCGCCGGGGTGGCGGACCGGACGGTGGAGGAGGCGGTGCCCGGCAAGGGACCGAAGCTCGTGTTCTCCTCCATGTCCTCGAGCCTCGCCGGGGAGATCGAAAAAACGTTCGCCGAGGCCGGCCACATCGTGGTCTCGAACTCCAGCCATTTTCGGCTGGCGCCGGACGTGCCGCTGCTGGTGCCGGAGATCAACCCGGACCACCTCGGGCTCCTGCCTGTGCAGCGGCGGGAGCGGGGGTGGGAGGGCGCCATCGTGACCAATCCCAACTGCGCGGCCGTGGTGCTGGTGGTGCCGCTCGCGGCGTGGAAGCCCCTCGGGCTGAAGAGGGTGATGGTCACCTCGTTCCAGGCGGTCTCCGGAGCGGGGTATCCCGGGGTGCCGTCCCTGGATATCCTGGGCAACGTCATCCCTTATATCGGAGGGGACGAGGAGCGGAAGGTGGAGACGGAGACGCCGAAGATTTTGGGCTTCCTCGCGGGAGACCGGATCGAGCCCCTGCCGCTCGCGGTGAGCGCCTCGTGCAACCGGGTGCCGTCCATCGACGGCCACCTGGTGACGGTCTCCGTGGAGTTTGAAAACAGACCGTCCCGGGAGGACCTCCTGGCGGCCCTCACCTCGTTCCGGGGGCTCCCGCAGGAGCGGGACCTCCCGTCGGCGCCGCGCCAGCCGATCCACGTCCTGGAGGCCCAGGATCGGCCCCAGCCGCGGAAAGATGCGAACCTGGAACGCGGCCTGGCCACGGCCGTGGGCCGGGTGCGCGACAGCACCGTCCTCCATCCGCGGTTCGTGGCCCTCTCCCACATCGTGCTGCGCGGCGCGGCCGGGGCGGCGGTGCTCAACGCCGAGCTGATGAAGAGCGAGGGATTGCTGTGATCCCCCTCTCCCGGAAGGAGGGCGGGAGGCTGGGAGAGGGGGCCAGGGGGTGAGGGCATGATCGTCATGAAGTTCGGTGGCAGCTCGGTGGACACCCCGGCGGCCATCGAGCGGGTGGCGGGGATCGTTCGGGAGCGCCTGGAGCATCGGCCCCTGGTGGTGATCTCGGCCATGGGGAAGACGACCCGGCATCTCCTGGAGAGCGCCGAGGCCGCCGCAGCCGGGGATCTGCCGCGAGCGCTCGCGATTTTGAAAGACCTGGAGGCGTTCCACCGGGGTGTTGTGAAAGAGGCCGTGGCCCCGGCGGACCGGCCGGCGCTCGAAGGCCGGCTCGGTCCCTGGTTCGCAGAGCTGGAGGCCCATCTTCGGGAGGCTGCGGCCACCCGGGCGCTCACGCCGCGCGCGGCCGACGCCGTGGCAGGGTACGGCGAGCTCCTGGCGAGCGCCATTCTCACCTCCGCCCTGTGCGCGGAAGGGATCGAGGCGGCGTGGATCGACTGCCGGCGGGCGATCGTCACCGACCACGAGTTCACCCGCGCGAGACCTCTGTACGGCCCAACCGAGGCCCGCCTGCGGGAGATGGTCCCGCCCGTCCTGGAGCGGGGGGCCGTCCCGGTGATCGGCGGGTACGTGGGCGCCACCCTGCAAGGCGTGCCCACCACTCTCGGCCGGGAGGGGTCGGACTTCTCGGCAGCCATCGTGGGCGCGGCCCTGGGAGCCGACGAGGTGCTGATCTGGACGGATGTGGACGGGATGATGACTGCCGATCCGCGCCTGTATCCGGGGGCGCGGCGCATCCGCACCCTCTCCTTCGCCGAGGCGCTGGAGCTCGCCTGCTCCGGGGCGAAGAAGCCCCACTACGGCACGCTCGGACCCGCGAGCCGGGCCGACGTCTGCATCCGCATCCTCAACTCCCGATGTCCCGAGGCCGAGGGGACGCTCATCGGGCGGCGCAGTCCGGACGCTCCGCCGACGATCAAGTCCATCGCCTGCCGCGTGGACGAGCATCTGATCTCGGCCCGTCTCCCGGGCCCGGAGGGGGCGGACGGGTTCCTGCCGCGGGTGTTCGGGGTCTGCGAGACCTTCCGGCCGGCCCTGGTGGTGCTCGGGGCCGAGGGGGAGAGGGGGATCGACCTCGCCCTGAGCCGGGGGGACCGGCTGTCCGAGATCCGTCCCGCCCTTAGGGCTGCCGCCGGTCCGGTGGCGGACCTCGAGGTGCGGCCGGGCCGGGCCGTGATCTCCCTGGTCTCCGAGGATCTCGCGACCTGTCCGGAGCTGGTCGAGCGGACCCTGGAAGCCGCCCGGGACTTCGCGCCCCGGCTCGTCCTGGCGGGAGGGGCCGCTCCCTGCGTCCGCCTCCTGGCGGACGAAACCGACCTGGCCGCGATCGTCGCCCGTCTTCACGAACGGCTCCTGCCCGGCTCGCCGGAGGAGGTTGTCGAGTGAACCGGCTCGCCCTGGTGGGCTACGGCAAGATGGGGCGGCTCGTCGAGCAGCTCGCCCCGGAGCACGGCTTCGAGGTGACGCTGCGCCTCGACGGGAAGTCGAACGCGGGCGGCGCCGGCCTCACGGCGGAGAGCGTCCGGAGTGTCGAGGTGGCGGTGGACTTCTCCGTGCCGGCGGCCGTGCCGGAAAGCGTGGAGCGGCT
Organism: Thermoanaerobaculia bacterium; assembly: GCA_035633875.1. Lineage (GTDB taxonomy): Bacteria > Acidobacteriota > Thermoanaerobaculia > Multivoradales > UBA5704 > DATARR01. Next base: position 4,767 of record DASQEB010000123.1, read on the forward strand.
CGCGGCCCTCGGCGTCCCGATGGTGGTGGGCACCACCGGCTGGGGGGAGCACCTCCCCCGGGTGCGGGAGGCCGTGGAGCGGAATGGCGGCGCCCTGGTTCACGGCGCCAACTTCTCGGTGGGGGTCCAGGTCTTCTACCGCCTGGCCGAGATGGCGGCCCGGCTGCTCGCGGAGGAAGAGTCCTACGACGCCTGGCTGTACGAGATCCATCACAAGAGGAAGAAGGACGCCCCCTCCGGCACGCTTCTCGAGATCCGCCGGACCATGGAGCGGGCGGGCTGGCGCCGGCCCTTGGACGTGGCGAGCAACCGGGCCGGCGCGGTCCCCGGTACCCACCAGATCGGCTTTGACGCAGAGGCTGATACGATCACCCTCGAGCATCGGGCAAGGAGCCGGGCCGGGTTCGCTCACGGGGCGCTCCGGGCCGCGCGCTGGGTGCTCGGCCGGAAGGGTACGTACGAATTCAGCGAGATCTGGGAAGAGATCATCCACAGACAGAAATAGAATGATGGCGCCCGTGTGGGAATCGGTCCCGCGCGGCTCGCCTGGAGAGAAGCATGTTCCAAGGTTGCGGTACCGCGCTGGTGACCCCGTTCCGCTCCGACCTGTCGCTCGACGAGGAGGGCCTGCGCCGGCTCGTTCGCCGGCAGATCGAGGGCGGAATCCATTTCCTTGTCCCCTGCGGGACGACCGGAGAGAACCCCACCCTGACGCGGGAAGAGCACCTGCGGGTGGTGGAGATCACCCTGGAGGAGGCCAAGGGCAAGGTCCCGGTGCTCGCGGGGTGCGGCGGAAACGACACCCGGGCAGTGGTGGAGCTGGCGCGGGACCTGGAGGGCCTCGGGGCGGACGGCCTGCTCGTGGTCACCCCCTACTACAACAAGCCCACGTCCGAGGGGCTCTACCGGCATTACCTGGAGGTCTCCCGGGCCACCCGGCTCCCGATCGTGGTCTACAACGTCCCCGGCCGCACCGGGACCAACGTGGACGCGGCCACCCTGGCCCGTCTGGCGGAGATCGACACGGTGACCGGGGTCAAGGAGGCGTCGGGGAACATCTCTCAGATGGCGGCGATCTTCCAGAGCGTGCCCGCGAGCTTCGCCGTGCTCTCGGGGGACGATGCCGTCACGCTCCCGCTCATCGCTCTGGGCGGCGTGGGGGTCATCTCGGTCGTCTCGAACGAGGTCCCCTATGCCATGGCGCGGCTGACCTCCCTTTGCCTCGAAGGGGACTTCCCCGGGGCCCGGGAAATGCAGTCCCGTCTCCACGCGCTGATGGAGATCAACTTCATCGAGTCGAACCCCGGTCCGGTCAAGGCCGCGCTCGCCTTGATGAACCTCATCGAGCCGAACTACCGGCTACCCGTCGTCCCCCCCAAGCCGAAAAGTCTGGAGAAGATCGAGAAGGTCCTCCTGGACCTCGGGCTCATCCCCCCTGACGCGGAGAGCTGCGAAGCCCTTTTCGGGGATTGAGCGCCATGGACCTCCGGACCGACCTCGAGAGGCTCTACGCCGCGCCGCCGGCCGAGTACCGCGACGAGCACCGCGCCCTCTTCGCGAGGTTCAAGTCCGCTCTGAACCGGGGGGAGGTCCGCGCCGCCGAGCCTGATCCCGGGTCTCCCACCGGCTGGCGGGTGAACGCCTGGGTCAAGCAGGGGATTCTCGTGGGCTTCCAGATGGGCACGATCGTGGACATGACGGTGGGCGATTCGTCCGGGCCGCGCCTGCCTTTCTTCGACAAGTCGACGTATCCGGTCCGGCCCCTGGACGCGGCGTCCGAAGTCCGGATCGTCCCCGGCGGCTCGTCGATCCGCGATGGCGTCTACCTGGGCCGGGGCGTCATCTGCATGCCGCCCATGTACATCAACGTGGGCGCCTGGGTGGGGGACGGCTCCCTCGTGGACTCCCATGCCCTGGTGGGGAGCTGCGCCCAGGTGGGTGAGCGCGTCCACCTCTCGGCCGCCGCCCAACTCGGCGGCGTGCTGGAGCCGGTCGGGGCTCTCCCCGTGATCGTGGAGGACGACGTCCTGATCGGCGGCAATTGCGGCGTCTACGAGGGCACGGTGGTCAAGCGCCGCGCCGTGCTGGGCGCCGGCACCATCCTGACCGGCTCGACCCCGGTCTACGATCTCGTCCGGGAGACGATCCACCGCGCCGAGGGCGAGACGCCGCTGGTGATCCCCGAAGGCGCCGTGGTCGTCCCCGGCTCCCGGGCGGTCGCCAAAGGGGCGGGGAGCGAGTGGGGGGTGTCGCTCTACACGCCGGTCATCGTGAAGTACCGGGACGAGTCCACGGACCAGCGGGTGCGGTTGGAGGAGTGGCTGCGGT